>JAFGHH010000165.1 GCA_016930215.1 Deltaproteobacteria bacterium
GTCAAGGACAACCTCGAGAAGGCGATGCGGGCGCTGAAGAACCGCATGAGCAAGGAAGGCGTGCTGCAGGAGTTGAAGCGCCGCCGCTTCTACGAGAAGCCGTCCGTGCGCCGGAAGCGCAAGGAGCGCGAGGCCCTCAAGCGTCTCCGTCGTGCCGCCCGCCGCGCCCTGAGCAAGTAGCACAGCTTCGTTCCGATCGCGTGTCGGCCCGGGCCTCCGGGTGGGGGATCGATTCGTCCACCGCGCGCGCCAGGCGGTCCGGCCGCCGCGTCGCTCACGGCTCCGGGCAGGCGCCGAGTCCCGCTGCCAGCTCCTCCCGCAGCGTCCGCAGCGTGCCCGCTGCCGGCTCGGCGGCGGCCAGCGGGCCGAGCACGCGGCTCAGGTCGTCGACGGCGGCCAGCAGCCAGGACGTCCAGGCGCAGGCGCCGGCGGGCTCGGCGGCCAGCGCCGCGAGCCGTCCGCGCGCCGCCTCCGCGGCCGCGCCGACCGCGAGGGCGCCGTCCTCCCAGGCCAGCGAGCGGACGAGCGCCAGCATCGCCTCGCCGACCCGTTCCAGCTCGCCCGCGTCGACCACCCCCGGTCCCAGCCGGTCGAGGCTGGTGTGGTAGGTCGGGTCGGGGAACTTCCAGACCAGCGCGCTCGGCACGTCGTACGCCAGGAACGGCACGTGGTCCGAGCCGCCCTCGAAGGGGTGGGAGACCCAGTCGCCGCCGGTGTCGCGGAGCAGCGCGACGAGCACGTCGGCGAGGAAGGCGGCGGGCGAGCCGGACCAGGAGCCGCCGGCCTCCACGCCGTCGCCGAGCCAGCCCGAGCCGGGACCGGTGTCGGCGCGCCAGCGCAGCGACGGGTCGGGGGAGCGTTCGACGAGCGCCCGGGTCGGCTCGCCGTAGCGGCCGGGGCCGGGCGGGCGTCCGACCTGGTCGAGCGCGACGGCCCAGCCGAGGCCCGGGGCCAGGCGGCGCGCGGCCTCGTCGACATGGTCCAGCTCGGGCCCGAACAGGAAGTGCAGCGAGCGGTTGGGGGGCGGGGCGTCGACGCTCCTCCGCAGGCCCGTGGCGAGGAGCTCGGCGAGGCCCACGGCGACGGCGACGCCCGAGGCATTGTCCTCGGCGCCGGGCTCGTCGAGGTGTGCGGCGAAGGCGAGGCCGGGCAGCTCGCCGCCGCGAACCTCCGCGTGGAGCATCTCGACCGGACCGCGGTCGAGCCGCACCCCGGCGTCGAGCCGCAGGACGACGGAGGCGCCCTTGTCGAGCAGCTCGCGCAGTCGCGACTCGGCCCGCCGGGACAGCCGGACGGCGGGCGGGCCGCGCTCGAGCGTCGGCACGTTCGCGAACGGAATCGCGTCGTCGCGCGAGACCGGGCCTTCCCACCGGGCGTCGGCGCGGAACAGCACGAACGCCGGGAGCTCGCGCGCCAGGCGCGCGTACGACTCCTCGGGCACGCCGCGCGCCAGCAGCGCCCGGCCCTTCGGGTCGCCCTGCCCCTCCTCCTGCAGCTCGGCCTCCAGCGGCCCGTCGGTGCCGGGCGAGCCGATCAGCAGCATCGTCCGCTCGCGGTCGGCGCCGGAGACGAACGACAGGAGCGGCGCCGGCTCGGGAGCGACGACCTCCAGGGTCGCGGCGAGCGGCTCCCAGGTCGGGGCGGATTCCACCAGAGTCCACCGCTCCAGGAGCAGTCCGGGCCGTTCGCCGAAGCCGGCCCGCCGCAGCCGCGACTCGAGCTCGTCGAGCGCCTCGCGGTACGGGGCGTTCCCGGGCTCGCGGAAGCGCTGGTCGAGGAAGGCGACGAGCGACAGGGCGAGGTCGGGGTCGAAGGCGTCCGGGAACCAGGCCGCGGCGGCGCCGGCGGGTCGGACGACGAGCGGCGGCGGCGGGGTTTCGACCGGCGGCGGCGGGCAGGCGACGGCCGCGGCGGCCAGCGCGAGCGCGAGGCGCCGCAAGAAGCTACGATTCCTCGTCGACGACGAGGTTCCGGCCGCCGCGCTTGGCCTGGTACAGGCAGTCGTCGGCGCGCAGCAGCAGCGCTTCCGGTTCGGGATCGCCCTCCTCGGAGCAGGCCACGCCGAAGCTCGACGTCACGAGGATCGGGCGGTTCTTGTGCTCGAAGACGGCGTTCTCCAGCCCCTTGCGCAGGCGCTCGGCGACGCGGCGCGCGGCCTGCAGGTCGGCCTCGGGAAGGACGATCGCGAACGAGTCGCCGCCGTAGCGGCCGATCACGTCGCTGACGCGGGCGGTCTTGCGGAACGACTGCGCGACCAGCCGCAGGATCCGGTCGCCGACCTCGGTGCCGTAGCCGTCGTTGATCGCCTTGAACTGGTCGATGTCGGCCATGATCACCGACAGCGACCGGCCGTAGCGGCGGGAGCGCTGCCATTCGCGGCGGAACGCGTCGAGGAACGAGCGGCGGTTGACGGCGCCGCTGACCGGGTCGGCCGAGGCGACCAGGTCGACCTGCGCCCGCAGCTCGGCCACTTCCACCCGGAGCCGCTGCACCTCGCTGCGCAGGCGCTCGTTGAGCGAGTCGAGCTCGGCGCGACGCGACTCGACCTCCAGCAGGGCGCGGCGCAGCCCGTCGAGGTCGTCGGGCATCACGCCGGACTCGGGGGTCGTCGGCGGCGAGGGCGCCGCATGGCTCCCCCCGTTGCCGTTGCCGTTCCCGCCTTCGCTCTGCTTGGTTTCCGCGGACTTGGTCTTCTTCGGTTCGCCGACCGACTTGAGCGTCTTCCGTCTTGCCACCGTGATAGCCTCCGACTTTCGGAGGTTATCACAGGTCCGGGTCGGCAGGGTATCCCCCACCGAGTTCCTCGGGAATCACGGGGTCCTCCGGCCAGAGGTCCGGGTCCTCCTCCGGCCAGCCGACCGGCGCCTCGGCGGCGGGCGGCGTGCCGCCGTAGCGCGGTTCCGGCAGCGGCTCGCCCGGCTGCCAGAAGTCGAGCCGATCGTGGATCGCGGCCTGGTACTCCTCCTCGTCCAGGTGGCCGCGGCTCCGCATCACGCCGAGGATCCGGTCGAGGCGTGCGCGCCAGGCCGTCGGCACCGCGTCCCGCTCGTACATCCGGTAGCGGGCCAGCGGCTCGGGGAGCAGCTTGGCCAGGTACAGCGCCTCGAGCGGCGAGAGGTCGGCGGGGGTGCGGCCGAAGAAGTGCCGGGCCGCCGGCCCGATGCCGTAGATCCCCGGACCGTACTCGATCACGTTGAGGTACAGCTCGAGGATCTGGTTCTTGGTCAGGGCCTGGTTCATCCACCAGGTGAGCACCAGCTCCTGGAGCTTGCGGGCCACCGTCTTCTCGCGATCGAGGAACACGTTCTTGACGACCTGCATGTCGATCGTCGAGCCGCCGTAGACGAAGCGGCCGGCGCGCAGGTCGCGGACGATCGCGGTGCGCAGGTCCTGGATCGATACGCCGGAGTGCCGGAAGAACCGCGCGTCCTCGGTGGTGATCACCGCCGACACCATGTACGGGGAAATCCCGGACAGCGGGACCCAGTCGACCGAGCCGGGGCCGGTGACGACGGTCTCGATCCGACCGTCGGGCAGCACGATCTCGTGGCGGAACGTGCCGCGCAGGCGGTCCATCTCGATCGAGCCGTCCGCGGCGGTCACGCGACAGCGGCTGGTGGCCTGCAGGTCGAACACCGTGTCCGACAGGTCGGCGAAGTCGATGTCGAACCCGACGTGGAAATCGGCGCTGCCCGAGAACTCCAGCCCGGGCAGGTCGCCGCGCAGCGGCAGCGGCAACGCCTCCAGCAGGTCCTGGCAGCGCGTCCGCGAGCCGGCAAACGCCGCGCGGAACGCCGGCGGGTCCCGCAGGACGGCGACCACGCTCACCGCCATCTCCACCGCACCGACCCGCGCCCGACCCTGCTCGAGCGTCGCCTGGCGTCCGGGCAGGTCGAGAGCGAAGGTCCCGGAGACGTCGAAGGCGAGCCCCGAGACGGGCTCGCGCGCAACCTTCGGCGAATCGACCGTCAGCCCGCGCACGCCGAGCTCGCCCTCGGCGATCCAACGGCCGTCTCCGTCGCCCGGGCGCACGTCGAGCGCCAGCTCGATGCCGGGCGGGCCGAACACCACCAGCGGCAGCCGGGGCCGTTCGATGCGCAGCCCGTCCGCCAGCACCCGGCCGCGCACGGCCGCCTCGCGCGAGGACCAGCGGACCCAGGTGCCGGGGTCGAACGCGCCGGCCAACTCCACCGGCGTCGCGGGCAGCCCGGCGTCCGCGGGCTGGTACACGCCGCGCACGCGATAGCTCCCGTCGAAGCCCACGCGGCCTTCGCCCTCGCGCCGGAAGGTCAGGTCGGCCCGCAGCTCCGGCTCGACGACCCGCAGCGCCGGGTCGGCCAGCAGCCCGACGGGCTCGGCGAAGCGCCCCGTGACGGCGGCGGAGACCCGCGTGCCGTCCAACCCGAAGGCGACATGCGTCTCGGGCTCGAGCTGCAGGAGCGCGCCCGACAGCACGCCCGCTCCGTCCGGTCCTTCGTACCGCGCCGCGGCCAGCTCGACCTTGCCCGCCAGCCCCAACCGGCCGTCCGCCAACGGTCCGACCTGCAGCTCGAACGGCGCCCGCTCGGGACCGACGACCAGGCGATGCCCGGCCGCCGCCAGCTCGAGCTGCGGCACCGGCAGCTCGCCGGCCAGCCGCACGCGCTCCTCGCCCGGATGATGCGCCAGCTCGAGCCGCGCCGTACCCTCGCGGACCGGCGGGAAGCGGTGACCCGGCCACAGGCGCCGCGCCAGATCGTCGAGCTCCGCGGCGGAGGCCTCGACCTCGCCCGAGGTGCCGACCGCGGTCCGCTCGACCCACGCGTCCCAGCCGCCGGCGTCGGCGCCGCGGTCCCCCGCCGCATCGAGGCGGACGCGGTCGCCGCATCGCTCCAGCAGCAGGCGCCCTTCGATCGCGCGACCGGCGAGCGGCCCGGCCCCCAGCCGCGGCTCGAAAACGTCGACCGCGGCCTTGGCGAACCGGATCGTACCCTCGAGCGGCAGGCGACACGCCGGCTCCGGCGAGGCGCCCGGGACCGTTGCCGGGGCCCCGGCGTCCGCGTCGGAGGAGGATGCGGACCAGGCTTCGCGGGTCGTGTGGAGCAGGCGGCGCAGGGCGAGGCCGGCGCGGTAGGCCGGCGTGCCGTCGATCGGCTCGCCCGGGGCGCGCTCCCAACGTGCCGCGGCGCCCGTCACCAGCGCCTCCTCGACCACGACCCCGCCGCCGGCCAGCACGAGGGCCGCGGAAGCGGAGGACGCACGCAACACCTCGTGCGGTCCGGTGGCCAGCCGCAACTCGCCGGCGGCGACGCGCAACCGGCGTCCGGCGCCGTAGTCGAGGCGCGGGACGGCGGCGGACAGCGACAGCTCGTCCCCGTACTCGACGGCCACCGACAGGTCCCGCACGACCACCTCGGGAGCCGCGCCGCCGCGGCCGCCGGCCAGCCGCGCGGAGCCGCGCAGCACCTGGCGGACCAGGCGGACCACCTCGCCCCACTGCTCGTCGCCGCTCACGCGGATCGCGACCTGCGGGCTCCGCAGCTCGAGGCGGCGGATGCCGACCCGCCCGCCCAGCAACGCCCAGAGGTCGACGTCGGCCTCGACGGCGGCCAGCGTCCCCAGCGGCAGGCCGGTCGCGCTCGCGGAGACGCGGACGTCGCGCAGCTCCACCGAGCCGAACCCGGCGTCGATCTCGGCGGCCTCGAGCGTCACGCCGAAGCGCTGCTGCAAGCGCTGCAGGACGTAGGCACGGACGAGGAACGGGAGGGCGATCCAGGCGGCGACGGCCAGCAGCAGCAGCGACCCCAGGCCGATGCCGAGACCGAGGGCGAGGCGCCGGTGTCGGCGCACCCACCCTGCGGCCGCCGGACGGCCCGCTCCCGCCACGCGCTCACAGCTCCACGATCTGGAACGTGCCGCGCGCCAGCGGGGTGCCCGCCTCGTCGCGCACGACCACGCGATACGTTCCGGACGGCCGCCAGGTCGAGGCGCGGGCCCAGGTGCGATAGCGCGGACCCGGGCCGATCTCGAGCCGCACGGCCGGGGGGGCGGAGCCGGGCCGGTCGACCGACTCGAAGTGCACGGTCACCGACTGCGACGCCGCGCCGGCGTTGGCGGCGTCGAGGTAGACCCAGACCTGCCCCTCGCGTTCGCGCGGGAAGCTGTTCGCCGGGCCGACCGGCTCCCGGTCCTTCACGTCCCTGCAAATCACGAACCGGTTCAACGTCACGGCGCCGCCGGCCAGGATCTCCGGGGCGGCCCCGGTCTCGGGGGCGGGCGGCGGGGCGTTCGGCGGCGTCTGGTCCATCCCGGGCACTTCCAGGATCTCCACCGGCGTGTCGCCCGGGGGGACGTTCGGTTCGGGCCCGGCCGGGTCGGCGGGCGTCCCGGGGGTCGCGGCGGAAACGCCGGACCCGGGAGCCTCGCCGGTCGGCAGCGGCGGCGACGGCGTTCCCGCGACCATCGACGGGTCGGCCGTCGCGGCGGGGGTTGGGGGCGGCAGCGGGTCCCGGGCGCCCGGCAGCGGCGGTGGCGGCTTGCGCGCCCCCAGCGCGGGCTCCGTCCCCAACTCGTCGCCGGGCTTCGCCGCCGGAGCCGCGGCGACCGTCGTCGCGACCTCCCCCGGCCGGTCGAGGCTCCTCGACTCGCCCGGGGCCCTGGTGCATCCCGCCCCGGCCAGAAGCGGCAGACCCAACAGCAGCCATCGACGCATCAGCCCCACCTCCCGACCCGACTCCTTTGCCCCGTTCGACCCGCCCGGTCAAGATCCCGTTCGTGCCTCCGACGTCCGGGAGCGGGTCCGCATTCCGCGCCGCGGCGACCCGCGGTATGCTGTCGGGCGGCGCGATGGTCCGTGGGAGGGGCCCCGCATGACGCAGCTTCGACTCCGGTGGTTCGTGACGATCCTGGGCGCGGTGCTGGGCGGCTGTCCGGGGTCCGGACCCGGCGACGCGGGGAGCGACGCCGCCGACATCGATGCCGATGCCGACGCGGCTCCCGACGAGACGCCGGAGGAGACGGAGGACGACGGGACGGAGGTCGAGGATGCTCCGGGGGAGGAGGCCTCGCGCCTGCCGATGGGCGCGGCCTGCACGGACGGGGCGCAATGCGAGGGGCTGTTCTGCATCGATGAGTCGCTGGATCCGAGCTTCGTCGACGGGTACTGCTCGGCGCTGTACTGCGACCCGGGCTTCCCCGGCTCGTGCTTCGACGACGGGGCGTGCTTCGACACGGAGATCTACCCGACGCTCTGCGCGGCGCTGTGCGAGACCGACGCGGACTGCCGGGGACCGGACTACGTCTGCGTCGGCACGTGCATCCCGGACGACTTCACCGCTCCCCTGGCGCGGCCGGGGCTGCTGACGGGCACCGAAGCGCAGCCGGCGGCGTTCGTCGCGGCGGCGGACGACGCGCGGATGATGGGCCACGTGCGGGTGCTGGCGGGCGAAACGGCGTGGGACTCGCCCGGCGGGCCGGTGACGATCGTCTCGCGCGCCGTGGGCCATCCGGACCGCCTGCAGGCGGCGGACTACCTCGAGGCGCAGCTGACGGGCCTGGGGTGGACGGTCGAACGGCGGCCGTTCGCCGAGGGCGTCAACCTGGTGGCCGAGCGGGCCGGGACCGCGCCGGCGTTGGCGCCGGTGCTGGTGACGGCCCACTGGGATTCGATCGGGACGAGCACCCCGGGCTGGAACGCGGCGACCGACCCGGCCCCCGGCGCCGTGGACAACGCCTCGGGCGTCGCCGTCGCGCTCGAGATCGCGGCGATCCTGGCGGACCCGGCGACGGCGGCGCCGCCGCGCACGGTACGGATCGTGCTGTTCGACGCGGAAGAGGTGGGGCTGCTCGGCTCCGCGGCGTACGTCGCCGAGCTCGAGACGGCGGGCGAGACGATCGCGTGCGTGATGAACGCGGACATGATCGGCTGGGAGACGCCGCCGACGGCGGGGCGGTTCTGGTACGCCTTCTCCGACGCCTCGCGGGCCTGGGCGGCGCTCGGGGTGGAGGCGATCGACCTGTTCGCGCCGGAGGCGCGGGCGATCACCACCGACTTCGGCGACGCCGGCCGCTCGGACGGCAGCTCGTTCTGGGACGCGGGACGTTGCGCGGTCGGCCTGTCGTCGTGGCCGCGCGAGCCGACGAACCACACGGTGAACGACACGTCGGCGGCGTTCGAGCCGATCTTCGCGACCAACGCGCGGGCGGCGCTGGCGGTGGTCGCGGCGTGGGCCTACGCGACGGCAGACCCGTGAGCGCGGCGACGCGAGCCTCGCCTGAGCATCGCAACCGGCCCGTCTTCCGAAGTACAATGCACCCGGCGGGGTGAAGCATGTCGGGCGGACCCATCCGGATCCTCGCGCTCGGGCTGGTCGTCGGCTGCGGCCTGCAGACGTCCGGCGTCGGCGACGCCGGCGGCGACTTGCGGCCCGAGGACCGCGCCGACGTCCCGCCGGACGCGCCGTCCGACGAGGCGGAGGACGGGGGACCGGACGCCTTCGACGGCGACGAGGACGGAACGGGACCCGACGGCCCCGCCGACCTCCCGGACGCGGCCGACGTGCCGTGGGACGCGCCGCACGACGAGGGGCCGGCGGACGTGTGGCCCGACGGCTGGCTGGTCGGCTGGGAGCGCCGGGTGGCGCTGACGCTGGACCACGGGGACATCGACGAGGCGATGGCCGATTTCCCGGTGCTGGTGCACCTCGGGTCGAGCGTCGGGCGGGAAGCGGACGACGTGACCTTCGTGTTCGACGAGCTGCCGACTGTCGCGGACCGGCGGAAGCTGGCGGTGACGACGTCCGACGGGGTGAGCCCGTGTGCGGTCGAGGTCGAGCGGTGGGACGCGGCGGCACGCGAGGCGTGGCTGTGGGTCCGGGTCCCGGCGGTGCTGCCCGACAGCGACACGGTGTTGTACCTGTACTTCGACGGCAGGCAGGCGGACAACGACGCCGACGTGGGCGACCCGGGGACGGCGGCGGGGCAGCGGGTGTGGACGAACGGGTACCGGCTGGTGCTCCACATGCAGGACGGTGCGGACGAGTCGCAGGTGCTCGACAGCTCGCCGCACGGCAACCTCGGAACGCGGCCGACGGCGGGGAACCCGCACCAGGTCGCGGAGGGGCGCTGCGGCTGTGCGCTGCGCTGGGACGGAGCGGGGGACAACGAGTTCGTCCGGGTGGAGGACGCGCCGAGCCTCGATCTGGGCTCGGCGTTCACGGCCGAGGTGTGGGCGGCGTACGAGAAGGGCCGGACGCCGAACGACTACGAGCGGATGCTGACGAAGAAGGCGGCCTACACCGACCTCGACGGCTGGGAGTTCTCGCTCGAGAGCGGTCTGGATCGGTACCTGACGACGCGCGGCAGCAGCGCGGCGGGCACGTCGGGCATCGCCAACGTCGTCGCCTCGTGGGCCGCGGGGGGGTGGCATCACGTGGCGGTGTTCTACGAGGGCGCCCGGGCGCGGGCGCTGGTCGACGGCGCGCTGCAGGACGACGTCGCAATCCGGGCGGTCGAGGACAACGGCCGGCCGCTGTTGGTGGGGCGGTACGGCGGGAGCGTGACCCACCGGTGGTTCGGGCTGCTGGACGAGATCCGGCTGTCGGACCGGGTGCGGAGCGACGCCTGGATCCGAGCGAGCTGCGAGAGCGGGCGGGACGACCTGGTCGGCTTCGGGCTCGAGGAGACGCGGTTCTAGCGTTGCGGAGGCGGCGGGCCGGGGGTCCGCGCCGCCGCACGCGGTCCGGGCCGCCGGTCGGGTCGCACGATCGGGCTTGACCTGCGGAGGGGGAATCCGGTACCTTCGGTGCGGGTTGGATTGCGGGGCTCCGTGGATCGACTTCCCCCCAGTCGGTTTGCGGGCCCCGCTTGATTCCCCCCGCCCGACCGGCCGTTCGGCCACGGGCGAGTCGCCCACCGTTCCTTTCCTGTCCGGCCTGCCTAACCAGCAGGTCGCCGCCCGGCGCAAACGGGCGCCGGGCGGGTCTATTCTCGCGGCGACGCGGACGCCGGCCGCGGAAGGCGTCCGTCCGGGCGACCGGAAGCCTCCGGCGGGCATCCCCCCCTTGGTGCCCCCAGGGTGACTCGAACACCCGACCCACGGTTTAGGAAACCGTTGCTCTATCCACTGAGCCATGGGGGCCAGCGGTCGAAGGGAGGAAGCTACACGGGGCCGGGGCGGGCGGCAAGTGCCCGACGAGGCCCCCTACGCCGCCGGCGGCGCCGCGGGCTCGTCGACCGCCGGCAACCCCAGGAGCGCGGCCACGCGGCAACGAACCCACCGAGCGGAGCGCACGAGGTCGTCGCCGACGAGGTACAGGCAGGGCACGATCACGAGCGTGATCACGGTGGCGAAGACGATGCCGAAGCCGAGGGAGATGGCCATCGGGATCATGAACTTCGCCTGGCGCGAGGTCTCGAAGATCATCGGCGCCAGGCCGCCGAAGGTGGTGGCGGTGGTGAGGATCACCGGGCGGAAGCGACGCACGCCGGCGTCGCGGATCGCCGCGAGGGCCGACAGCCCGTCGCGCCGCCGTCTCCCGGCGTACTCGATCAGCACCAGCGAGTCGTTCACGACGACGCCGGCGAGCGCGACGATGCCCATCAGGCTGATCAGGCTGACGTCGTAGCCCATCAGGAGGTGACCGATCGCGGCACCGATGATGCCGAACGGGATGGCCAGCATCACGAGCAGGGGCAGGCCGTAGCTGCGGAAGAACATCGCGAGCATGGCGTACATCACGACGAGCGAGATCAGGAACCCGCCCCAGAGGGCCGAGAGGCTCTCCTGCATTTCGGCCTGGCGCCCCTCGTAGTGCCAGGTCAGGCCGGGGTGGTCCCGCAGCAGCTCGGGCAGCGTGGTCTCCTCGAGGGCGCGCTGGATCCGCGGAGTCTGCGCGATCGGCGAGACGTCGGCGGTGACGGCGACCGTACGACGCGCGTCGCGCCGCCGGATCTCGGTGTACGACCGCCCGCGCTCGGTGGCGGCGGCCTGGCGCAGCGGCACGTGCGTGCCCGCCGGAGCGGCGACCAGCAGCCCCTCGACGTCGTGTTCGCTGGTCCGCTCGGCTTCGGGGCGACGGACGAGCACCTTGATCTCGTCCCGTCCGCGCTGGGCGCGCAGCGCCTCGGCCCCGTAGAACGCGCCGCGGAGCTGTCGGCCGAGCTCGGCGGAGCTGAGCCCGAGGCTCTCGCCGGCGGGACGGAGGCGGAAATCGAGCTGCGGCTTGCCGAGGCTGTGGCCGTCATCGATGTCCTTGGTCTCGGTGAACTCGGCCAGCCGCTCCGCCAACCGCTCGGCGGCCCGCTCCAGGGTTGCGATGTCGCGGTGGCTCAGCTCGATCGTCAGGGCGGCGCCGGACCCCGGCCCGCCGCGGTCGGATTCGAACTTGAGCTGCTCCACGCCGACCACCGGTCCCACGGCCCGGCGCCACAGCTCGGTCAGCTGCGTCGTCGAGACGGGGCGTTCCTCGGGTGGGGTGAGCAGCGCGAACACCTGGACCTCGTTCTCCTCGATGACCGATCGGACGCCGAACAACAGCCGTTCGCCGCCGTGCTTCCGGGCGACCTGTTGCGCGGTCTCCACCAGGAGCCGTTCGACCTCCCGCACGCGGGCCGGGGCGGCGCCGAAAGGAAGAACGGCGGTGGCCACCGACTGGTCGGCCTCGATGCGGGTCATCAGGATCAGCGAAACGCGCCCGCCGGCGATGTAGCCGAGGGCGACGACCAGCATGGCGACGGCGAGGGCGACGACGACGCCGCGCCAGCGAAGCAGGAACCCCAGCACGGGACCGAACAGCCGCTCGACGAACCACGCCACGCCGCGGTTGATCCCGTCGCGGACCCGGCGCAGCGGGCCGTAGCGCGCGCCGGGCCGCGCGTGGGCCAGGTGCGACGGCAGGATCAGGAGCGACTCGACCCACGAGATCACGAATACGGTCACGACCACCAGCGGGACCACCTTCCAGATCTGTCCCATCACGCCGGGGATGAAGTACAGCGGCAGGAAGGCGACGACGTTGGTGAGGATCGACAGCGTGATCGGGCCCGCCACGTCGCGCGCGCCCCGGCCGGCCGCCTCGAGGAAGCTCATCCCCCGCTGGCGGTACTCGTAGATGTTCTCCCCGGCGACGATCGCGTCATCGACCACGATGCCCAGCGCGATGATGAACGCGAACATCGAGATCATGTTGATCGACACGTCGAGCCAGCCGAGCAGGATCAGGCCGCCGAGGAACGAGATCGGGATGCCCATCATGACCCAGAAGGCGAGCTTCAGCTCGAGGAACAGCCCGAGGATGAGCAGGACGAGCGTGAGGCCGATGGCGGCGTTGCGCAGCAGCAGGTCGAGCCGCTGGCGGTAGCTGTCGGCCCGGTCGTTGAGGACCGACCACCGGACGGCGTCGGGCAGGTCGGGCTCCAGCCGCTCCATCGCGGCCTTGGTGGCGTCGGACACGCCGATCGGCGTCTGGTCGCCGACGCGATAGACCGCCAGGCCGACGCTGGGCTCACCGTTGAACCGCGCCTCGCGGACCGGGTGCTCGGCGAAGCCCTCGGTGACGACCGCCAGGTCCTCGAGGCGCAGCACGCCGCCGCCCGGCGTGGCGACGATCGGGATCCGGGCGAACTCGCGGGCCCAGTCGCGCCGGTCGGTGACGCGCAGCAGCACCTCGCCGCCCACGGCCTCCACCCGACCGGCCGGCAGCTCGACCGACGCCGCCCGGATGCGAGCCGCCACGGCCTCCGGGGTCAGCCCGTGCAGCCGCAGCGTCCGCTCCGGCACCTCTACGTGAACCTCGACCGAGCGCACGCCGGTCACGTCGACCTGCGAGATCCCGGCCTCGGACATCAACCGGTCGCGGACCTCCTCGGCCAGCTCGCGCAGCGCCGTCTCGGAGGCCTGGCCGTGCAGCACGAGGTCGAGCACCTGGCGGCGGCGGAC
>JAFGHH010000166.1 GCA_016930215.1 Deltaproteobacteria bacterium
CGAGGGACGCGAGGGCCGGCGCGAGGACGTCGAAGACCAGCGTGGACTTGCCGCTGCCGGACACGCCGGTCACGACGGTCAGCGCGGCGGCCGGGAAGACCACCTCGAGGTCCTGCAGGTTGTGCAGGCGCGCGCCGCACACCTCGAGCCCTGGGGCGAAGTGCCGCGGAGTGCGCCGGGGCGCGCCGGAGAGCCGCACGCGCAGCAGCTCGCCGGTCACGGAGGACGGGTCCGCCGCGAGGGCCGCCGGCGGGCCCTGCGCCACCAGCCTGCCGCCCGCAGCGCCCGCGCCGGGGCCCAGCTCCAGCACCTGGTCGGCCGCAGCGATCGCCTCCGCGTCGTGCTCGACGACCACGACGGCGCTCTCCCGGGCCAGCTCGCGCAGCAGCGCGAGCATCCGCCCGGTGTCGCGCGCGTGAAGCCCGGCGGTCGGCTCGTCGAGCACGTAGGTGATGCCCACCAGGCCGCCGCCCAGCTGGGCGGCGAGGCGCACCCGCTGCGCCTCGCCGGCCGACAGCGTGGCCATCTCGCGCTCCAGGACGAGGTACCCGAGCCCGGCCTTGTCCAGCCGCGACAGGCGCTCGGCCGCCTCGGCGCGCGCGTCGGCGGTGACGGCGGCGGCGCCGGTGCCGACGCCGCACCGGACCGGGTCCGCCGCCACGTCCTCCAGCCGGGCCAACACGGCCGCGAGCGGCAGCGCGGCGAGCTCGGGCAGCGTGCGGCCGGCGAACCGGACCTGCCTCGACGCCGGCGCCAGGCGCGTCCCCGCGCACTCCGGACAGGTCGTCTCGACGAGCAGCGGCTCGATCTCCAGGGCGCGGTCGTCGCCGTGCACCCGCCGGTACTCCTCCTCCACCAGATTGCAGAAACCGGCCCAGGCCGAGCGGAAGCGGTGCACGCCGGTCCGCTTTCCGCGCGCGAAGCGCCAGGACACGTCGAACACCTGCGCGCCGCAACCGCGCAGCGCCGCCTCGCGGGCGGCCTCGTCCAGCCGTTCGAACGGGACCTCGAAGTCGAAGCCCCGCGCGCTCCCGGCGGCCCGCAACGTCGCCACGTGCCGGCCGTCCGGCTCGCCGAAGAACGCCCCGATGCGGCTTCCTGCCAGGGCCCCGTCGGTCAAGGGACGATCGGGATGCGTGACCAGGCGCGCGGGATCGACCCGCGAGACGAACCCCAGTCCCGTGCAGCGGGGACAGGCGGCGGCGCGGGAGTCGCAGGAGAACGAGGACGACGTGGGCGGCGGGTCGAGGCGGTGACCGCAGGCGCAGCTCGCGCCTTCGAGCGCACCCCCGCAGGCGGGGCACGGGCGCACGCCCGCGCGGGCGAAGAGCAGGCGGAGCAGGGGCGCCACCTCGCTGACGGAGCCGACGGTCGAGCGGGGATTGCGCCGGCCGGAGCGTTCGGAGACCTCGACGACCGGGGTCAACCCGCGGGCCTCGTCGAGGTCGGCCGCGCCGCGGCGCGGCAGGAACCGGCGCGCCCAGGCGGAAACGGTGTCGGAGAACCGGTTGCGCGCCTCGGCGGCCAGCGTGTCGCGGGCGAGGGACGACTTCCCCGAGCCCGACGGGCCGGTGATCACCGACAGGCCCGGGAACGGCAGGCGGACGTCGAAACCGTGCAGGTTGTTCGTCCGCACGCCGAGCAGCTCGATCGGCGCGGCGACCGGTGCGGGCCGCGGCGGCTCGGGTGGGGCGTCGAGCAGCCGTTCGCGGCCGGACCGCAGCGCGGCGCCGGTGTGGGACTCCTCGCAGGCGGCCAGCTCCGCGGGCGTCCCTTCGGCGACCACGCGTCCGCCGGCGGCGCCGCCCTCCGGCCCGAGGTCCACGATCCGGTCGGCGGCGGCGAGGACCGCGCGGTCGTGCTCGACGACGACGACCGTGGCGCCGGCCTCGACGAGGCGGTCGAGGGCCGCGACGAGGACGGCCACGTCGTCGGCGTGCAGGCCGGTGGTCGGCTCGTCGAGGGCCACCAAGGCGCCCCGCCCGGCCGGTCGCTGCAGCTCGGCGGCCAGCTTGATGCGTTGCGCCTCCCCGCCCGACAGGGTGGTCGCGGGCTGCCCCAGCGGCAGGTAGCCGAGGCCGAGGTCGCGCAGGGTCGTCAGCGTGCGGGCGATCCGCGGCTGCCCGGCGAAGAGCTCCAGCGCGGCGGCGACGCGCAGCTCGAGCACCTCGGCGATGCTCCGCCCCTCGACCCGCACCGCCAGCACCTCGGGACGGAAGCGTCGTCCGCCGCACGCCTCGCACGGCACGTGGACGCTGCCCAGGAAGTGCATGCCGACGGTGAGGACGCCGGCGCCTTCGCAGGCCTCGCAGCGCCCACCCGCGACGTTGAACGAGAAGGCCCCCTTGCCCAGGCCCGCGGCGCGGGCCGCGGGCGTCGCCGCGAACAGGTCGCGGATCGCGTCCGAGACGCCGGTGTAGGTTGCGGCATTGGAGCGGGGCGTGCGGCCGATCGGGGACTGGTCGACCTCGAGCACCCGGTCGATCGATTCGAACCCGCCCGAGCGCGCCCGGGCGAGCAGCTCCTGCAGCAGCGAGGTCTTGCCGGCGCCGGAGACCCCGGTGACGACGTTCAGCGCCGCGCGACGCAGAACCACCGCGACGTCGCGCAGGTTGTTGCGGGTGACGCCCTCGAGACGCAGCTCGCCGGCGCCCGCGCGACGCGGTCGGTCGAGGTCGGGAGCGGGGGAGGTCAGCCAGGCGCGGGTGGGGCTCCACGGCGCGGCGACACCGCACGGCGTCCCGGGCGAAGGTCCCGACGGCGCCGCGAGCAGCCCGGACACGGGACCGCTCCACAGCAGCCGGCCGCCGTTCTCGCCGGCGCCCGGGCCGAGATCGACGAGGTGGTCGGCGCCACGGATCACCGCCTCGTCGTGGTCGACGACCAGCACCGTGTTGCCGGCGTCGCGCAGGCGGCGCAGCACCGCCATCAGCCGCCCCACGTCGCGCGGGTGCAGACCGACCGACGGCTCGTCGAGGACGTAGAGCAGCCCGCGCAGCGAGCCCAGGGCCAGCGTGACGAGGCGCACGCGCTGCGCCTCGCCCGCGGAGAGCGTGGCGGCCGGCCGGTCGATCGTCAGGTACGGCAGCCCCAGCTCGGCGAGCAGGTCCAGGCGTTCGAGCACTGCGGCGCGGATCGGGCCGACGGCCGGGGCCTCGCCCGGGGCGAGCTCGAGCTCCCGGAAGAACCGGGCCAGGCCGGTCGCGTCCAGCGCCGCCAGCGGCGCGATGCCGTGCCCGTGGAAGGTCACCGCGCGCGCCGCGGCCCGCAGTCGCGCGCCGCCGCACTCGGCGCAGGGCATCGTGCGCACGAAGCGCAGGATCGAGTCGTTGCGCTTGCCGCGCAGGATCGTCTCCATCACGGGCAGCAGGCCCTTGTAGAACCCCTCCTGACGGGGGCGCGGCGTGATCCCGGTCCAGCGCAGCCGGCTCTCCAGCGGGTGCTTGCCGAACGGGACGCGGACCCGCTCCGAGCCGCGGAGCACGACCTGGCGCTGCTCCTCGGTCAGCTCCCGCCAGGGTGTATCGACCGAGCCGCCGTGGGCGGCAAGCACCTGCTCGAGGACGTCGAGGGTGACCTGCGAGTACATCAGGTAGCCGTTGGGAGTGCTGACGCGCAGGGCGCCGTCGCGCAGCGAGCGGGCCGGGTCGGCGACCAGCAGCTCCGGATCCAGGCGGTCCGCGACGCCCAGCCCCTGGCAGCCCGGGCAGGCACCGTCCGGCGTGTTGAAGGAGAACAGGCCGCGGGACAGCGGCGTCCCGTCCGGGGAGCGTCCCGCGCGGGCGAACAGCAGCCTCAGCAGGTCCCAGACCTCGGTCATGGTGCCGACGGTCGAGCGGGGGTTGGTCGCACCGGGCCGCTGGTCGAGCACCACGGCCGGCGACAGTCCCTCCAGTCGCCGGACGCTCGGGCGCCGAAGGCGTCCGAGGAACCCGCGCGTGAACGCCGGCAACGTCTCGAGGAACCGGCGCTGCGCCTCGCGGCCGATGGTGTCGAAGACCAGCGACGACTTGCCGGAACCGGACACGCCCGTGACCACGGTCAGACGGCCGCGCGGGATGCGGACATCGATGCCCGCGAGGTTGTGCTCCCCCGCCCCGACGACGACGATCCCGCTCATCCGCTCACGGACCCCGGGCGAGCGCGCGGCGCTCGCTTCCGGCGGAGGCGGCCGGCAGGTCGATCGCGAAGGTCCCGGCGCCGGCCCGGCCCCGCCGGCGGGCAGCATGGCGCGGGAGCGTGCGGCACGGCAAGAGGCAAGGCAGCCGGTTCCCTCTGGCCGACGGACTGCTCCCGTGACAATCTGATCGGTGCTGCGAGGGGAAGGAGGGAGAAGCGATGAAGACCGAGCGACGGACGAGGGACGGAGTCGGCGGACCGTGGAGGTTCGGGCCGCCGCTCCTGCTGGTCGCCTTCGCGGCCTGCGGCAACGGGACCTCGACCGTCGGGGACGGCGACGCGTCGCCGGATGCCGAGCCCGAGGCGGAGGCGGAGGACGGCGTCGGTCCCGACGAGGCCACGGAGGTCGAGGACCGGGCCGACGAGGCGGGCGAGGTCGCGGGTCGCTGCGGCGATCACGTGCTGGACCCGGGCGAGGAGTGCGACGACGGCAACGACGCGCCGGGCGACGGCTGCGAGCCCGATTGCTCGTTCGGATGCGACGGACCCGAGGAGTGCGACGACGGCGACCCCTGCACCGAGGACTCCTGCGTCGTGTTCGGCGAGGGCCGGGCCTGCGCCCACGCGCCGAGCCCGGGCACGGCGTGCGACGACGGCGACCCCTGCACGCACACGGACCGCTGCGACGCGGACGGCGGCTGTGCCGGCACGGCGTACGCGTGTACCCCCGGGCCCTGCGAGAGCGCCTCGGCCTGCGACGGCGCGGGCAACTGCACGGCAACGCCCGCTCCTGCGGGACAACCGTGCGACGACGGCGACCCGTGCACGACCCCGGATACCTGCGACGGCGCGGGCACGTGCGTCCCGGGGATCGCCGTCTGCTCGTGTCCCGGCGGCACGGACGCGGAGTGCGCGGCGTTCGAGGACGGCGACGCCTGCAACGGCACGTTGCGCTGCGTCGAGCACGTCTGCGCGATCGACCCGGCGACCGTGGTGACCTGCCCCGCCGATCCGCCGTGCGGGGCGTACGCCTGCGACCCCGCGGACGGGACTTGCGACCTCGTGCTCCTTCCCGAGGGGAGCGGGTGTTCCGACGGGACGTACTGCAACGGCGCGGAGACGTGCGACGGCGCGGGCGCGTGCCGGCCCGGGGCACCGCCCTGCCCCGTCACCGGGTGCGTGGGCGGCTGCGACGAGACCGCGCGGGTCTGCACGCCGGCGGCGGCGGGGACGGTCTGCCGGCCGGCGGTCGGCCCCTGCGACGCCGCGGAGGAATGCTCGGGCGCCTCCCTCGCCTGCCCGGTCGACCTGCCGACGCCGGCCGGCGGAGCCTGCGACGACGGCGACCCGTGCACGAGCGAGGACGCGTGCGACGATGCGGGAACCTGCGTCGGTCGGCTCGTCCCGCCGGAGCGGCTGTACGTCCTGTTCCTCGAACCGAGCGCGCCCGCGGGCTCGGGCCGCTGGGGCGCGCTGCGCCTCGCCGCACGGAACGCCGCCGACGTCGCCTGGAACGTCGAGTCGCTGGCGACCGGGCTCTACGACGGTTCGTCCTACAGCTACGGCTCGCTGGAGATCGCCGTGGACCCGGCCGGCCGGCCGCACGTCGCCTACATGGCGTTCGCGGCGCGCGAGCTGCGCTACACGCGATGGGACGGCACCGCCTGGGTCCGGGCCGACGGCACCGCGGGCCACGACGTGGTCGACACCGACGTCTTCACCTACAACGCCCGCCACTTCCTCGCGCTGCGCGGCGACGTCCCGCACCTGGTCTACCGGCAGAGCACGAACCTCAAGTACTACCGCTGGACGTCCACGGGCTGGGTCGGCGAGGTCGCCCTGGGGCTGTATCCGCCGACCGGCCAACCCAACCCCGGCGGCGGACCCGCCCTGACGCTCGACGCCGGCGGCCGACCCCACGTCGCCCACCACGACCACCACATCTACCGCCTGCACTACGCCCGCTTCGACGGCGCGGCGTGGCTCAACGAGGAGCTGACGGGCACGCCGACGATGGTCGGCGAGTACAAGAGCATCGCGCTCGACAGGCTCGGCCGGCCCCACATCGCGTGCCAGCTCGGCTACACCCGCTGGGACGGCAGCGCCTGGGTCAACGCGGACGGCACGCCGGGCTACGACCCGTTCGACGCGTCGTTCATCTCGGCCGGCTTCTCGCCCACCGGGACCGTGCTGCTCGGCGCCCACGTCGACGGCTCCCTCGTGCTGTACCGCCGCCCGATCGACGGCGGCGCCTGGGATGCCGGGACCGTCGTCGGCCCGAACGCCTCGATGGTCGACTTCGTCGGCGATCGGGTCTGCGGCGTGCACGTGGCGCTCCTGCGCTCCGTCTCCGGCGGCGGGTCGGAGGTCGCACACCTCTCCGAGGCGTCGGACGGCAGCTGGACCGCCGAGACGGTCTACCCGGTGCCGGCGGGCGGACGCGTGGTCCATCCGACGATGGCGGTCTGGCCCTAGGGCACCGACCGGGGCGACGTTCGGGGCCTACTCGCCGACCTTCTCGCCGCAGCGGCCGCAGAAGGCGACGCCGGGAGTGACGGGTGCGCCGCAGTGCGGACAGAAGACCTTCCGCACGACGGGAGCGCTCGCCGGCGGAACCGCGGCGCCGCCGGGAGGCATGATCGTCGTTCGCTTCGGATCGTCCGGGGCCAGTTCGGCCCCGCACGCGACGCACACCTTGCCCTCCCCTTCGTTCGCCCGGCCGCACTTCGGACAATCTGCCATGGGGGCAGGCTATGCGACCGCGAGGCGGCACGCAACCGGAAGTCGCTCCGGCTGGAGTCCGCGCCGGACGCGTGCTACAGGATGGGAGTTCCGGATGCGGTCCGCGCCGGAGCCGCCGGAGGTGGAGCCTGAAGACCTGGCAGAAGATCGGCGAGCGCGCCAGCCGGCTGCCCCCCAACGAGCAGCAGCAGGTGCTGGACTACGTCGAGTTCCTCCGGGCGCGCTCCGGGGGGGAGGCTCCGGCGACGGCCTCGGGGGCGGACGCCTCCTGGCCGGGAACGCGGTTCGCGCCCGAGCGGAACCTGCGGGACCGGGATGCGGACCGACCCTCGGCGATCGACGAGTTCCTCATCCCGCCGCCGCGTCGTCGCGCCGGCCCGATCGTCCTCGGCGTGGTGCTCGTCCTGGCGGTCGCCGCCGTCGGCGGGTTCCTCTACTACCGCTACGTCTGGTCGGAAGGGGACGCGACGGGCGCGTCCGACGCACCCGCGGCGACCGCCGCCGCCCGCGCCGGAACGGCCGAGGACGCTCCGTCGGCGGTCGCCGCCGTCGCGGACGCCGGAGCGCCGGGGGACGCCGTGCCGGAGCTTCCGTCGCTGACCCTGACGCTCGGTGGGACGCCCGATGCCGACGTGCCGGCGAGCCCGGAGGACGCACCGGCGCCGCAGGACGCCGGATCTCCCGCCTCCGCGCCCGATGCGCCCACGACCGGGCCCGGAGTCGTCCCGCCGGCCGTCTCGGCGACCGGTGTCGCCTGTGGCGCGCTGCTGGACGAAGCGCGCGCCCTGTGGCGCGGGCGCGAGCGCGACGGCGCATTGCAGAAGCTGCGCGAGGCGATCGCGTGCGACCCGTCGGCCGTCGAGCCGCTGCTCCAGTGGGGCCGCTGGTTCGTGGACACCGCCTCGCTCGCCCGCAACCGCGAGACGAGCGCCGAGGGCGCGGCGCTGCTGCAACCGGCGGCCGAGGCCAATCCCGACCACGGCGAGTTGTGGTTCCACTACACGAACCTGCTGTTCGGCTCCCGGCAGCGCGAGGCGGCGCAGGCCGCTCGGGAGCATTGCATCGCCATCCGACCCAGCGACGAGTACTCGGCCTCCTGCCGCTTCCTTCCGCAGTAGTCCTCGCGGAAGCAGTCCTCGCGGAGATTGCCGTCACGCGTGTTCCGTTGTACGGATCGGTCGGGAAGGGAGCGGGACGGCAATGAGACGAGCGGGGATCGGTCTCGGTTTGGCGATCGCGACCGGAACGTGGCTGGCGGCGGCCTGCGGCGACGACGGCGGCGGCAGGACCGACATCGGGAGCGACGGCGACCCCGGGGACGGCGACGGCGGCGTGGACGACACCCCGACCGACGGCGCGGACGCCGACGGCGACGCGGTCGAGCCGCCCCCGAACGCGGCGCTCGACCCGGTCTACCTGGTGTCCGACGACGACTGGCGCACCGCGCTGGAGCTCGTCCCCGTGGCCGCGGCGTGGGGCACGGTCGAGGGGTTCCCCGAGCGGTACCTGCGGCCGCTGCTGGTGTTCCACGTGGAGCCCGGCGGCGCGTTCGACGTGGACGCGGCCGTGCGGTTCTTCGAACTGGCCGGGCCGCGGGAGGCGGTGCTGGTCGGCGAAGCGCCCGCGCAGGCCGTCGAGGCGCTGGAGTGGGGCGCCGGGAGCCCGCTGCGGCGGGTGGCGCCGTCGGCGCTCTGGACCGAGGTCCCGGACGTCCGCCTGACGCTCGACCGCCCGGGCGAGCTCCGGCACGTCGTGCTCGTGGAGGACGACTACGGGCTGGCATTGGGCGCCGCGGTGCTGGCGTCCCTGGAGAACCGCCTGCTGGTGATCCGGGGCGGCGCCCTCGACCGGCCGGAGAGCTTCGCCGGACGCTCGGCGCAGCTCGTCGGCGCCGGCGCCTGCCCGGACGGCGCGACGTGCGACGAAACGCTGGCCACGGCACAGGACGTGCGGCTCGCGGCGCTCGAGCGGCTGGGGCCGGACGCCGCGGCGGTGGTGCTGGCCAGTCACGCGGACCTCGAGGACGGCGTCGCGCCGGAGGGCGGATACGCGGCGCTGGAGTACGGTCCGCCGCTGACGACGATCGGCGGGAAGTTCTCCCTCGCGGCGCCGTACCTCGCGGCGGCACGCCGGGAGCTGTTGGTGACCACGGGGTTCGCCGACGCCAAGGCGATCGACGCGGAGCTGGAGACCATGCTGCGCGAGCTGGGCGTCCTGCCGCGCTACCTGACGATCGTGGCGGCGCCGACGGCGATCCCGATGGCCCTGCTGCGGCCGGACGCCCCGGGCGAGCTGTGGGGCTATCACTACGAGCTCGACATGACCGTCTACGCTTCGGACGGCCTCGGCGTCCCCTCGGGCCTGGGCTTCTGGGACAACGACCAGTTCGCCGACGCGGCGGCCGGCCGCATCCTCGGCGTGACCGTGACCGACGTCTCGGCCTACCTCGCCCGCGAGCTGTTCGCGGAACTCGGGGACGAGATCGACCTCGATCTGCGCGACGGGCGCACCGGCAAGGCGGCGCTCGACGACGACGGCGGGGTGGACCACATCCACGTCCACGACCGGTTGGCGGAGGTGTTCGCGGCGTCCGGCTGGGAGACGGCGTACAACGGCACCGGGACGCTGCGGGAGGACGACTACGAGGCGGCGGCGCTGATCGGCTTCGCGGGTCACGGCTTCGAGGAAGGGACGGCGGGCTTCCTGACGACCGAGCGGTTGCGCTCGATCCGCGACGTCTTTCCGGCCTTCGTCTACCTGTCGGCGTGTCTGACCTGCAACTACCAGGCAGTCTCAGCGGCGGAGCTGTTCTGCAGCCACCTGATCCGCTTCGGGGCGACGGGCGTGATCACCGCCGTGGGCTACGGCAACGACGAGAACAAGTTCCACCACTGGGTCGGCGTGCTGCTGGACCGCAAGAAGATCGGCGACGCGTTCCGCGACATGCGCATGGAGTGGCACGACACCTGGTACTACGACGACATGAACCCGCTGCTGCTGATCGGCGACCCGCTGTACCGGCCGCGCCTCGACGACGTCGATGCGTCGTTCTTCCCCACCTCGACCGTCACCGCCGCCGAGACGGCGGGGGGACGCCGGGTGGAGATCGTGGTCGAGCAGCCGCTCGATCCGGCCCGGACCTACCTGATGCGCCCGCCGCTGATGCCGTCGACCGAGGCCGCTGACAGCGGGCTGTTCGGCGTGCCGCGGCTGCACCTGCAATTCGACGGCCTCGACCCGAACGAGGAGCCGTCCTCGCTGCGGCTCACCTGGGACCTGGGGGACGGCGCCTGGGTCCTGACCGCCGCGTCGTCCTGCCGCCGCGAGCGCGCCGCGTCGGGCCTGCTCGACTACGAGCGGGTCGTGTGCGTGCCGTCGAGCGTCGAGGTCTGCCGGGCCACCGCGGGCTGCACTTCGGGGGCGTCGGGCTCGGTCGATGGGGCGACGGTTGCGATCGGCGCGATCCTGGTGGACCACGCGGAGGACGGCCGCCGCTACACGCTGACGGCGACCACGTTCCATTTCGAGCCCGGCTCCCCGCTCGCGGAGGAGCTTGCCGCCGCCGGGCCCGTGCCGGTGCGGATCGAGCTGCTGCTGGGCCACCAGCCGTACGTGCCGTAGCCCCGGTTGTCACCGCGCTTCGGCCATGCTACCCGTCCCGGACGGAGGGATTGCGACATGACCAAGGTCGTCCTCGGGGTCGGAGCGCTCGTGTTCGTCTGGGCGGCCCCCGCGCCGGCCCAGCCCGCATTCACCGGCAGCCACGTCTACGACTTCCAGGCCTACGCCGGCGCCGGGCTGGCGGCCGTCCCGGGGCCGGGACAGTTGTCCACCGACGCGTTCTCCGCGTTCTTCGGCTCGTCGCTGAACTGCAGCTACGGCAGCACGAGCTGCACGGCGGCGACGTTCGCGCACGGCCTGGCCCCTTCGGGTTTCCTGACCGGGTTGTGGGCCTTCACGACCGACGCCGTCAACCGCATCTTCGGCGTCGTCTCCAACGGCAACGCCGCCTCGGGCATGCGCTTCCGCAACGCCACCGGCGCCCCGATCACCGCGCTGCGCATCCGCTACGACGCCTGGTACCGCAACTCCGACATCCTCAACACCGAGCTCCGCCTGCGGATGACGATCGGCACCGGCACCCCGAGCCTGCTCGATTCCTACACCTCGCCGCTCGGGGAATCGACGCCCCCCGTCTGGGTCCGGCGCGTCCGGACGGTGGAGCGCGACCTGTCCAGCACTCCGATCGCCGTGGATCAGGTATTCTCCTTCTCGTTCGGCTTCCTCGACGGCTCGCTGGGCGGGGTGGGCGACGAGGTCGGCTTCGACAACTTCGCGCTGTTCGCCGGCACCGGCCCGCTGTGCGGCGACGGAGTCGTCGAAGGCGGCGAGGAATGCGACACGGGATCGAGCCTCGGCAACTCCCCCTGCGGCTGCGCCCTCGACTGCACATGGCCCGCCGCCGGAGTCTCGTGTGCCGCCGCCGGCGCGGCCTGCGACGCGTCTGCCTGCAACGGCGCGGGAGTCTGCGTGCCCGCCTACGCACCCGCGGGGACCGAGTGCCGCGCGGCGGCGGGACCCTGCGACCGCGCGGAGAGCTGCACCGGCTCGACCGCTTCCTGCCCCGCCGACGCGTGGCGGCCCGACGGCTCGAGCTGCTCGGACGGGACGACCTGCAACGGCGACGAGGTCTGCGCGGGCGGAGCGTGCGCCGCCGGTACGCCGCTCGGCTGCGATGACGGCAACCTGTGTACCGCAGACTCCTGCGTCGAGCCGGACGGATGCGTCGCGACGCCGATCGCCGGCTGCTGCAACGGCGACGCGGAATGCGACGACGGCGACCCGTGCACGACCGACGCCTGCAGCGGCCCGGGCGGGACCTGCACGTACTCGCCGATCTCCGGGTGCTGCACGAGCGACGCCGACTGCGACGACGGCAACGACTGCACGAGCGACGCCTGCGATCCGGGCACCTGGCGCTGCACCGCCACGCCGATCCCGGCCTGCTGCCTCACCGCCGCAGACTGCGACGACGGCGATCCCTGCACCAGCGACACCTGCGGCACCGGCGGACTCTGCGCCTCCACGCCGATCCCCGACTGCTGCAATACCGACGGCGACTGCGACGACGACGACCCCTGCACCACCGACACCTGCAGCGGACCCGGCGGAGCGTGCGGCCACGCGCCGATCGCCGGCTGTTGCCTGACGGCCGCCGACTGCGACGACGACGACCCCTGCACCACCGACGGCTGCACCGGGCCGGGAGGCGCCTGCACGCACGCGCCGATCGCCGGCTGTTGCGTCGAGGACTCGGACTGCGACGACGACGACCCCTGCACCGCGGATTCGTGCGCCGCGCACGTCTGCGCGCACGAGTGGATCTGCGGCGCGGACGCCGATGCCGATGCCGATGCCGATGCCGATGCCTCGGAGGACGCCCCGGACGACGGCCCGGTCGAGGACGACGCCGCAACCGACGCCGACGCCGTGGAGGACGC
>JAFGHH010000167.1 GCA_016930215.1 Deltaproteobacteria bacterium
CCACTGCGACCCGCACGGCCCGCGGCGCGCGCCGGAGAGTGCGGGCCGCGTGCCAATCGAGCAACGTGCGGCAATCCCGCGGGATGCGCCACCCGGCGCCGGGCGCGGCCGTGGCAGGGGAGGCTACACCGTGGTGCGGGGGATACAGGAGGAGGTCACGGAGCGACGAAGTCGTACCCGACGCGGACGCGCAGCTCGCCGCCCTGCGGCGGGGTGGAGGCGAAGTTCAGCGTCCCGAGCCGTTGGACGATGCACGCGGTGACGCCGGAGGCCTCGAGGCTCCGGTCGGTCGATTCGACGGCGATGCGCACCCCGCCCTGCGGGTTGATCGTGACCACCAGCCGCACGCTGCCGGCGAGCGTCGGGTCGCGCGGCAGCACCTGGTTGTAGCACGCCTCGACCTGCCGCCGCTTGCGCTCCAGCGTCGCGCGGAAGACGGTGCCGCTCATCACCCCCGGGCTGTCGAGCCGGTCGGTGCCGGTCGTGCGCACGGTCCCGGTCACGATCGCCTGCGGCGCGACGTCGGTCGCGTCCCCGCGGTCCGGCACGACGACGGCGACGGGGCCGCTCGTCGTTCCCGGGCCGACCGGTCCCACCGCGGGGCCGACGGAAGCCGCGTCGGAGTAGACCGTGTACCCGCCTTGCCGGTCGCCGTCGCCGACGACCGTGGTGCCGACCAGCGAGTCGCGCAGGTTGACGATCGCGCCCGAGGTGCCGTCGAACGGCACGCCGACACCCATCGCGGGGCCGCGGCCGCCGGCGAGGATGTTCTGCAGCTCGAGCGCCTGGCCCAGCTGGTCGCCGAGCTTCGCCAGCTCGCGGTCCGTCAGCGACTCGTCCCCGAACGCGTGCCGCACCACCGGCTGCGCCGGCCGCCCCGGGTCCGGCTTGACCGGGTCGCCGTCCGTCGCCGCCGTCGCCCCGGGCTCGTCCGGCTTGCCGCCCGGCTCCGCGCCGTCCGCCTTGGCCGCCGTCGCTCCCTGCGCCGCCGGCTCGTCGTCGGCGGTCGCGCTCGTCGTCGTCTCGCTCTCGACGACGAGCGGCTGGAACTGCACCGGCCAGCCGACCTCGAGCGTCTCCTCCAGCGTCGGCTCGGGCCAGTCGTTGACCATCGTGAAGCCCATCAGGCCGAAGTGCAGCAGCGCGGCGACCCCGAGCGACAGGGCGAACCTGGGGTCGAGGCGGGCGATCCAGCCGCCGCGCACCGAGGCGGGGAGCTGCGGCGGCGGCTGCACCGGCGGAGCCACGACGAACTGGAACAGCAGCGTCGTGTCGCCCACGACCACCTTGCCGCGGCAGTCGGTGGTGACCGGCACCCGCACGCCGTGCGGTCCCGGCTCGGCCCTGCCCGACGCCACCAGCTTCTCGAGGTCCAGCACGCCGCCCTGGTCGGCCGGGAAGGCCACCCGGCCGGTCATCCCCGGCATCAGGTTCAGCTGCCAGCTCGTCCCGTCCGGCCCCACCCGCCGCTCGAACAGCGGGAAGCGGCCCGGCAGCGTCGGGCTGTCCACCGCGAAGTCGGCCTTCTCCGAGCGGCCGATCGTGACCTGGTCGCGCTCCCGCAGCATCCGCTCCTCGGTGATCCGCGCCCCCTGGATCACCCCGACGCGGAGCACCTTCGGCAGGTTGGTGCGCAGCGCGGCGAAGGCGGCGGCGCCGCGGCGCAGCAACCGCGGGCGGCCGTCGGGACCGTGGACGATGCGCAGCGGCCTGGACCGCGCGCTCGGCAGGGCCACGGGAGCAGTCAGCGTCGTTCGTTCCATCGGCCTTCCTCCCGCCGGCCGCTTCGTCCGGCCGGCCGCGCGAGCCGTGTGTCGGGAACCCGCGCGTGCCGGTCTTGGTCACGGCCCGGACCGGGAAGTTCCCCGGAATCCCGTTCGGCGGATCGTGAAAAAACGTAATGAACCGCCAAGGATCCGCGAGACGCACCAACCCGTCGGGATTCCTGCGCCTGCGGTCTTTGCGGCCTCGCGTTTCCCGAACGCCTCGAGTCCCCGGACCGGGGTTGACTCGCCCGGCCGGTCGTGTATGACCCGGACACGGGACGCCGGGGGGCGGGAAGCGAGGAGGACCATGCCGACCAGCCAGCAGATCATCGACATGACCGAGCAGTACGGCGCGCACAACTACAAGCCGCTGCCGATCGTGATCGCCCACGCCGAGGGGGCCTGGGTCACCGACCTGGAGGGGAACCGCTACCTCGACTTCCTGTCGGCCTACTCGGCCGTCAGCCACGGCCACCGGCACCCGCGACTGGTCAAGGCGGCGATGCGGCAACTCGAGCGCTGCACGCTGACGTCGCGCGCGTTCTACACCGACGAGTTCGGCCCGTTCTGCAAGGAGCTGGCCGAGTTCTGCGGGATGGAGATGGTGCTGGCGATGAACACCGGCGCCGAGGCGGTGGAGACCGCGGTCAAGCTGGCCCGCAAGTGGGGCCACCGGGTCAAGAAGGTGCCGCGCGGCCAGGCCGAGATCATCGTCTGCTCGAACAACTTCCACGGCCGCACCGTCACCGTGATCAGCTTCTCCACCGAGGAGTTGTACAAGGAGGACTTCGCCCCGTTCACCCCGGGCTTCAAGGTCGTCCCCTACGGCGACGCGGCGGCGTTCGAGAAGGCGATCACCCCGAATACGGTCGCGTGGCTCGTCGAGCCGATCCAGGGCGAGGCGGGCGTGGTGGTCCCCCCGGACGGCTACCTGGCGTGCTGCGCCGAGCTGTGCCGGAAGCACGACGTGCTGCTGATGCTGGACGAGATCCAGACCGGCTTCGGCCGCACCGGCAAGAAGTTCTGCTACGAGCACGAAGCCGGCGTGAAGCCCGACGTGCTGATCCTCGGCAAGGCGCTCGGCGGTGGCGTGCTGCCGGTCTCCGCCGTCGTCGCCTCGAGCAAGCTGCTGGGGCTGTTCCGCCCCGGCGAGCACGGCTCGACCTTCGGCGGCAACCCGCTGGCCTGCGCCGTGGCCCGCGAGGCGCTCAAGGTGCTCACCGAGGAAGGACTCGTCGAGCGGTCCGCGCGGCTGGGGCAGAAGCTGCTGGCCGACCTGCGCGCGATCCGCCACCCGTTGATCCAGGAGGTGCGCGGCAAGGGGCTGTTCGTCGGCCTGCACCTCAAGAAGGAGGCCGGCGGCGCCCGGCAGTACTGCGAGCGGCTGAAGGCCGACGGGATGCTCTGCAAGGAAACCCACGACGACGTGATCCGCTTCGCCCCGCCGCTCGTGATCGAGGAGCGGGACCTCGAGCTCGCCGTCGCCAAGGTCCGCAAGCTGTTCGCCTAGCCCGCCCCGCGCGTCAGCCCGCGACCCGCGCCCGCTCCCGCGCGACCATCTCGCCGAAGCGGCGCATCGCCTCGTCGGCCTTCTCCGGGTCGAGCATGCTGAAGCTGGCGCGCATCGCGTTGCGGCAGCCGCCCTGCGTCGAGAAGTGCGCGCCCGGCACCAGGACCACGCCCAGCGCCTCCGCATCCTCACGGAGCATCCGCTCGCCGTCGAACCCCGCCGGCAGCTCGAACCACAGGAACATCCCGGACCCCGGCACCTCGTAGCGCACGTCCGCAGGCAGGTGCCGCCGCGCGCCGGCGACCATCGCGTCGCGGTTGCGCCGGTAGAGCTGCACGTTGGCGCGGATGCGCGCCAGCAGCCCCTCCGGCCCGTCGGCCCGGAGGTACGCTGCCAGCAACGCCTGCGCGAAGGTGCTGGTGTGCAGGTTGCTCGCCTGCTTGTGCAGCACGATCGCGCGCATCGCCGCCGCGGGCCCCGAAGCGTAGCCGAGGCGCAGGCCGGGGCACAGGATCTTCGAGAAGCTGTCCAGCCGCACCACCAGCTCCGGCGCCAGCGATTGCAGCGTGGGCGGCCGCGGCGCCTCCTCGAGCTGCAACAGCTCGTACGGGTCGTCCTCCAGGATCGGAACCCCGTGCCGTCTCGCGATCTCCACGAGCTGCCGCCGCCGCGGCTCCGAGAGCGTCACCCCGGCCGGGTTGTGGCCGCCGGCGATGGTGTAGAGGAACCGCGGCAGCCGCTCGCCGCGCGCCGCACGCCCGTCGAGCAGCTCGGCCAGCCGGTCGGTGCGCATCCCCTGGGCGTCGAGCGGCACGGCGACGAAGCGGTCGGTGAACGAGCGGAACGCGGCCAGCGCACCGGGGTAGGTCGGCTCGCAGACCAGCACCTCGTCGCCTTCGTCGAGCAGCAGGTCGGCCAGGATGTACAGCCCTTCCTGGCTGCCGTTGAGCACCACCAGCCCGCCCGCCGGAAGCTCGACCCCGTCCTTGAACCGCTGCCAGGCCACGAGCCGCTCGACCAGCGCCGGCAGCCCGTCGGTTGCGCCGTACTGCGTCGCCCGGTCCAGCTCGGGGCCCTCGAGCATCACCGGGGTGCCGCCGCCGGCCAGGTCCACCTGCACGCGCCGGAAGGCGAACGTGCGCGGGTTCGGGTAGCCGCCGCCCAGCGACAGCATCCCCTCCATCCCCATGTAGCGCACCAGCTCGCGGATCGGAGAGGGACGGCGGCGCCGCGCGCGGGACGAGAGCCGGAACGGGTCGTTCATCAGATCCTCCTTCGGCACGGGCCTCCCGGTGGGACGGCCGTCCCGGGCCCCGCCCGGCCCCGGCCCTCGGGGCCGCGGTTGTCCCGGAAACCGGGCATAGTCGCACGGTTCGCGGATGTCCAGCCCGGCCGCGACCGGGAGGTCCGCCCGCAGGGACGGCTCCGGCGGCGACCGCTCCCCCCTTCCCTCGCCCGTCCGCTTCGGATATGAGGGTTGCGCCGCGGGTTGGAATGCTCCCGCCCTCCGGCGTTGCGAGACGCGAATGAGGCCCACCGCGAAGCGCAAGACCACCCGTTCCCGTGCGTCGCTTGCCGCCGGGCCGCCGCAGGTCGACCTCGCGGTGGTCGGCCTGGGCCGCGTCGGCCTCACCGTTGCCGCCGCCTTCGCCGCCCGCGGCCTGCGCGTGCTCGGCATCGAGAAGCGACCGGAGGTCGTCGCGCTGCTGCGCCGCGCGAAGAGCCGCGTGCTCGAGCCCGGGATCGATGCGGTCCTCCGGCGCACGCTCGGCCGGCGCCTGCACGTCACCGCCGAGTGGCCCGAGCGGCTGCCGGAGGTCGTGGTGGTCTGCGTCTCGACCCCGGCCAACCCCGAGACGCGCACGCCCGACCTGCGCAACATCACCGACACGGCCGACGAGCTGGCCCGCCGGCTTCCGCCGGACGGCCTGGTGATCGTGCGCTCGGCCGTTCCCGTCGGCACCTCGCGCAAGCTCGTGCTCGAGCGGATCCGCCGGGTTCGCCCCCGGGCCGGGCTGGCGTGCTGTCCCGAGCGGGCGGCGCGGGGCTCGGCGCTTCGGGCGCTGCGCGCCCGGCCGCAGTTGCTCGGAGCGATCGATGACGCGTCCGCCGAGCGTGCCGCGGCGCTGTTCCGCCGCCTGACGAGGCGGATCGTGCGGGTCCCGAACCCCGAGACCGCCGAGCTGGTCCGGCTGATCGACAGCTGCCGCACCGACCTGCGGTACGCCTTCGGCAACGAGGTGGCGCTGCTGGCCCGCACGCACGGCCTCGACCCGCTGGAGGTGATCCGCGGGGCGAACGAGGGCGACGGCGCGCGCCCCCGGGAAGTCGCCGCCGTGCAGTCCCGCATCGCCGTCCCGGGCTACGTCGGCGGGCGCCTGTCGAAGGACCCCTACCTGCTGCTCCCGTCGCTCGGCGAGCGGCCCCCGGAGAAGTCGCTGGTCTTCGCCGTCCGCGAGCTGAACGAATCGATGCCGCTGCGGGCCGCGGCCGACGTGCTGCGGCTGCTGCGCGGCGCCGGCAAGGACCCGGCGCGCAGCCGTGTGCTCGTCTGCGGTTTCGCCTGCCGGGGCGGGCCCGGGGCCGACGACCTGCGCGGCGCGCCGGCCGGCCCGTTCGTCCAGGCCCTGCACGGACGCGTCGGCAGGCTGCTGGGCCACGACTACGACGTCGCCGCGGCCGAGCTCGCCGGCTGCGGCGTCGAGCCGGTCCGGCTGGTCGCCGGCCTGGAGCGCGCGGACGCCGTCGTGCTGCTGTGCGACCACCCGCGGTACGCGCGCGACCTGACCCCCCGACGGCTGGCGACGACCCGGGCCCCCGTCGTGGTGTATGATTCGTGGCGCGTCCTGCGCGACACCGCGATCCCCGCGCTGCCGCAGGTGCGCTATGCGGGACTGGGCCATGAAGGGTGAGCGGACCCCGACGACCGGCGGTGTGGACTCGAGCGGCCTTGCGTTCGCCCGACGCCGCACCGGACGTCCGAGGGATCCGCGGCCCGAGGCCCGCGCCGTAGGCCGGGGAAGGGGGTCGAGAATGCTCGTCGCGCTGCGTCTGTTCCTGCTTCTCGCCACGCTGTTCGGCGCCGTCGCCGCCTGCGCCAACGACCCGGCCGAGTGCCCCGAGCCGTGCCTCGCGGGCCAACGCTGCTACTACGGCGCCTGCATCCCGATCCACGACGCGGGCGACGAGGACGGAACGGGCGACTAGGCCCGACCCCCGGCCCGCGGCCCCCGACCCCCGACCGTGTGCTATCATCGCTCCGGAGGATGTCGTGACCTCGTTCCGAGCGTTCTTGGCCGATCGGGGTCTGGTGTCGCCGGAGGTCCTCGCGCGCGCCGTCCAGCGCCAGCAGGCGTTCGGAGAGGATCTGGCGCTCAACCTGCTGGAGCTGGGTGCGGTCGACGAGGCGACGCTGGCCGGCTACCTGAGCGGGTTCCACCAGCTTCCGGCAACCACGCTCGGCGAGATCGAATCCGCTCCGGTCGTCGCGACCGATTCGCTGCCCCGGGCCCAGGCGTTGCGACACCGCATCTGCGTCGTCGGCTTCCACGCCGACCGGTTGGTGGTCGCCGCCGACCGGACGCTGGAGCCGGCCGTGCTGGCCGACCTGCGGCAGGCCACCAGCCGACCGATCGAGCTGCGGATCGCCACGCCCGTCGCGGTGGCCCGCGGGTTGCGCGTCCAGTTCGGCGTCGAGATGTCCGAACGCCATCGCCAGGCGCTCGACCGCCTGCAGCACGCGGACCGCACCGTGGTCTCCCGATCGGCCGAGTCGACGGAGGACGGCGAGCCGGACGCGGAGGCGGTCGAGGTCGCGGCGCCCGTGCCGAGCCACGGCCGGAGCATCGACCGCACCGGGGAGGTGCTCGACGGCAAGTACCGCCTCGCCCGCCGGATCGGCGAAGGAGGGCTCGGCGCCGTCTACGAGGCGCACCACCTGGCGATCGACCGCCGCTACGCGATCAAGATCCTGCATGCCGAGGTGTCGCGCGACCGGGAGCTCGTCGCGCGCTTCCATCACGATCCGCAGGCCGCCGCGGCGACCGGGCATTCGGCCATCGCCGACGTCTACGACGTCGGGGAGACCGCCGACGGCGCGCCGTACGTCGTCGAGGAGTTCGTCGGCGGCGCCGGGTTCTCGGCCTACCTGCGCGAGGGGAGCCGGCTCGCCGTGGGCTGGACCGTCGAGGTCGTGATCCGGGTGCTGTCGGCGCTGTCCGCCGCGCACGGCAAGGGGATCCTGCACCGCAACCTCAAGCCGTCGAACGTACTGGTGCTCCAGGAGCCCGGCGCGCCGCCCGAGGTGCGGCTGGTCGACTTCGGCGGCTCCGCGATGGTGCGGTTCAGCGAGTCGGGACTCGTGCGCACCGGGATGCTGGGCCGGCGCGCCTTCCGCGACGGCCGGCTGGTCGGCACGCCCAGGTACCTGGCGCCCGAGCAGATCGCCGGGGGGGGCGAACTCGATGCGCGCGCC
>JAFGHH010000168.1 GCA_016930215.1 Deltaproteobacteria bacterium
AGCCTAGCATGCGGGGCCATGACGCAGCGAACGACGGCCGTCATCGGGGCGGGAAACTGGGGCAGCGCGCTGGCCAAGCTGGTGGCCGACCGCGGCAATCCGGTACGGATGTGGGCCTACGAGCCGGAGGTGGTCGAGGGGATCAACCGCGGCCACGAGAACCCGTTCTACCTGCAGGGGTTCCGGCTGCCGGACAACCTGACGGCGACGCGGGACCTGGCGGAGGCGCTCCGGGGTGCCGAGGTGGTGATCCTGGCGATGCCGTCGCACGTGTTCCGCCGGGTCCTGGGGCAGGCGGCACCGCACCTGTCGGCGGACGCGCCGCTGGTCATCGCCACCAAGGGGATCGAGGAGGAGAGCTGCCTGATCATGCCCGAGGTGGCGGCGGAGGTCTGCGGGTGGAAGACCTGGCAGCGGGCGCTGGTGCTGTCGGGACCGAGCTTCGCCAAGGAGTTGGCGCGGGGCGACCCGACGGCGGTCTCGCTGGCCTGCCGCAGCGTGAAGCTGGCCGAGGACCTGCAGCAGTGGCTGTCCGGCGACGTGCTGCGGGTCTACGCGACCGAGGACGTCGTCGGCGTGGCGCTCGGCGGCGCGATCAAGAACGTGATCGCGATCGCGGTCGGCGGCGCGACCGGGATGGGGCTGGGGCACAACAGCCGGGCGGCAGTGATGACCCGCGGGCTGGCCGAGGTGGCGCGGCTGGCGATGCAGCGCGGCGCCAACCCGCTGACGCTGGCCGGCCTCGCCGGCATCGGCGACCTCGTGCTGACCTGCACCGGCGAGCTGTCCCGCAACCGGCAGCTCGGCGAGGCGCTCGGCCGCGGCGAGAAGCTCCAGGACATCGTCGGCCGCACGCGCCAGGTCGCCGAGGGCGTTCACAACGCCCGCAGCGTCCGGCAGCTCGCCCAGCGTGCGGGCGTGGAGATGCCGATCTCGGACCTGGTGTACCGCGTGCTGTTCGAAGAGCTGCCGCTCGACCAGGCGGTGGGGACCCTGATGGGCCGCACGCTGCGGCACGAGCGGGACGACCGCGCCCCGTAGGCCGGGGCGTCCGGCCGCCTACATCCCGGAGATCGTCACGCGGTAGTCGCCCACGGCGCCGGAGTAGCCGTCGACGTAGAGGAAGTTGAGGCCCTGGCGGAGGGTCGAGGTGAGCGTCGAGCGGTTGCGGTTGACGCTGCAGGCGACGTCGTCGTTGTTGCAGCCCAGCTCGGTGCCCGCGGTGGTGCAGGTCCCGGCGACCCAGTACAGCACCGTGTTGTAGTCCGTCGTGGTGTTGCAGGTGGTGGCGGTGACCGCGCGCGGGGCGCACATCGCCGTCCACAGGTAGTCCTCCTGGGCGGAGGCGCCACCGCAGGAGCCCCGGCGATCGCTGCCCCAGCCGCTGGTGCTGCCGTCGTAGTTGCCGTTGCCGGTGATCTCGACGCCGGCCGTGCAGCTCGAGTACTGGTACAGCAGGCCGAAGCCGCCGCGGTCGGTCGCCGTCGCGCCGTCGACGACGACGTAGTAGGTGCCGGCCTCGAGCGTGCCGAACCACTGCGAGCGGTTGCCGCCGCAGGCGTTGTCGTTGCACGCGGCGCTGGTCATCGCCGCGCCGCACGGACCGCGACGCACCTCGAGCACCGAGTTCCAGGCAGCGCCGTCGTTGACGTCGAGATAGACCAGCGAGCGGCCGGGGAGCGTGAACGAATACCAGACGTCGTGGCCGCCGGTGGTCGTGACGCACGAGGGGCCGTGATCGTCGGCGGCCGAGGTCGTGGAGCCGGCGTAGATCCCGGGGCCGGTCATTGCGGTGGCGGTGGCACACGTGTCGTTGCGCGGCGGCGGCGGGTCGGCGACGAAGACGTTGAGCACGTAGTCGCCGCGGGAGCCGGCGTAGGCGCCGTCGAGGATGACCCAGTAGGTGCCCATCGGCATGGCGGGCCACTGGATGCGCGCCTGGCCCGGGGTGCCGCCGGCGGTGTTGTCGTCGCAGCGGTCGGCGGTTGCGCCGGGGCAGCCGGCGGCGCCGCCGTGGCGGATGAACAGCATCGCGTCGAACGCGGAGCCGATCGTGTCGAGCACCACGTCGCGGGGCTCGGTCAGCACGAGCTGGAACACGACGTCGGGGGAGGCGGCGGAGACGGTGCCGCAGGTGTAGGTGTAGTCGTTGGCGGCGGCGCAGGTGTTGCCGGTGAACACGCCGCCGGACGAGATGTCGGGCAGGGTGCCGGAGCAGGCGTCGTTCATGGGGCCGGCGCCGAAGTCGCAACCGCCCCAGGTGCAACTGCCGCCGTCGCAGAGCTCGGTGCCGGTGCAGGCGCCCGCCGTGCAGGTGCGCGACGCGCCGGCGGTGCACTCGAAGCCGTCATCGATCACCGTGTCGCAGTCGTCGTCCGCCCCGTTGCACACCTCGGCCGGGACCGGGCAGGCGTCCGCCGCGGGCACGGTGCAGGCGTCGGTGCAGACGCCGGCGGGGTTGGTCGAGCCGCAGGAGGTCAGGCAGGCGACGGTCGCGCCCTGGACGCAGTCGAAGCCGTCGTCCGCCTCGCCGTCGCAGTCGTCGTCCAGGCCGTTGCAGACCTCGGGCGGTGCCGGGCAGTCGTCGCCGGTGGGGATGGTGCAGGTCGCGGTGCAGACGCCGGCCGGGTTGGTGGTGCCGCAGGCGGTGATGCAATCGACCGTCGCCCCCATCACGCAGTCGAAGTCCTCATCGACCTCGGTGTCGCAGTCGTCGTCGACGCCGGTGCAGGTCTCGGCCGGCGGCGTGCAGTCGGCCGGGGCGGGCAGCGCGCAGGTGGCGGTGCAGGTGCCGGTGCCCGTGGAGCCGCAGGTCGTCGTGCAGGCGACCGACTCGCCCGGCACGCACGGCAGGTCGTTATCGATCACCGTGTCGCAGTCGTCGTCCAGCCCGTTGCACTCCTCGGCCGGCGGCATGCAGGTGTCGGCCCAGTGGCAGTCGGTGCCGCAGGGCCGGGTGCCGGTGGTTTCGCAGGAGGTCGTGCAGGGCTCGGTCGCGTCGCCCTCGCACTCCTCCTCGCCGGCCCAAAGGAAGCCGTCGCCGCAGGTCGCGTTGCGGCAGGTGTCGAGGCAGGCGTCGGTGTTGTCGTCGTTGGCGTCGTCGCACTCCTCGCCGTCGTCGACGATGCCGTCGCCGCAGGTCACCGGGACCTCGGTCTCGCCCACGTCCTCATCGACATCGACGTCCTCGGCCGCGTCTTCCCGCACGTCGCGGGCGTCGTCCGGCACGTCCTCCTGGTCCTCGACCTCCTCGACATCGACGTCCGTGCCGTCCGCATCCTGGTCGTCGTCGTCGCCTCCACCGCCGCAGGCCGGCAGCAGCGCGAACGCCAGGAGTCCCAGCCACGAGCAGATCCACATCCAATGCCGACTCGACATGCCAACCTCCCGCCCCCCTGGGGGGGCCCTTCCGTTGCGCCGGAGATCCTGACACGGCCGCCGGCGAGCCGCAAGCGGCGTGCCGCAGATCAGCCGTCGGAGGGGCCGGGAGGCGGAGCGAGCGTCAGGCCGCGGAGAGCCTCGCGGTGGTCCTCCAGCGCCGCCTGCAGGACCGGGTCGGCGCCCCGGCGGTCGACCACCGCGTCGTAGACGTCGGCCAGGGCGACCTCGGCCGCCGGGCGCGCGAGCCGCACGCGGCCCTCGGGGTCGCGCCGCAACAGGCCCGCCTCGACCAGCCGGGAGACGAGCAGGCCGACCGCGTCGATGTGGATGCCGACCCGCAGCGCCAGCAGCTCCGCATCGACCGGCTCCGCGGCGGCCGCCACTTCCCGGCAGAGCCGCACGGCGTTGGTCCACGATACCGCGCCGACGACGCCGTCTCCGGCTCCGGCGAGCTGGCGGGCGTGGCGGGCGCGGGCCCACAGCGTGTCGAGGTGCTGGCTGGTGTAGCTGACCTCGGCGCCGAGCAGGAAGAACACCCAGCCGAGGTAGACCCAGGCCAGGGTGATCGGGAGGAAGGCCAGCGCGCCGTAGACGCTCTCGTAGGTCCAGCCGAAGGCATCGACGTAGACGCCGTAGACGGCGTGTCCCAGGGCGAGCAGCAGGCCGGCGACCAGCGCCCCGGCCATCGCGCTGCGCCAGCGCACGCGCAGGTGCGGCATCAGCTTGTAGACCAGGGTCAGGGACGCCAGCAGCAGCCCGAACGGCAGCAGGGTGTCCAGCGGGGCCTGCAGCCGTTCGAACGACAGGTACGTCGCCGCGCCGAAGGCCGGCACCGCCAGGACCGTCACGCCGACCAGCGCCAGGGCGCGCTCCCAGAGCCGGCGGGCGCGGGTCGCGTTCCAGACGTCGTTGAGCACGACCTCCACCTGCAGGTAGAGCATGCCGCCGAGCAGCACGAGCGTGACGCCGCCGACCCAGCCGATGGTCTCGAAATCGATCTGGCCGACCAGGGCGGCGATCTTCTCGGCCAGGTCCTTCGCCGCGCCGGGCACGATGAACCGCTCGAGGAGCTCCTGCAGCGCGGGACGGTCCCCGAGCCGCTCGGCCCACTGCGTCAGCACCAGCAGCACCGCGGCGATCGGCACGAACGCCACGACCGACCCGAAGGCCAGCGCGCCGGCCTGTCGCGGACAGCGGTCGTGGACGAACTGCCGGCCCAGTTGCACGAGGAACCGCACCAGCGTCGCCAGCCGGCGCTCGCCCCGACCCAGCTCCCCGCCGCCCGGCAGCACCGTCTGCCGGACGACGCGGGAGAACTTGCGCAGCCGGCCCGGCAGCTCCATCCCCCTCCTACTCGAGCCAGCCCAGGCGCTCGCGGCAGACGTCGCACAGGAACGTCTCGCGGTCGATCGTCTCCGCCTTGCCCCCGGCGTCCTCCATGAAGCAGCCGTAGGTCGGGCAGTGGGGGAGCCCGAGCGTGTGGCCGACTTCGTGGACCGCGACCCGACGCAGCCGCTCGACGGCCGGCACGTCGCGCACGCGACGCCGGCAGCGGAACGTGCTGAGCACGCAGGCGGTCCCGGGCAGCTCGGCCAGCCCGAGGATCCCCCAGTCCTCGATCTCGCCCTTGGTCGTCGAGATGTCCTTGACGGTCAAGCCGACGATGCGGTCACACCCCTCCGGCAGCCGCCCGGCAAGGAAATCGAGCAGCCGCTCGGCACGGTAGCGCCGCCGCGGCTCGTACCAGGCCTCCTCCGGCAGGTCGAGCTGCTCCAGGATCCGCGTCTCGAAGCCGTACAGCTCACGCAGGGCGTCGGCGACCGCCTGCAGCTCCTCGTCCGGGACCGGCCCGAGCGGCTGGACGGCCACGCAGCAGACGCCGGGGACGTGCGAGCACGGCGGCTCCGGGGCCTCGACCTCGGCCTCGACCGCCGGTTCGCCGGCGTCCGACGGCCCGACGGCGGCCTCCGCGGCAACCCCGGAGGCCGCCGCCGCATCGGCGACCGCGGCGACGGAGACCTCGGCCGCCGCACCCGTCGGGCGGTCGGGGGTGCCGACGACGGGCGAAGACGAGGGGCCGCAGGCGAGCGACAGGGCGAGCGCCGGGAGGGCGACGAGAAACCGCGGCCGGCGTAGGCGTCCGGGCGGCGACATCGCGCGCATCACCCCTCGCAGCCGTGGGAGGTCCCGTTGCAGGTCCAGGCGCTGCCGCAGTCGGCCGAGTCGTCGCACGGGAGGTGGCAGAACCCGACGCCGCCGTAGCTCCAGCAGGCGAAGCCGGCGGGGCAGCCGGCGGCCGCGGGTTCCAGGCCCGGCGTGCAGCCCTTCGCGCAGTGGTCCAGGGCCGCGGCGCACACGCCGCCGCCGCCCTCGGTGCAGGTCGATGCGACGTCCGGGTGTCCGCAGCCGTGGACGATGCAGTAGCCGGGGGCGCCGGGCGCGGGCTGCAGGCAGTCGCCGAGACCGAAGGGGGACCAGCAGTCGGCGGGCTGCGTGCAGGGGGAGTAGACGTTGTGGACGGTGATCGACGACCAGTTGCCGACCCAGCAGTAGCCGTCCGCGTCGCCGAACCCGCTCGGGGCCGGCGAGAACTCCCCGGGCCAGCAGGCCTGTCCGCTCTCGCAGCGGAAGCCGGAGCCGGACGGCCCCGAACCGACCTCGCAGCCGCGGAGACAGGCCCAGTAGCCGAACGCCAGGTTGGCGCAGCCCGACCCCGCGTCGCACTCGTGGCCCTCGAGGTCGCAGCGGTCGCGGATGCACATCCCGCCGGGCAGGCCGTACAGGGCCTCGGACACGCAGCGGCTGTCGGTCGGGCAGTCGTTCTCGTGCAGGCACGGGGAGCCGATCGTCGCGCCGGGGGCGCCGTCGTACTCGCAGCGGGACGAGGCGAGGTCGCAGGACCCGCGACAGCCGTCCACGGGCGTCCACTCGCCGGGGTCCTGGAACGTGTCGCCGTCGGCGTCGGTCCAGAGGCGACAGCACTCGTCGTCGGTCGAGCAGCCGGGCAGGCAGACCCCGCCCACCGAGTCGCAGGCGTAGCCGTCGCGGCAGTCGCAGTTGGTGCGGTGCGCCAGACCGCGCGAGCCGGCGACCGCGCAGGCGTCGAGGCACAGGTGGGAGGCGACGCCGGGCGAGCCGGTGCCGACCTGGATGCAGCTCGAGCCGAGGACGCAGCTGGCGCCGTCGAGCGGGTCGCAGGCCACCGACAGGCTGGACTGGCCGAGGCAGTAGCCGCCGGGGAAGCCGGGGAACAGGGAGGCGGCGAGGCAGAAGTTGCCGTCGCAGTCGGCGCTGCTCGCGCACGGGCCGCCGATGTTGTCCTCCGGCGCGCCGTCGGCCGGGTCGTTGGGGCAGGCGAACGAATCGACCCGGTCGACCCGCAGTTCCGTGTCGACCCGCCGACCGTCCTCGAAGCTGCCGCTCGCGCCGCCGCGGGCGATGGCCACGCCGTCCTTGCGCAGCTCGGCCTGGAAGGTGACGTCGCGGCGGTTGTTCGGCCCGGGCCGCAGCGCCAACGTCGCCGGCATCCCGTGCTCGTCCGGGTCGCCGCCGAGGGCATAGCTCTGCTCCCAGTCGTACGGCGCGCCGCCCTCCGGCGGCGCCGGGGCGTGCACCGAGAGCCACAACTGGTCGACCTCCTCGGGCACGTGGAAGTCGGTGCGGATCGTGAGCACGAGCTCGGTGCCCTGGTCGGCACAGGAGCCTGCGGCAAGCGGGCCGAGCGCGGCGAGGGCGGCGAGGATCGGCCGGAGGCGCGGGGCGACGGTCACCACGTCACCCCCAGCGTCAGCGTGCCCAGGCTGCCTTCGCTGTAGACCGGACCGTCGTCCGGCCACAGCAGCACGCCGGCGGTGACGGCGCCGCCGACGACCACCGCGCCGACGATCGTCCACAGCCACCACGACTTCCAGACCGGGTCGTCGTCCTCCGCGCCGCCGCCGGGCGGAGGTGGGGGAGGAGGAGGAGGCGTGGCCGAGGCGACCCGCACCGTTTCGGTCAGACCGCTGGCCAGGATGATCTCCCGGCGTTCGCGCCCGCCCGCGATCAGCTCGCCCCGCACTTCCACCACGTGCGACCCCGGCTCGACGACCACCGGCTCGGACAGCGGCGCCGTGCCGCAGCTCCGCCCATCGACGAGGATCTCCACCCCATCGACGTCGACCTCGACGGCGATCCGCGCGATGCGCGGCTCGAGCTCCGCCATCGAGTCCCGCACCTCGGAGCGCCGCAGCGCGCCGACCTCGCCGCCGCCGTCCGTCAGGTAGCGTTGGAAGTAGACGTAGGCGTCGGCGGCGCGGCCGAGGGCGGCGGAGACCTGGCCGAGGTTGTACAGCACGGTCCACTCGCCGCTGATCTCGTAGGCCCGCAGGAACTCGGCGAGCGCCGCGCCGTAGCGGCCCGCGTTGTAGAAGGCCACGCCCTGGTCGAAGCGCCGGCCCGCCTCGGCCAGCGGGTCTTCCGCAGCGTCGGCCGACGACCCGTCGGTCTGGGCCGCGGCGGGCGGGGCGCAGAGCGCCGCGGCGAGCAGCACCAGCAGCGGCGCGGCACGGGGCCGAAGACGTCGGAGGTCGGTCAAACGCGGCTCCTTCGCCGTCCGGAGCAGGCCGTCCACGAGGCCCGCGCCGGGGGCACGGACGAGATTTAGCCCCAATGCGGGGCGCGGGGCAAGCGGGCGGTGGCGCGAGCGGCGGCGGACGGCCGGCTCACGGGACGCGGGTACCGTGGACCGGGATCGTCTGGGCCCTGCAGCCGCTGAGCCCGCAGCTCACGCCGTCGTGGTCGGTGTAGTTCGCCGTCCAGACGGCCTCGAACTGGTCGGCGTCGGTCATCGTGCCCGCAAGGCGATAGGTCTCGATGCAGCCGCCGCTGATCTCGAGCACGGCGTCGAAGTCGGCGGTGGTCGGGGCGGGCGCCATCGCCAGCGGGTCGGTGAGGGTGCCGGCGGGGTCCGGCACCACGGCGAGGCTCGGCCCCCGCAGCTCGAAGCAGACGCGGCCGAAGTCGTAGTTCACGTGGCCCAGGGCGCAGCGCTGGGCGACGCGGGGCTCGATCGTGAAGCAGCCGTTCCACAGGCAGGCGGGATTGGCGGCGGCGCAGGCGGCGATCGAGCAGTCGTATTCGTGGACGCACATCTCGAGCGTCCGGTCGCAGGTGCTGGTGGTGCACTCGTCGCCGTCGTCGCAGACCCGCGGCTCGGTCGGCGGCCGGCAGCCGAACTCGGGGTCGCAGCGCGGCGTGCCGTCGCAGAAGTTGTACAGGTCGGCGCAGTCGGCGGCGGTCTCGCAGGTCGACCAGGCGTAGCAGCCGCGCTCCGGGTCGCAGCGTTCGTCCGTCCCGCACAGCCCGTCGTTCGGCGTGTGCGCGCATTCGTACTCGACGGTGCACTCATCGACCGTGCAGTCGACCTCGTCGGCGCAGTCCGCCGCGGTCCGGCACTCGCCGACCGGCACGCAGCCGGCGACCGGGTCGCAGACCTCGAGGTCCGCGCACAGGGCGTCGAACGGCTGGTGCTCGCAGGTGTAGGAGACGCCGCAGTTGTCGAGCGTGCAATCGACGCCGTCGTCGCAGTCGGCGGTGGTGGCGCAGTAGCCGGCGATGCAGCCGCGGCCGACGACGCAGGTCTCGCCCTCCTCGCACAGGGCGTCGAGCGGCTGGTGTTCGCAGACGTTGCCGGCGGCGCAGGTGTCGATCGTGCAGGCGATGCCGTCCTCGCAGTCCGCGGCGACACGGCACCGCTGGGGGGCGTCGCCCCCGACGTCGGTGTCGTCGGCGGGGGTGGCGGAGCAACCGACGGTCGCGAGGGCCACGAGAAGTGCGAGCCTTGTCATCGTGCATCCTCCCGGGCCGCGGCGTCAGCGCCGCGCGCCCACCACGGCGACGTCCTGGGGCGAGCAGGTCGGGCAGCCGCTGAACGCGGCCGTCCACCGGCCGGCGAAGCTGTCGGAGTTCGAGAACGTCCCGGAGAGCGAGTAGGTGCCGCAGCCGGACGTGCAGGTGACGGAGAACTCGGCGCCGGAAGGGGGCGGGGCCTGGACCATCCCGGCGCACGGCGGGCCGCTGACCCGCAGCTCGGTGTCGGAGCGCGAGAAGGTGACGGTGTCGATCGAGTAGGCCACGGCGCCGCAGGCCTGCGACTGGGCCGGGGCGAGCCAGAAGGCGCCGTCGTAGTGGACCAGCGGGTCGAACGGCACCGAGACGTCGCCGCCGTCGATGTCGCATCCTTCGAGGTCCAGCGGCTCGTGGACGCAGCGGTCCAGCGTCGGGTCGCAGCGGTCCTCGGTGCACGGGTTGCCGTCGTTGCAGTCCCGCGCCGGGCCCTCGTAGCACCCGCCGGCGATGCACTCCTCGTCGCCGTCGCAGTAGTCGTCGTCGTAGCAGTCCTCGTTCCGCTCGCAGAGCCCGGCCGTGCAGCCGACGGGCGGTACGCAGCGCTCGCCGGGCTCGCACAGCGCGTCGAGCGGCACGTTGCTGCAGGTGCCGCCGGCGACGCAGGTGTCCTGGGTGCACGCAATCCCGTCGTCGCACTCGGCGCTGGTCGAGCAGGTCCGCGCCTCGGCCTCCGCCTCGGCCTCGACCGTCCCGTCCTCCGCCTCCACCCGCACATCGGCCTCCGGCCGCCCGACGTCTGCGGCGTCGTCCGCATCCGGCGAGCAGGCGGGAAGCAGCGCGGCCAACCCCAACGCCGCGAACCATCGTTTTCCGAAGATCCCCATCGGCGACCTCCCTGCGGTGGAAGTCTAGCGCGTCGCGGGCGGTCCGGGTAGAGTCGGCGGCGATGCGGGTCGGAAACGCCGTTGGCCGGGTCGTCGGGGCGCTGCTCGCGGTCGCGCTCGCCGGCTGCCCCGGCACGCCCGGCGCGGCGGTGGGCCTGGAAGGCTCCGGCATCGGCCGGATGTGCGGGGAGGGGGTTCCGGACGAGCTGCTCGCCGCCCAGGCCGTTGCGTCGGCCTATCGCGTCTCGTTCGTCCGCGACCTGCAACTGGTCGAGACGGACACGCCGGGCGTGCGGGTGGCCGTCTACCGGCTGGGCCCGCCGGACGCGCGGCCACAGGAGCTGTTCGCCGCCACGACGCTGGTCGAGCCGGGCTGCGTCACGGTGGTGGCGCAGGGCGAGGCGTGCGACCCGCTGGCCTTCGCACCGATCTACCTGCCGCCGTTCGCCGAGGAGGCGGTGCACGTCGAGCCGGCGACGTTCGAGCCGTGGGAGGCGACGGGGGACCCGGCCGTGCAGGTCTCGCTCGGCGCCGCGGCGGTCGAGCCCGAGGCCGACTTCCCGCGCGCCTCGGCCCGCGGTCGCTGCGTGTTCGGCTTCGGCGGCCTGCCGGACGGGCGGATCGCGGCCGGGCGCGTGTTCGCCTGGACCGAGGCGGCGCACACCGTCGAGCACGGCCGCAACGGACACACGTTCGTCACGGCCGCGACGACGACCGTCGCGGCGACCCCCGGCCCGGAGCCCCGTCCCCTGACGCTGGAGTCGGTGGTGCTCGACACCGACTGCGCCGACGTCGAGGACCGCCGGTTGGCCTGCGTCGAGGAGTGCCTGCTGGCCCGGCCCGCCGAGGACGCGGGCGACGAGGCGCCGACGGCGACGACGGACTGCGAGGCCGAGTGCGCCGGGACGCCGGCCGAGCCCGGCCGCTGGTGCTCGGCGTTCGCGGACCGGATCACCGAGTGGCGCGCGGGGCGGCGCGACGACGCGGGGCGCGTCCGCTACGCCACCACCGGCCGACAGGAGTCCCGCGCCGCGCTCGACGCGGCGTGCCTGCTCGGGGAGACCCGACCGGCCGAGGACCCGCCGGTGCCGGAGGCGGGCGAACTGCTGGTCCGGCAACTCGAGTCCTGTCGCGCGGACGACGCCGGGGCGGGCGCAGGCTACTCCGGACGTCCCCACGGCGCGCCGGGCTCGGGCTCGTCGGGCAGCAGGTAGACGTCGCCGAGGCGGGTGAAGACCAGGGTCCGGTCGCCGGTCGAGGCGCAGCGTTCGGCCGGCGCGGCGGCGCGGTCGTCGCAGACGAGCAGTCGGTAGTCGGCGCGGATCGTCGGGTGGCCGTCCACGGACTCGAACGAGACGTCGGTCAGCGCGGCCTGATTGCCGGCGTCGGTCTCGCCCGCGGCGTCGAACAGCGCCCGGCGCACGGCGTCGTCGTCGGAGATCCAGACCGGGAGCGGGTCGGAGTCCTCGGGAAACACGTACAGGGTCTGCGCCGGCGGCAGGTCGGCGCCGAGCCGGGTGCGTTCCACGAGCAGGTCGTTGCGGTCGTCACCGTCGAGATCCTCCAGGCGCAGGATGCGGCAGGTCTCGCGGCCGTCGACGCACACCGCGTGCGCCACGGCCGGCTCGGTCAGCGCGGGAGAGAAGATCGCCACGGCCCGGGCCTCGCCGATCCCGGCGCGCTCGGTGAGGTAGATCCGCGGGTCGAACCACAGGGTGACGACCAGTGAGGCGCAGGTCGGGCTCACGAGCGGGGCGGCGTCGAAGGATCGGACCCAGCCGGCGACGCGGTCGGGCGGGACCTCGGGGATGTCGGCGGGGGTGAGGTCGGTGAGGTGCCGCGCCAGCGCCTCGACGACGACCTCGGCGCCGCGGCCCCGCGACCAGGCGAGGACGTCCTCGGCGCTCATGCAGGGCGAAAGCTCGACGGGGCGCTCGACGTCCGGCGGACCGGCATCGTCCGGCGGCGGCTCGAGGGGATCGGGCTCGCCGTCGTCCGCGTCGGGGGCGCGGGTCGTGCCGACGGGACCGGTGGGACCGGGCCCGGCGGGCGGACAGCCGGCGGCCACGGCTAGCAGCGCCGGCAGCCACGCCAGGGTGCGAGGAGGGGGACTCGAACCCCCACGGGTCACCCCACCGGCTCCTAAGGCCGGCGCGTCTGCCGGTTCCGCCATCCTCGCCTCGTCGGGTCCAGCCATCGCCGCCCGCCTCTCACACCCGCGACGACGCCGTCGCGAGCGGGCGGAGCATAGCGTGTCGGCGCGGGGACGGTCGAGTGGTTCGACGCCGGGAACCGGGGCGCGGTCGATTTGCCCGCAAAGGATGGCGACGCCGCCGCGGTCGAAGTGCATTGGAGGGATTTCCCTCCCGGACAAGGCCGGCTCCGCCGCACGCCTCGCGTGCGGGAAGCCCGGCCTTCGAGGGGCCGGCCGGGACCCGGGGGGAAGGAGGAGGCACGAGATGATCCGCTTGCTCAGCGTCGTCGCCGCGCTCGGGGTGCTGTTCGTCGCGGGACAGGTCTCGGCGCAGGAGCCGGGTTCCTCGAGGGGCGACCTGCCGTACACCGAGTACTTCATGAACGAGGAATTGATCGAGGAGGACCTGCTGCGGCCGGACCTGGACGCGCTCTACGCCGCCCGGCGGCCGCCGACCACCAGCCTGATCAAGATCCGCGACACCTTCGTCCCGGAGCTGGTGAAGGCGGGCGAGAACCTGTAGGCGGTCGAGAGAGTCGAGCCCTCCCGGGAAGTCGAGGGCAGCCCCGCCGATGGGCCCACGACGTCTGGGGGGGTGACGCCGGCGACCCTCGGCAGGTAGACTCCGCGGCGTGTCGCCGACCGACCGACTCGAGCCGCAGACCTCGCATCCGATCCCGCCGGTGGTGATCGCCGCCGCGGGGCGGGGACGCCGCATCGGCGGACCCAAGGCGTTGCTGTCGTACGAGGGCGAGCCGCTGGCGGTGCGCGTCGCCCGGACGTTCGTCGAGGCCGGCTGCCCGCGGGTCGTGGTGGTGGTCGGTGCGGGAGCCGACGCGGTCGAAGCGGCGCTCGGCCCCCTGCCGCGGGTGACGACGGTGCGGGCCGACCCCGACGCGCCGATGCTGGCCTCGGTGCTGGCCGGGCTGGCCGCGGCGCCGGAGGCCGACGCGCTCGGGGTGCTGGTCCACGCGGTGGACGCGCCGCGGGTGACGGCGGCGACGGTGCGGCGGCTGCTGGCGGCGCGGGGGGCGGAACCGGACGCGGACGGCCTGGTGGCGGCGTGCGGCGGCCGGCGGGGGCATCCGCTGTGGCTGGCTCCCCGGCGCGTCGCGGAGCTGCGCGGCGCGACGGCCGATCATCCCGACGGGCTGCGCGGCTGGTCCCGCGCGCGGGGGTTGCGGATCGTGCCGGTCGAGACGAACGACGCGACGGTGCTGGACGACGTGGACACGCCGGAGCAGCTCGCGCTGCTGCGGTCGGGGGCGGGAGGAGGAACCGGACCATGACCGAGCCGAAGGCGATGGCGGGCGGGTGCACGATGGGCATCGACGGCTCGACGGAGACCCTCGAGGTGTTCCGCGCGATCGCGCGGGCCCTCGAGCGGGGGACGGCGGTGGCGCTGTGCACGGTGGAGGCCACGGCCGGCTCGACGCCGCGCGAGGCGGGCTCGCGGATGACGGTGCCGGGCGAGGGCCGACCGACCGGGACGGTCGGCGGCGGGGCGCTCGAGCTCGCGATCGTCGAGCGGGCGCGCGGGTGCCTGCAGACGGGGCGCGGCGAGACGGCCGAGCTGGCGCTCGACGCGCAGAAGGCCGGGGGGTTGGCGGCGGAGTGCGGCGGCACGGTGCGGGTGCGGATCGAGGTGCTCGGGGCGCCGCGGCGCCTGGTGGTCTTCGGCGCGGGGCACGTCGGCGCCGCCACCGCGCGGGTCGCGCGTGACGCCGGCCTGCTGCCGCTGGTGATCGACGACCGAGCGGACGCGCTCGAGCCGCTCGCCGCGGAGGGGCTCGCGGTGCGCTCCGCGCCGGCCGAGGAGGCGGTGGCGGCGGCGGCGCTGCGGTGCGAGGACTGCGTGGTGGTGGTGACCCGGGGGCACGAGCACGACGAGCGGGTGGTGACCGACGCGCTGAAGCAGGAGCTGGCGTACGTCGGGATGATCGGCAGCCGGCGCAAGGTCGAGACGACGCGCAAGGCGCTGGCGCGGGCGGGAATTCCCCCGGCGCGCATCGATGCGCTGCACGCGCCGATCGGGATCGACATCGGGGCCGAGACCCCCGGCGAGCTGGCGGTCTGCATCGTGGCCGAGGTGATCGGGGTGCTGCGCCAGGGCCGGTCGCGACGCCGGCCGGAAACTTGACCCCCGCGCGCGGATCGCGCTGGATCGAGCCCATGCAGAACCAGGCACCGTCGTCGATCCGGGAGATGGTCGATCAGATCGGCAGCATCCTCCGCCGACAGGCCGAGTTGTACCGGGAGCAGCAGAAGCTGCTCGACGAGCTGTCGGCGCTGCGGGCCGAGAAGGACGACCTGCTGGTCGCCTCGGGACGAATCCAACCCGCCGCGGCCGACTAGCCGCCCCACACCGCGTTCGTGAGGCCCCTCCACCCGTTCCTGGCCCTCCTGCTGCTCGCCGCGGCCGCCTGCGACCGGTCGCCTTCCGCCCGCTCGGGCGAAGCGGCCGGGGCGGCGCCCGGGCCGGAGACGACGCCCGACGGGAGGCCCGACGCCGCGCCGCCTTCCCCGGTGGCGACGGCGGCACCGGGCGATGCCGCGCCGTCGCCGGACGGCCGCGACGCCGGAGAGCCGGGGGAAGGGACCGACGGGGCCGAGGCGGCGCAGGCTCCCGCAGGCGGCGACACGACAGCGACGGACGAAGGGGCGGACGACCGGGTCGCGGATGCGGGACCGATCGCGGTGGCGGTGTACCGGGGCCGCGGCGTGGCCGAGGAGGGCCTGCGCGCGGCGCTCGCGGCGCTCCGCGGCGACGACCGGTTCGAGGTGCGCGAGGTGTCGCCCGAGGCGATCCGTCGCGGGGCGCTCGCGGAACGGCGCGTGGCGTTCTTCTCGGGCGGGATCGGGTCGGTGCAAGGCGGCGAGCTGGGTCCGGAAGGGCGGCGGATCGTCCGCGAGTTCGTGCGGGAGGGAGGCGGCTACGTCGGCATCTGCGCCGGGGCGTACCTCGCGATCCAGGGCCCGCCGCAGTACCACCACCTGGCGATCGTCGCCGCGCGCAACTGGAGCGAGGACGCCTGGCGGCGCGGCACCGCGATGCTGGAGGTGGCGCCGGTGGGCGGCGGCGGGCCGCTGCGGCTGTTCTACGCCAACGGTCCGGTGTTCCGCCGCGACGAGCGTGAGGGGCTGGCGTCGTGGACGGCGCTGGCAACCTACGTCGACGACCGGTACTGCGAATCGTGCGGGACGCACGCGGGGGAGCTGCCGGGGACGCCGGCGATCCTTGCGGCGTCGTACGGCGCAGGCCGCATCGTGCTGTTCAGCCCGAACCCGACGTTGTCCCGGGGGGACGAGCCGGCGCACCCGGAGCTGTTCCTGGCGGCGATGCGCTGGGTCTCCACGCCGGGCCCGGTTCCCGCCGACCCGACCTTCGACGACGTGTTCGGCGGCCGGTAGCACCGAGCGGCGGGAGCGGGAGTCCGGCGCCCGCGAAGCCCCCTACCCCCTCCCCCGCCCGCTCCTGTACGCTGCGGGCATGACGACGCGCAGGATGGGGCTCCGCTTCGGAAGATCGACGTGGGCGTGGGCGTGGGCGTGGGCGTGGGCGGGCTGCGGCGGCGGCACGCCGGCCGGCGACCTGCGGGTCGGCGACGGGCCGGCGCAGGCCACGGTGGCCCGCGCGCCGTTCGACCTGACGGTCGAACTGGCCGACGGCTCGACCTGGGGCGCGCCCGACTCGGACGACCCGGCGCTCGGGCTGCTGTCGTTCGGCGTCTACGACGCGCGCATGAACCCCAACCGGTACTACGACCCGCTGGCGCCGGTGCCGGGGGCGTGGATCCGTCCCGGGCAGGTGCGCTCGGCGACGGCGGAGGGCGACCATGCGGAGCTGGTCGTGGACGTCGACCCGCTGGTGGGCGAGGCGTTGGACGTGACGCTGGACCGGGCGTGCGACGACACGGCGGGCGGGGCGGACGAGCGGTGTTGGGTCGCGGTGCGGGTAGTGGTGCGGAATCCGGGCTGGGTGGCGTTCACGCGGCTGTCGTGGGCGCTGGACGCGACCGAGGCGTTGTACGGGCTGGGGGAGCGGTTCGACGAGCCGAACGCGCGGGGCCGCCTGCACGCGATGCAGCTCGAGATGGCCGACACGTCGTCGGGGTTGAACGAGGTGCACGTGCCGGTGCCGTGGGTGGTCTCCACGCGGGGCTACGCGGTGCTGGTGGAGGACACGCGGCCGGGCGGGTTCGATCTGGGAGCCGCGAGCGCGACCGTGGCGAGCACGACGTTCGCGGGGGCGACCGAGTTCACGTTCCACGTGGTGACGGCGGCGGACCCCTGGGTGCTGGCCGGTGGGATCACGGCGCTGACCGGTCGGCCGCGGGTCCCGCCGGGGTGGGCCTTCGGACCGCAGCTGTGGCGCAACGAGCTGGACGACGGCGCGGAGCTGCTGGCGGACGCGGCGGCGATCCGGACGCACGACCTGCCGGTGTCGGTGCTGTGGATCGACAACCCGTGGCAGACCGCCTACAACGACTTCACGTTCAATCCGGTGCAGTTTCCCGGGGCGCCGGCGATGCTCGACCAGCTGCACGACGCCGGCTACAAGCTGCTGGCCTGGTCGACGCCGTACCTCGACAGCTCGGACGATTCGGGGGTCCGCGAGGGGATGAGCCCGGACACCGGGGGGTTGTTCGAGGAGGCGCGCGACCGCGGGTTCTTCGCGCTCAACACCTCCGGCACGCCCTGGGAGTACCCGTGGACCTCGGGCAAGATGGGCGCATCGATCGACTTCACGAACGCGGAGGCGGGCGGCTGGTGGACCGGGCTCGCGCGGCGGGCGACCGGACTGGGCATCGACGGGTTCAAGCTCGACTACGGCGAGCTGCTGGCGAGCATCGTGGGGTCGCGGCTCGGCGTGCGGTTCGCGGACGGGACGACCGAGGCGGAGACGCACGCGCGGTATTCGATCCTGTACCACCGGGCGTACCGCGCGGCGCTGGAGGCGGACCGGCCGGACGGGTTCGTGATCGGCCGGGGCTCGACGCTGGGCGGGCAGGCGGACGTGGACTGCGTCTGGCCCGGCGACCTGGACAACGACTTGTCGTACGCGGGCGAGGCGAACGCGGAGGGGGAGGCGGCGGTGGGCGGGCTGCCGGCGGCGGTGCACGCGCTGCAGTCGCTGGCGGTGTCGGGCTTCCCGACCTTCGGCTCGGACACCGGCGGGTACCGCGGCGGGGCGCCGACGAGCGAGGTGCTGGTGCGGTGGGGGGCCCACACGGCCTGGACGCCGGTGATGCAGGTCGGCGGGGCCGGCAACTCGCACAACCCGTGGGACACGGAGCTGTACCCGGAGGACTGGGTACTGCCGGCGATGCGCCGGTCGATGAAGCTGCACCAGCGGCTGTTCCCGTACCTGTACGCCGCGGTCTGCGCGGCGGCCCACGGCGCGGGACCGCCCAGCGTGATGCCGCTCGGGCTGGTCTGGCCGGACGACGCCGCCGCGGTCGCCGACGACTGCGCCTACCTGCTGGGGCGCGACGTGCTGGTGGCGCCGGGGTGTCGCGGCCAGGACCCGCGGCGGGTGCACCTGCCGGAGGGGACGTGGGTCGACTGGTGGAGCGGCGACGTGCATGCCGGGCCGGTCGACCTCGACGTCGCCAACCCCCGGGACGCGGCGCCCGTGTTCCTGCGGGCCGGGGCCGTCGTGCCGCTGCTCGCGGCCGAGGTCGACACGCTGGTGCCGACGACCGACGGCACGACGGTCCACGCCTGGACGCGCCGCGCGCCGCTGACGCTGCGGGTCGTACCGCCGGCGACCGACGGGGAGGGGCGATGGCGCGGCGCCGGGCATGCGGACACCGTGGCCCGCTGTCCGGACGACGGCTCGGGGCTGACCGAGGTGCGGACGGCGTGGGACGGCGACTGCCTGACGCTCGAGGTCGCCTCGAACGACCCCGCCCCGCGGCTCGAGCTGGACTGGCAGGCGGCGTCCGCCGCGGCGCCGTCGTCGGTTCCCGGCTTCACCGCGGCGGCCGCGGTGGAGGACGTGCTGGGCGGAACCTGCAGCGACTGCTGGTTCCACGACGACGTGACCGGCAAGCTGTTCGCCGTCCCGGCGCCCGGGCGGATCTGCCGCTGACCTAGAAGCGCCAGGGGAGCGTGATCAGCAGCTTGTGCTCGAGGCCGCCGTAGCGGTCCCCCCAGCCGCCGAGCGGCGGGGCGATCTCGTAGGCGAGGTCGAGCGTCACCATCAGGAAACGGAGGCCGGCGCCCAGGCGCAGGAACGGGCGCGGGTCGAAGCCGTGGTCCTCGGGCATGCGGTCGTTGATCAGCTGCAGCGACACCCCGAGAATCAGGTGCCAGTCGCCGAACAGGTCGAAGAAGCCGGGGCTGCCGTCCTGCGGGTAGTAGGTGAACAGCAGGGGTACCTCGAGCGCGCCGGCGAAGTCGCCCTCGAGGCCGGCCTCGAGCAGCCAGCGGCCGAAGGCCCAGGCGAACATGCCGCGAAACCAGACGCGACTGCCGGGGCCGTCCGCGTTGTCGGTGTACCAGCGCCGGTCGGCCTCGTCGCAGGGGCTCGAGGAGGGGCAGCCGTACATCCGGGCCCAATCGATCGCGGCGCCGATGCCGAACGTGAAGCCCCAGTTGCGCGGCTGCTCGTAGTCGCCCTCCACGGCGGAGAGCACGAGCGGCACGGTGGCGTCGGCGACCACGGGGCCCTCGACCCACAACCGCCCGCCGCTGTCGACCACGTCGCCCGCGACGGGCGCCTCGGGACGCTGGGGCGGAGCGCTCCCGACGCGCATCCGCAGCTCCGGAGCCTCGAGCAGCGCCGGGCCGGGCCACAGCTCGACGAACCGCGCGCGCGGGCCCTCGAGCAGCCGATTGAGGATGAACGTGGCCTGCGGGTAGGTCAGTCGCGGGTCCCGCTCCTCGAAGGTCGTGTCGCCGTCCGCCCGCAGCTCGAGCAGCGCCGGGACGCCGGCCGCCAGCGGCACGCGGACGACGACCTGCTCGTCGAACGGGCCGCCCTCGAGCCCCAGGTCGGCGGGGGCGGGCTCGAGGCCGACCGCTTGTCCGTCGAGGAAGGCGTGGAAGCGCCAGGTGCCGACCGCGCCGAAGCCGACGAGCGCCTCGCCGCCCGCGTCCGAGCGGAGCGGCAGGACGAGCGTCAGGTGGACGGTGCGGCCGCCTTCACCGAAGTCCGCGTCCAGGCGCGGGACGTCCACGTGCAGGTCGGCGGGGCCGGCGAGCCCGGGGCCGGCGAACCCGGCCGGCCGGCCGGCCGTGGAATCGGCGAGGCCGTCCGCCGCGGGGATGCACAGCGCGGCGGCGAGCGCCAGGACCCGGGCGTGCGCGTGTGCCATCGTCTTCCTCCCGCCGCGCCTCGCGCGGCCGCCCCCGAAACCGTTCGGCCGCGAGGCTAGCGAAGAGAGCGGCAAAAGTCGATGTGGGGACGGCCGGCGGCGAGCGTGTGGAAGGCACCCGCGCCGCTGCGCGCGCGGGGTCGAACCGGCGCCGCGCCGTCCGTCACTCCGTCGAGGGTCCGAGGAACCGGGCGAGGTCGCGGGCGAAGCGCTGCGGCTGCGTGGCCGGCCAGTAGACGCGGCCGCAGGACGGGCAGCGGGCGAAGCGGGTCTGCGTGCGGGCCACGTGGACGGGAACCCACGCGGCGACCTCGGCGAGCGGCGCGGGGCGGAGCAGCGCGTTGCAGCGACCGCAGCGCGTGAACCGCCGCTCGGGCGGCGGCAGGGCATGGTGCGCGAACGTCTCGCGCAGTTGGCCGCCGAGGTCGTCGGCCGCGAGCGGCAGGACGGGGAGACCCAGCCGGGCGAGGCGTGCGGCGCGGCGGCGGTGCCGGGTAACGAGGGTGCGCCCGCTCCCGCGCAGGCGTGCCAGCAGTTCGTCGTCGTCGCCGTCCGTCCGCGCCTCCGCGTCGGCGCCGAGCAGGCGCAGCCAGCGGGCGAGGCGTCCGAGCATCCGATCGACGAGGAGCGGGGGGAGCGGCGAGCGGGTTTCCACGCCGACCGTCCACCGCCGCCGGCGCCGCAGGGCCTGCTCGAGGATCGCCAGCAGCAGGCCGGGCCAGTCGCCGCCGTTGCGGGCCCAGGCCCGGGCCAGGCCGGCCTCGGGCGACAGGTCCGGGTTGGGGTTCACCTCGAGCACGAACGGCCGACCGCGCTCGTCGAGGCGGAAATCGACGCGGGCGTAGTCCCGGACGCCGGTGATGTGCCAGGCGGCCAACGCATGGTCGCGCAGCGCGCGGTGGACGGCGGCCGGGAGCGGGCGGGCGGGGATCGGCCGGGTGCCACGGTCCTCGGCGCCGCCGGAGCGCCACTTGGCGTCGAAGGTGACGATCCGCGGCCGGCCGGCCGGCATGGCGGAGAAATCGATCTCGCCGTACGGCAGGACGCGCGGGACGGTTCCGCCGACGAGGGCGACGTTCAGCTCGCGACCCCCGATGAAGCGCTCGACGAGCGCCGGTTCGCGGTAGCGTCGGTGGACGAAGGCGATGCGGGCCTGGAGGGCCCGCCGGTCGCGGACGACGGAGCGGCGGTCGATGCCGCACGAGGCGTCCTCGGCGGCCGGTTTGACGAGGGCGGGCCAGGCGTTCCAGGCGGGCAGGCAAGCGCCGCGGACGACGACGGTCCAGGCCGGCGTGGGGATGCCGGCGGCGGCGAGCCGCTCCTTGACCGCCGGCTTGTGGCGGCACAGGTCGAGGGCCGCGGGGCCGGCGCCGGTGCAGGGGACGCCCAGCAGCTCGAGCGCCGCGGGAACGTGGGGTTCGAGGGTGACGTCGCCGAGGGGGGCGTCGCAGAGGTTGAGCACGACGTCCGGCGGGCGGCGGGCGAGGCGTGCGAGGACGGCGCGGGCATCGCCGCGCAGTCCGAGGTCGACGACGCGCAGGCCGAGCGTGCGCAGGATCCGGCGGGCCTGTTCGACGGTGCGCAACGTGTCGGCCTCGGACAACGCATCCCGTTCGAGGCCGCGCACCAGGGCGGCCCGGGCGCTGTACAGGATCCCGACCGTCCGCCCCCGCCAATCCGTTCGCCGCATGCTCGCCTCCGGAGGCGCCGGGGCTAGGGCCCGACCGCGCACACGAGCGTCAGCAGGTCGTCGCCGTCGGCGTAGAAGTCGGCGATCCGTCCCGCCTCGCGATAGCCGCACCGCTCGTAGAAGCGCAGCGTCGCGCCGTAGGACTCCTGGGTCGAGGTCTCGACCCGCAGCCGCCGGCCGCCGGCGGCGCGCACCGTGGCCGCCACCGCCTCGTGCAGCCGCCGGCCGACGCCGCTCCCGCGGGCGGCGGGCGAGACGGCGATCCAGTAGAGATCGAAGGTGTTGCGGGTCATCGGTGTCGGGCCGTAGCACGCATAGCCGAGCAGCGGCTCGACCGCGGAGGGTTCGGCGAGCAGGACCCGGTAGTCGTCGCAGCCCGGCGGCGGCCCCGCGGAAGCCTCGACCAACTCGAGGGCGCAGGCGACCTCGGCGGGGGAGAAGTTCTCGACGGACCGGACGAGTGCGGCGAGACGCGGACCGTCGGCGGCGACCGCCGGGCGGATCGTGGCCGCGGCGCCGCCCCCGGCGCCGCGCGGGGCACCCGGATCACGCAACGAGCATCCTGCGCTGTTCGCAGAGCTTGATCCACGAGCGCAGCGTGTTCTCCGCCGCTTCCTCGACGATCAGGCCGAGATCCTCCGGGTCGCCCCGCAGACTCTCGTAGTAGCGATGCCGGTCGGTGGAGTGGATCACGACCGGCTGGTAGCCGTGGTGCAGCAGCACCATGTTGAGCAGCAGGCGGCCGATCTTGCCCGAGTGGCTGGGGAACGGGAACGCCTCCATGAACCGGTGGTGCAGCAGGATGGCGGCCGAGATCGGGTGATGCCGCCGGAACTCCGCCGAATCGCTCCAATCGATCAGGCGCTGCATCCGGTAACCGATCCGATCGGGCGGAGCGATGTCGTGGAAGTACAGCCGGTGGATCGGGATGTCCCGACGGTAGCAGTTGGTCCGCGAATCGACCGTCTCGCCCAGGAACACCGAGTACAGCGCGCGCATGAAGTCCATGCGCAGCCTGAGCTTCTTGCGCGCCGCCTCTTCGACCACCATGTCGATCGCCTGCCGATGAACGCACAGCTCGCGGTAGACCGGGGCGAGGCCGGAATCCACCGGACTCCCGCCGGCCAGCGCCTCCCGCACCTCCTCGACCTGCGTCACCAACCCTTCGATGGCCGAGTCGTGGTGGACCCACGACAGCATCATCCAATTACGGAACCCCTCCCGCTCGGAAACGCGCAGTCGCGCGACACGTTTCTTGAGCGTCGCGGTCAGGCTCTCGATTTCCGGATAACGTTCCTTCATTCCAGGAGTTGCAGCGCTCCCCAGGCGGCCGCCGCAGAAGCGAACATAGCGCAACCGTCCCGGAGTTGCAAGAGTGTCATCCAAAAGACTCGTAATAATTGGCTATTACCGGAAGAGAGGGTCTCCGGACCCAGGTCGGAAAGAGGGTTCCGGAAGGCGGGTTGGGCGGTTCGGGGGCATCCGTTCAGCGACGGGCCCGAACCGGGTCGGCGGAGCGCGCGACCAGCCGACGTTCGACGCTGCGCCAATGACCCTCGAGCCCCTCGAGGAGGGCGAAGGTCTGGATGGAGGCGGCGTCCCGGCGGAGGGAGGCGGCGCCGTGGCGGACGACGGAGGTGCGGACGAGGAAGGTCTGGACGCCGAGCGGCGAGGAGAAGCGGGCCGAGCCGCCGGTGGGAAGGGTGTGGCTGGGGCCGGCGACGAAGTCGCCGGCGGCCTGGGGGGTGCCGTAGCCGACGAAGACGGCGCCGGCGCAGCGGACCCGCCGCAGGAGCGGGTCGGGTTCGGCGACGGCGAGGACGAGGTGTGCGGGGGCGAGGTCGTTGGCGAGGTCGAGGGCCAGGTCGAGTGTGGGCACGAGGAAGACGGCGCCGCGGTTCTCGAGGGCCTGGCGGGCGATGGTGGCGCGGGGCAACGCGGCGACCTGTTCGGGGACGAGGCGGGCGACGGCGTGGGCCAGGGCGCGGTCGTTGGTGATCAGGATCGCGGAGGCGACCTCGTCGTGTTCGGCCTGGGCGACCAGGTCGGCGGCGACGACGTCGGCGGGGGCGCCGGAGTCGGCGATGACGACGGTTTCGCTGGGGCCGGCGAGCAGGTCGATGCCGACCTCGCCGAACAGGGCGCGCTTGGCGGCGACGACCCAGCGGTTGCCCGGGCCGGCCACGAGGTCGACCCGCGGCACGGTGGCGGTGCCGACGCCGAAGGCGGCGACGGCCTGGGCGCCGCCGAGGTCGAACACGCGGTCGGCGCCGGCGGCGCGAGCGGCGTAGAGCACCTCGGGGGTCGGCGAGGGGGTGGCCAGCAGCACCTCGTCGACGCCGGCGACGCGGGCCGGCACGACGTTCATCACCACGCTGGACGGGTAGCGGGCCTTGCCGCCCGGGGCATAGATCCCGGCGCGGCGGACGGGGTGGACGAGTTGGCCGAGCAGCAGGCCGTCGTCGCGGAACATCCAGGTGGGTTCGAGCTGCCGGCGATGGAAGTCGCGGACGCGTGTGACGGCGTGGTCGATGGCGCGGCGGGCCTCTTCGGGGACGTGCTCGGCGGCGCGTTCGAGCGCCGCGGCGGGCACCTCGAGTTGCAGCAGTTCCCGTCCTTCGAGGCGTCGGGTCAGCTCGCGCAGGGCGTCGTCGCCGCGCTCGCGCACCGCCTCGACGATCGCGCGCGCCTCGCGGTCGCACGCGGCCAGGTCGCGCCGGCCGCGCTCGGCGATGTGCGCCAGCGCCTCGCCGGCCTCCGGCGACGGCACCTCGTGGATCCGCAGGTTCGCCATGCTCGCTCTCCACCTCGGGCCGCCCTTGGCATCCGCCGGCCGGTTGGACTAGCCTGTGCGGCGCCAAAGGAGGGCCGAACCGCCCGATGGACATCCGCTTCTATAACACGCTGCACCGCTCGAAGGAACCGTTCCAGACCCGCGACCCGGGCCGGGTGGGGATGTACGTCTGCGGTCCGACGGTCTACGACGACGCGCACATCGGCCACGCGCGGGCCTACGTCGCCTTCGACGTGCTGGCGCGCTTCCTGCGTTTCGCGGGTTTCGAGGTGACCTACGTCCGCAACTACACCGACATCGACGACAAGGTGATCCACCGCGCGCGGGAGGCCGGGACGACGCACGGCGAGCTGGCGCAGCGGTACATCGACCGCTATCGCGAGGACATGGAGCGGCTGCGGGTGCTGGAGCCGGACGTCACGCCGCGGGTCACCGACCACCTGACGGAGATCGTCGCGATGGTGCAGGCGCTGGTCGAGCGCGGCCACGGCTACGTGCTCGACGACGGCGTCTACTTCTCGATCCGCTCCTACAACGGCTACGGCCGGCTGTCCGGCCGGAAGCTGGACGAGATGATGGTCGGGGCGCGGGTCGAGGTCGACGACCAGAAGCACGACCCGCTCGATTTCGCCCTGTGGAAGCTGGCCAAGCCCGACGAGCCGTCGTGGCCTTCGCCGTGGGGGCCGGGCCGGCCGGGGTGGCACATCGAGTGTTCGGCGATGAGCCTCAAGTACCTCGGGCCGGGTTTCGACATCCACGGCGGCGGGATGGACCTGATCTTCCCGCACCACGAGAACGAGATTGCGCAGAGCGTGTGCGCGACGGGCCGGGAGTTCGTGCGCACCTGGATGCACAACGGCTTCGTCAACGTCAACAAGGAGAAGATGTCCAAGTCGCTCGGCAACTTCTTCACCATCCGGCAGGCCGCCGAGCTGGTCGACGCCGAGGCGATCCGGCTGTTCCTGCTCGGCACCCACTACCGCGGCCCCGTGCAGTTCGACGTCGAGCTGTCCCCCGAGGGCGGGCTGGTCGGCTTTCCGGGGCTGGTGGAGGCCGAGCGGCGGTTGGCGTACGGCTACGAGACGGTGCGGCGGCTGGCGCGGACGGAGGCGCAGCTGGCGGCCAAGCACGCGCCGGGGGCGGCGCCCGAGGCGCTGCTCGGGGCGGCGGCGACCTTCGACGAGGCGCTGCGCAGCGCGCTGGCCGACGACCTCAACCACGCCGAGGCGCTCGGGCACCTGGCGACCCTGCAGCGCACGGCGAACGACTTCCTCGACCGGGCCAAGGAGCATCCGCCGGCGGCGCGGCTGGCCGCGGTCCGGCGCCTGCGCGAGGCGCTCGCGACGGCGGCGGGGGTGCTGGGGGTCTTCGAGCGGGACGCGGACGGGGCGCTGGGGGGTATCGGAGCGTGCGGCCTGCGGCGCGTCGGCGTGCCGGTCGCGGAGCTGGACGACGCGATCCGGCGGCGCACCGAGGCGCGCCGGACGAAGGACTTCGCCGCCGCGGACCGCATCCGCGCCGAGCTGCTCGAGCGCGGCATCGAGTTGATGGACGCGCCGGGGGGCACGGAGTGGCGCGTGGTCAAGGGTTGAGCGGACGATGACCGAGGCGTCCGAGCTGCTGCCGGCCGAGGGTACGCTGGCCGAGCTTCCGATGGCCGAGCTGCTCGTGCGGCTGGACCGCGCGGCCTTCTCCGGCACGCTCGAGGTGACCGCCTCCCACCGCCGGAACGTGGTCGTGCTCGCGGCCGGGCACGCGACCAAGGTACGGCTCGCGGTCCCGATCGAGATGCTCGGCCGCCTGTTGATCGAGCAGGGGCTGGTGGGAGCGGAGCAGGTCGAATCGACGGCGGCCCGCCAGGCCGCCGCCGGCGGACGCCTCGGGGACCTGCTGGTGGCCGCCGGAGCGGTCGACCGGGCCGCGATCGACCGGGCGCTGGCGGACCAGCTGCGCCGCCGGCTGCTGCGGCTGTTCCTGCTGCCGGCGGCAGGCTGGCGGCTGGTGCCCGAGACCGACCTCCTGACGGAGCGGGGCGGCGCGCCGCAGCCGCTCGACCTCCTGGCCGTGTTGGCGGACGGGGTGCGCAGCTCGCACTCCGTCGACACCCTCGAGGGCCTGATGCTCGAGGCGCTCGCCGGGCGCACCGCCACCGCCGCCGTCGGCCCCGACTTGGGCCGACTGCAGCTGACGCCGCAGGAGCAGAGCGCGTGCCGCTACCTGGCGCGGGGCGACTGGGGTGCCACGGTGTTCCGTGCGATACCGGCCGAGCACCGGCACGCGCTGCTCGTGGCGGCCTACTGCCTCCACGTCACCGGCCAGCTGAGGTTCTCGACCACCGTCGCCCGTGCGTCGGTGACCCCGCTGCCGCCGGTCGGGTGGTCGCCCAGCGTGCCGCCGCCGGCGACGCCGGCGCCGCGGATCGCTCCGTCATCCGTTCCTCCCTCCCGGCCGGAGGCAGAGGCTCCCGACGCGGCTCGGGCGGCCGACGACGGGAGCGAGCCCGTTGCGGGTCCGGACCGGGAAGCGGAAGCACAGCTGCTGGGGGCCTACGAGCGCCTGGGGCGGCAGACGTACTACGAGCTGCTGGGCGTGCCGCCGGATGCGACGCCGGACGCGCTGAAGGCCGCCTATCTCGAGCGGGTCAAGCGTTGCCATCCGGACCGCGCGGTGCGGCTCGGACTGGCGCAGCACCGTTCGAAGCTCGAGGCAATCGTGCTGCAGGTCCGCGAGGCCTTCGAGACGTTGAGCGACCCCGAGGCGCGCGCGAAGTACGACGCGCGGCTCGCGGGGACGACCGAGACGACGGCCGAGCAGGTCGGCGAGATGATCGACCGCGCCCTGGCGGCGGAGCGGGCGTACCAGATGGCGGTGATGTTCGAACGGCAGCACCGTCTCGACGAGGCCCAACAGCAGGCCGACGAGGCGCTGCGGCTGCAGCCGGAGCAGGGCGAGTTCCTCTGCATGTCGTTGTGGCTGCAGGCCGTCCGGCGCCCCGCGAACGCCGCCGTGAACGACCTCGTGCCCGGGATGACCGAGGCGGCCGGCCGGGTGGTGTCGCACGAGCGTGCGCAGATGCAGACCGCGCGGCTGCTGCAGCGGGCGGGCCGCTCCCGCGAGGCGCTCGACTACTTCCGGCGGGTGCTCCGACGCAACCCGCAGAACGTCGACGCGGCGCGCGAGGTGCGCCTGGTGGAGCTGCGGCAGTCGAAGCAGCAGGCGGAGCCGGCGGGCGGCGGCGGGCTGTTCGGCCGGCTGTTCGGCAAGAAGGACAAGTAGGAAGGTCGCCCGGAGTCCCGTCCGGCGACGGGCTGGAGAGGCTTGACTTTCCCAATCCGGGCTCGAGGGACGTCCGCGTCTGCGTTCCCACCATCCTCGATCCCGCTTGACGCTCCGAGGCCGGTCGAACACACTATCCTGTGGAAGTGCTGCCGACAGCGCTTCCCATTTTCGTCCGCGGAGTTGGGCCGTCCAAGCCGACGCGGACACCGGGCGGGGCACATGAAGGGTTTGTTCGTTGTCTTCGAGGGGATCGACGGCGCCGGAACGACGACGCAGGCGCGGTTGCTGCACGAGGCGTTGACGCGGGAGAACGTGCCGGTCCACCTGACGCAGGAGCCGAGCGAGGGGCCGGTGGGGACGGTGATCCGCCAGTTCCTCTCGGGGCGGCTGGTGGTCAAGGGGATGTCGGGGCCTCGCGCCCCGCGCTGGCCGACGATGGCGCTCTTGTTCGCGGCCGACCGCGTCGACCACCTGGAAACGGAGATCCTGCCGAACCTCGCGGACGGCATCACGGTCCTGTGCGACCGCTACGTGTTCTCGAGCCTGGTCTACCAGACGGAAACCTCGGGGGACTTCGCCAACCTGGCCTGGATCGAAGGCCTGAACAAGCTCGCGCCGCGCCCCGACCTGACGATCGTCCTGGACGTTTCGCCGGCGACGGCCGCGAAGCGCCGCCAGGGGCGGCGCGAGATGGAGCAGATCTACGACGATCAGGAGCTGCAGGATCGGCTGGCCCGACGCTACCGGGAGCTGCCGACGCGGTATCCGGGCGAGCGTATCGAGGTCGTGAGCGGCGAGGCGGGGCCGCAGGACGTGCACCGCGCGTGCCTCGAGCTGGTGCGTCGGATGCGCGGGGAGCGGTAGTCCGCGCTGCGGCCCCAGGGCCGCGAGGAGGACGAGATCATGACCGGGCATCACATCATGGCACCGTCGATTCTGCTGGCCGTGCTGGCCCTTGGACTGGACGCCTCCCCGGCCGCGGCCCAGACCCAGATCAAGCCGTACATCATGATCGTGTTCGACACCTCCGGTTCGATGGCCTGGACCTCCAGTGGAAGCTACACCTGGGGGGACGGCACGCGCGACCCGTGGGGCTCGCGCTGGTGCTGTCCGGGAACGGGAACCGCGGCCAATCCGAGCCGGCTGTACGCCTGCAAGAACGCGATGCACCGGTTCGTCTCCGCGACCGGCGACATCGCCTTCGGCCTGACGAAGTTCCCGCAGATCTGGACCCCCGCCGGCCGCACGATGGACTGGTACCGCTACAACCAGGCGTCGAGTTCCTACGACGTCCTGCGCTACCGGGGCGCCTGCTCGTCCTCGACCGTCACCGACTACCGGGTGGTCGACATCGATCCCAACGGCGACAACGTCAACCAGATCCTGATGTGGATGGATCAGCGGGAATACTCCGCGGCGAACACGCCGATCAGTTCCACGGAGCGCGAGTTGCGGGCCGACGGTTCGACGCCCATCGCCTGGTCGCTGACCCAGACGGAGACCTACCTCGGCACGCTGGTCGCGACCGACACGGTCCGCGACTGCCGCCCGTACCGGGTGATCCTGCTCACCGACGGCGAGGAGACCTGCGGCGGCGACCCCGTGGCGGCCGTCACCTCGCTGCGCACGACCGTGGGCGGCGGCCACACCAAGGACGTCCGCACCTGCGTCATCGTCTACGGCTCCTCGGGCGTTTCGACCGCCAACGCGATGGCCTCGGCCGGACGCTGCTTCGACTCGACGACCTCCGCCTTCACCGCCACCAACGAGGACGAGTTGGCCGTCGTCCTGTTCCAGATCATCGAGGACACGGTGTTGGTCGAGGTCTGCAACGGGGTCGACGACGACTGCGACACGCTGATCGACGAGGGGTTCACGCTGTACTGCAACCGGCCCTCGCACCCGGCCGTCGACCTGTGCACCGACCCGGGCGAGACGCGTTGCGACGGCATCGACGACAACTGCAACGGCCTGACCGACGAGGGGCTGCTCAACCTGTGCGGCACCTGCGGCCCGGCCCCGACCGAGATCTGCGACCTGATCGACAACGATTGCGACACGCTCGTCGACGAGGGCGGCGTCTGCGTCGGCGACTGCATCCCCACCGCGGAGATCTGCAACAACGTGGACGACGACTGCGACGGCCTGACCGACGAGGGGGTGACGCGGCCCTGCGGGACCGACATCGGCGAGTGCGTCTCGGGGACGCAGACCTGCACCGCCGGCGTCTGGGGCGCCTGCGCCGGCTCGGTCGGCCCGACCGCGGAGGTCTGCGACAACCGCGACAACGACTGCGACGGCCGCACCGACGGTTTCACCCGTCCCTGCGGGAGCAGCGTCGGCGTCTGCACCCCGGGGACCCAGATCTGCACCTCGGGGAGCTGGTCCACCGACTGCGTCGGGGCCTACTCGGGCGGCACCGAGGTCTGCAACCTGCTGGACGACGACTGCGACGGCGCCACCGACGAGGGCGACCCGGGCGGCGGCGGCGAGTGCGGGGGGAGCGTCGGCGAGTGCCTGCCGGGAATCCGGCACTGCGTCGGGGGAACGCTGGTCTGCGTCGGCGGCACCGAGCCGGTGCCCGAGGTCTGCGATCTGCGGGACAACGACTGCGACGGCTCGACCGACGAGGGCAACCCGGGCGGCGGCGCCGGCTGCTACTCCGGCCCCGCCGGCACCGAAGGCGTCGGGGTCTGCGAGGGCGGCGTCGTGCGCTGCCTGCTCGGCGCGCTGGTCTGCGACGGCGAGGTGCTGCCGACGGCCGAGGACTGCAACAACCTGGACGACGACTGCGACACCGAGACCGACGAGGGGCTGACCTCGGGGGCAACCTGCGGCAGCGACGTCGGGGAGTGCTCCACCGGCACCAACCGCTGCGTGGCGGGGGCCTGGGTCTGCGAGGGCGAGGTCGGGCCGGAGACCGAGATCTGCGACCTCTTGGACAACGACTGCGACACGGCGACCGACGAGGGCAACCCGGGCGGCGGGCTGCCCTGCGGCTGGGACCCGACCGACCCGAGCGTGTGGGACCTGGGGATCTGCGAGCCGGGCATTTCGAACTGCGTCGAGGGGGCGATCGTCTGCGAGGGGATGATCGGCCCGGTGCCCGAGGAGTGCAACGCGCTGGACGACGACTGCAACGGGCTGACCGACGACCTGGAGGACACCGGGACGCCCTGCGGCAGCGACGTCGGCGAGTGCCTGCCGGGGACGCTGCAGTGCCTGGACGGCCGGATGCAGTGCGTGGGCGGCCGCGGGCCGACGGACGAGCTCTGCGACTGCCTGGACAACGACTGCGACGGCGAGACGGACGAGGGGGCGGAGTGCGGCGGCGGCGCCTCGTGCATCGATTGCGTCTGCGTCATGCCGTGCGACCCGGGGATCGAGCTGAACTGTCCGACGGGGCGGATCTGCGAGTGCGGCGTCGACCCGGAGAACCCCACCGAGTGCTTCTGCATGCCGGACACCGAGGAGTGCGGCGGGGGACACTGCAACGCCTGCCAGGACTGCATCGAGGACACGTGCGTGGACGTGGTGGTGTGCAGCGACCCGTGCCAGGCCTGCCAGCCGGCGACGGGACGGTGCGTGGACCGCTGCGAGGGGATGCCCTGCGACCCGGGCCTGGTCTGCGAGTGCGGGGTGTGCGAGATCCCGGACTGCTACTCGGCGGGCCACGAGTGCCCGGCGGGGCAGCAGTGCGAGGACGGCGTGTGCGTCGACGACCCGTGCTACGACGTGTCGTGCCCGCCGCCGCAGTTCTGCCGCGACGGGACGTGCCACGACCCGTGCGGGCTCGAGGACGTCTGCGAGCCGGGGCAGGTCTGCTACGACGGGGAGTGCGTCCCCGACCCGTGCTACGAGGTGACGTGCGACCCGGGCGAGACGTGCGCGGGCGGCACGTGCAGCTCGGCCTGCGCCGAGGTGGAGTGCTCCTGGCCGCTGGAGTGCGACCCGGCGACCGGCGAATGCGAGGAGCCGGCGTGCTGGGACCTCGAGTGCCCGGAGGGCTACGACTGCGTGAACGGGACCTGCGTGGAGCGCTGGCATCCGGCGGACGACGC
>JAFGHH010000169.1 GCA_016930215.1 Deltaproteobacteria bacterium
GCAGCGCAGCGACGAGCCTGCCCGACGCAGGCCGCAAATGCGCGTTGCAGCAGGCGGATCAAACCGGTCGGTGTTCTAGTGCGCCGCGGCGCGCTCTTCCTCGTAGCGCGCCTTGGCTCGCGCCGTGGTGGTCCGGATCAGCTCGTTGGCCCGGCTCTGCTGGAGTCCCAGCTTGCGCGCCAGCTCGTGCAGCAGCTCCAGTTCCTGATCGGTCTGCACGCCATCGATGTAGGTCACGAACACGGCCTGCTGCAGCAGCAGCACCGCGTCGACCTCGGCCATGCTGCCGAGGTCGAGCTGCTCGAGCGTGCGGCGGGTCTTGGCCCACTCGCGGATCCGCGCGGCCTCGTCCCCCATCACGCCGTAGGCGTCGAGCACGGTCTCGATCACCTCCTGCTCGTCGTCACCGACCTGTCCGTCGGCCCACGCCGTGGCGATGAGCGCCTGGATCGTCTTCTCCACCGTCGCGTCCATCGTCGCCTCCCCTGGAACCCGGCCGTTCCCGGCCGGGACGCAGGGCATCCTATCCCACGGAACCGGGACCCGCGCAACCCTCGGCCGCTCGAGGCCGCGGGACGTGCTCGCGACGACCGCGCGCGCCTCAGCCCCCGGAGGCCTGCAGGAAACGGTAGTAGTGCTCGACCACCTTGCGGATGTAGCCGTGGGTCGTGGAGTACGGCGGTACGCCCTGGTAGCGCAGCACCGCCCCCTCCCCGGCGTGGTAGCCGGCGATGGTCAGCACCAGGTCCCCCTGGAACAGGTTCGCCAGGTAGCGCAGGTAGCGGGTCCCGCCCAGGATGTTCTGGCGCGGGTCGAACGAGTCGGTGACCTCCATCCGCGCGGCGGTCTGGGGCATCAGCTGCATCAACCCCTGCGCCCCGGCCCACGAGACCACGTTCGGGTCGTAGTCCGACTCGACCTTGATCACGGCCCGGATGAACGCCTCCGGCATCTGGTACAGGAGCGACGCCTCGAGGATGTAGGCGTCGTAACGCGAGTACCGATCGGGGGCCCGGTCGGTCGCCGCCACCGGCACCACCCCCTCCCGCGGCCGTCGGACCTCGGGGTCCGCCGTCTCCATGTAGCGCCGCCAGGTCCGGCTGCCGTCGGGCTGGTTGGTGATGTGCATCACCCCGTTCTCGTCGACGGACACGTAGATATCGGCGGAGGCCGGCCCGGCCAGCAGGGCCAGCGACACGAACACGGCGGCGGTGCGCTTGCGCATCGATCGGAATCGATTGTACTAGCGTACGGCGGGGGGAGCCAAATTCCGCGGACCCTGGGAAGGGCGCCGCGGACGAGAGGAGCGGAGGCCACGTCGAGCGAACGCAATCCGTTGTCCACCGACCACCTGGTGATCGGGTCCGGCATCGCCGGCCTGTGCTACGCCCTCGAGGCCGCCCGCGCGGCCGACGTGCTGGTCCTGACCAAGGGTTCGCGCGAGGACACCGCCACGCGCTGGGCCCAGGGCGGCATCGCCTCGGCCTTCGCCCCCGGCGACTCCGTCGAGGCCCACGTCCGGGACACGCTGGCGACCGGCGGCGGGCTGGGCCATCCCGACGTCGTCCACGCCTGCGCCGCCGAGGGGCCGGCGCGCATCGCGGCGCTCGAGGCGCTGGGCGTGCGCTTCTCCCGCGCCGCCGACGGCAGCGACCTCGACCTCGGACGAGAAGGCGGTCATTCGATCCGCCGCATCGTCCACGCCGGCGACATGACGGGGCGGGAGGTCGAGGACGCGCTGGTCCACGCCGCCTCCGCGCACCCGCGCATCCGCTTCCTCGAGCGGCACATGGCGATCGACCTGGTGCTGGAGCGCAAGGGGGAGCGCGGCTCGCCGGTGACCGGCGCGTTCGTCGTCGACGAGACGACCGCCCGCGTGCGCACGATCGCGGCCCGCACGACGGTGCTGGCCACCGGCGGGGCGGGCAAGGTCTACCTGTACACCTCGAACCCCGACGTCGCGACCGGCGACGGCATCGCCATGGCCTACCGCGCCGGCGCGCTGCTCGCCGACCTCGAGTTCGTCCAGTTCCACCCCACCTGCCTGTACCACCCGGCCGCGAAGAACTTCCTGCTCTCCGAAGCGCTGCGGGGCGAGGGAGCCGTCGTCCGGCGGCTGGACGGCGGGACGTTCCTCGAGGCGTACGACCCGCGCGGCGCGCTCGCCCCGCGCGACGTGGTCACCCGGGCGATCGACGCGGAGATGAAGCGCACCGGCGACGACCACGTGCTGCTCGACCTGACGCACCTCGACCCCGCCTTCGTCCTGCGGCGCTTCCCGGGGATCGCCGAGCGCTGTCGCGAGTTCGGGCTGGACATCACGCGCCAGCCGTTGCCGATCGTGCCCGCGGCGCACTACTTCTGCGGCGGCGTCGTCGCCGACCTCGACGGCCGGACCAGCCTGCCCGGCCTGCTGGCGGTCGGCGAGGTCGCCTGCACCGGCCTGCACGGCGCCAACCGTCTGGCCTCCAACTCGCTGCTCGAGGGGCTGGTGCTGGCGCACCGGGCCGCGACCCGGGCCGCCGCGGGCGCCCCGGGCCCGTTGCCCGCGGCGCCCGCCTGGGATCCCGGCGGCGCCGAGCCGTCGGACGAGCGGGTGGTGGTGAGCCAGGACTGGGACGAGATCCGCCGCTTCCTCTGGAACTACGTCGGCATCGTCCGCTCGGACCGCCGCCTGGAGCGCGCGGTGCGGCGCATCGCGCTGCTGCGGGAGGAGATCCGCGAGTACTACTGGAAGTACCAGGTCACCGCGGACCTCTGCGAGCTGCGCAACATCGCCACCGTCGCGGACCTCGTGATCCGCTGCGCGCTGTTCCGCAAGGAGAGTCGCGGCCTGCACTACACGGTCGACCACCCGGAGACGCTGCCCGAGTGGGCGCGCGACACGCTGATCGACCGCTGGGACGGCGTGCGGCTCGCGGCGGAGCCGGGGCGCTTCTGAGGGTTCCGCCTACGGCACGGGCAGGAGGCGGCCGCGGATGCCGCCGAGCGGGTCGGCACCGCCGAAGTCGTCGAGGTCCTGCCAGACCACCATCGCCACGCCGCTGTACGTGGTCGCCGCGTCGCTGTGCACGATCGCCACGCGGGCGCGGCTCGGCTGCATTCCGGGCCGGCTGATCTCGAACTCCCCGTCGTCGCCGGTGACGCCGTTGCGGGTGAAAGCCGTGGTCCCGGTCACCAGCCGGCCCCGCACGGAGAAGTCGTTCTGGGCCCCCCACACCACGAAGAACGTGCCGTCCACGGCGGCCACCGCACTGGTGACGCGACCGGACTCCGCCGCCCCCGTGGTGAACCCGCGAGTGGAGATCGCGAACTCCGCCTCGGCCGCCCCGGTCGGCGGATAGAGTCGACCCCGGATGGCCGACGAACCGCTGTCGACCCACGTGACGAGCAGCCGTCCGTCGTCGTCGAAGGCCAGCGACGGCTCGGTCTGCGAGCCGGTCGCCGACGTCACGGTCTCGGCAACGCCCGCCGGCGTCCCCGAAGCGTCGAAGCGGGCCAGGCGGATGTCGGCTTCGGTCGACGCGCCCTGGGCCCACGCCACGGCAAACGATCCGTCGGCGCGGACGGCCACCGCGGGCAGGAAGTCGTCCCCCGACGCCGTCGTCTCGAACGGGATGTCGTCCGTCCGCGGCTCGGCCCCCCCGTCCAGCAGCCGCAGCGTTCCGCGCCGGGACGGCGCGGTCCCGGTCGTCCAGACGACGACATAGCCGTCGTGATCCGGATGCGAGCCGACCACCGCCTGCTGCTCGTTCACGCCGCTCCACGACGACGGCACGTGCCGCTCGTCGCTGAACAGCGCCACGCGGTTCGTCCCGTAGGCCATCATGTAGGCGTCGAAGTCCGAGGCCTGGAAGAACACGAAGGTCACCAGCGTCCCCGCGCTCGACCAGGCCACCGACGGCTGGCTCTGGTTGCCCTCGTACAGGCGCCGGTTGACCCAGTACTCGACAAGACCGCCCGCCGGATTCGCCGTGGGCTGCCCGCGCTCGTCGAAGAAGCCGAACACGATGCCGGGGGGGCGCTGGTCGCTGCCGAACTCCCGGGAACTGTCGGTCCAGGCGACGACGAACCCGTCGTTGCCGGAGGCGTCCACTCCCGCCGCGATGCGCGGCGTGGTCTGTTCCTCCTCCCGGTACTGACGGTTCACGGCGAACGGCTCGGTCTGGCAGTTCTCGTCGCAGCCGTCGCCGGCGGCGGTGCCCCCGTCGTCGCACGTCTCGTCGATGTCGAGCAGGCCGTTGCCGCAGACCCCCGTCTCCCAGGTGCAGTTGGGCGCGCAGTCGTCGCCGAGCACGTCGGGACCGCGGTCGCAGTCCTCGCCGGGGTCGAGCGTCCCGTCGCCGCAGTAGTCGGGTCGCAGGTCGTGCAGGCGGATCTCGAGCTCCGGCGACGAGCCGGCCACGATGTCGGCGGCGAGACAGCCCTCGGCCAGCGGCTTGAGGCCGTCCCACCGGAAGTCGTCGTTGCCCGCCAGGACGTAGAACACCCACGCGCCCGCCGCGGCGGGGAACGTGGTCCCGAAGCTGGAGACGTCGATCGGCACCGTCACCGCCGGATCCTCCGTCGGCGTGCCGGACAGCGTGTCGCCGTCGCACCGCAGTCCCTGGTCGCGGTAGCCGACGAGCTGGATCTGGCGGATGTCTGCACGCAGCGCCGCGTTGTCGAGCGAGAACCGGACCGCCGGGCCCGGGGCGACCTCGCCCTGGCAACCCAGCAGCACGGCGACCGCCGACCAACCCACCCAACCGTGCGACCTCGAACTCATACGCGCATTCTAGGACGACGCGCCGCGAGGGTGCAAGGCAGGCGAGCTACGGCTCGAGCAGCCCGTCGAGCTGCGCGGCGTCGGGAGCCGGGACCGAGCCCAGCACCGACAGCAGCCGTTCGACCGGGGCCGAGGGCGCCCCCAGCGCCGCCGCCTCGCGTGCCAGCCGCACCGCTTCCGCCAGCAGCACCGCCCGGATGCGCCCCGCTTCCTCGGTCCGCGCGGTCAGCTCGAGCCCGATCCGTGCGGAGGTGACCGCGACGCTGGCCTCGTTCCAGGCCAACGAGCCGCCGAGGCTGGAGCCGGCGAGCCGCGCCGCGCGGTCACCCAGCTTGATCGGCCGGCGGCGGTAGTCGGCGAGCTGCAGAGCGAGGTCCGAGCGGCCGGCGGGCTGCGGCAGCAGCTCCAGCAGCGGGCCGCGCGGCGAGACCGTCCGCGGCGACAAGGGCGCCGTGATGCGCCCCGGCTCCACGAACACCGGGCGCTCCGCGGCGAGCCGCTCGGCCGCCGTCTCGAGCGCCGGGGTGCGCGCCGCCGGGCCCAGGTAGGCCGACAACAGCGGGGCCAGCTCCGGGTGGGCCGCCATCCGCTCCCGCGCGTACCCCGGTTCGGCCAGCCGCGGCACCAGCAGCGTCGTGACGTCCGGCCGCCGCCGCGCCACCGCCTCGTCGTAGCGCACCAGCGCCGCGGTGGACGGCCGGGCCAGCACCAGCACCGCTCCGGGGGTCGGGGGCTCGCGCAGCGCGTCGGCGGCCACGGCCGTCGCCCGCCCCCGCTCGAGCGCGGCGGCGGGCTCGAGCTGCCGCGCCTCGTGCCGCAACAGGGCCGCCGCCAGCAACACCGCGGCGGAGGCCCAGCCGACCCGCCGCCTCCAGTTGTCGTCCCGCCGCGCCAGCGCCAGCGCCAGTCCCGCCGGCGCCGCCAGACCCACCGCGAGGGCGAAGGCCGGCACCGCCAGATAGGCCGCCAGTTCCTGCGGGGACCGATCGACCGCGGTGCCCAGCCGGACGACCAGCGGACCGGCCGCGAATCCGAGCAGCACGATGCCGCTCGGCCGGAGCGCCCGGAACGGGATCAGGGCCGCCAGCGAGGCCAGCGCCGCGACCAGCGCCGGCAGACCGAACGCCGAGCCGAGGGCGGTCCAGACGGTGCCCTGCGGCAGCCACGCCGCGGGCGCCGCGTCGGCCTGCATGGCGGAGTCCGACGCCCGTCCCAGCAGCATCGTCAGGAGGGTGGACGGGTCACCCAGCTCCGCCGCGCGCAGCGGCAGCGCCAGGAGCGGCAGCAGCCCGGCCGCGAGCGCGACCACGACCCAGGACAGCCGGAGCCCGAACAGCGACTCGCCGGGCACGACGGGGGCCCGCGGGGCGCGCGCCAGCGTCAGGGCCGTCGCCAGGACCAGCGGCGGAACCAGCGGCAGGCCGGTCGGCGGATGGTCGACCGTGGCCAGGCCGGCCGCCAGCGCGGCCACCACCAGGCGCGCGGTGGCGGAGGCCGGCTCCTCCGCACCGGCGAGCGTCGCGGTGGTGCAGCCCCAGAGGACGACGGCCCCGAGCGCCGCCTGGAGGGCATAGACGTCGGCGGAGGCGAGGCAGGCCAGTCCGGGTCCCGACAGCCCGGCCGCGATCCCGCAGACCAGACCGATCAGCGGCGGAGCCGGTCCGCCGCCGCCTCCGATGGCGTGCACGAGGCGCCTGGCGGCCGCCGCCACGAACGCCGCTGCGACCGCCAGCAGCAGTGCCGAGAGCAGCCGCACGCGGAAGGCGATCGAGCCCGCCGGCAGCAACGTGGCCGCCTTGGCCAGCGCCAGGTGGACCACGTGGCCCGGCGCGTGCGACGGCCGGAGCTCGGCCGCCGAGGCGGCGACGTCCCCGCCGAAGCCGCCGCCGGGACCGCTGTCGAGCATCCACAGGCCCGCCGCGAAGACCGCCAGGGCCGCCGCCGCGCCCGCGGCGACACCGCCCCAATCGTCCAGCGTCTTTCGCCAACCCTGCGACGGCTCCGGCGCGCTCAACGTCGGCTCCGGCCGGGCGGCGTCCAGAGCGTCATTCGTTCGGGGAACACACCGCGACCGGGGACTCAGTAGTCGACGCGGTAGAGGTACTGGCCGACCAGCAGGATCTCGTTGGGCACCAGCGTCTTCTCGTCCCGCACCCGCAGGTAGGTGCCGTTGGAGGACTGCAGGTCGGTGATGTACGTCCGGCCGTCCTGACGCCGCAGCTCGACGTGCGCGCCCGAGACGTAGCCGTCGAACGGATAGAGGACGTGCCCGCGCTCGCGGCCGCACACCACCCGTTCGCCTCGGCAGGAGTACGAGTTGCCGACGATGCCGGGTCCAAGCACCTGATCCAGGCGACCCCAGGCGTCGCCGCGGTCGGTGCCGGCGGCGACGGTGCCCGAGGCGTCGGGAACGATTGGCGCCAGCGGGTTGTACTGCAGGTACTCCTGGCCGAAGCGGAACGCGTCGCCGTGCTCGACCTCGACCGGGACGTTGGGAGCCAGCCGGAAGAACAGCCCGTTGACGCTGTTGTCGTCACGCACCACGAGCTGTTCGTCGCGGAAGAAGAACGACATGTGCTGCGGCGACAGGAACAGGTCTGCCGCGAGGACCTCGTGGGTCGCTCGACCCACGGGCGTCGGGGCGTCGCCCAGCGGGATCGATGCGCCCTCGGAGCCGTCGGGCTGGAGCAGCACCAGCCGGCCGCGCGCGAGCGGTGCGGCCGGAGCCGCCGCCGGGGCCGCCGCCGCGGCCGGAGCCGCCGCCTCCACGCCCATCTTGTGGCCGCAGCGGCCGCAGAACATGTTGTCCGCCGGCACGCTGTTGCCGCACGACGGGCACATCCGCGGACCCGCCGACGTCGCGGCCGGGGCCGGGGCCGGGGCCGACGCCGCGGCCCGAGCCGGGGCCGGGGCCGGGGCCGACGCCGCGACCGGAGCCGGGGCCGCGACCGGAGCCGCCGCCGCCACGGGGACCGGCGCCGCTTCGGCCGCGGGCACGCGCACGCCCGCCGGCGGTGTCGGGGTCGTGAACCGCTTCGCCGCCGCCACCGCCTCACGCGGCA
>JAFGHH010000022.1 GCA_016930215.1 Deltaproteobacteria bacterium
CAGGCCTTCCATCGCTACATCTGCTACATCGACCAGCACGAGGACCTGGCGAACGTCAAGTTCAACCGCGCGTTCCTGTTCCTCGACGCACAGAAGTGGCAGGAGGCGGCCGTCCTCTTCAAGCAGATCGCCGCGGAGTACAAGGACACCCAGGACTCCGACGACCGCCGCATCGCGGTGCTCTCCGCGATGAACTACTTCGAGATCATCGTGCGGCTCAACCGCGCCGGCGTCGAGGAGTGCGTGACCGAGATCATCGCCGCCACCAACGTCGCGCTCGAGAACCACTTCCCGGCGGCCGAGGACAGCGGCGTGCTCGAGAACAACGACGAGCGCAACTCGCTCAACCTGTTCATCGAGGCGGTCCCGGTGCTCCACTGCCAGCAGATGCTGTTCAAGGTCAAGGAGTTCGCCGACGCCCGCAAGTGGGAGGAGGCCGCCGAGCTCGCGCTCAAGGTCCACGACGAGCTTCCCCAGAGCTACGCCGGATACCGCTGCCTCGATTCCGCCAACGAGGACATGATGGACGACATCCTCAACGAGGCGGCCAACTACTACGAGAACGCCAACAAGGTCATGAAGGCGATCCAGATCCGGCTGCGCCTGGCGCAGGAGCATCCGAGCTCCGAGCACGTGACCAACGCGCAGTACATGGTCGCCTCCGCCTGGGCCCGGCTGGCCTTCTTCGAGAAGGCCGCCGCCGCCTACGAGAACTTCGCCCGCTCGTACCTGTCCGACGAGCGCGCCCCGGAGGCGATGCTGAGTGCCGTCCAGATCCGCATCGGCCTCGGCCACGACGAACTGGCCAAGACCGACGCCGACTTCCTCGACTCCAAGTTCGGCGGCAACCGCAAGTACCAGAAGAAGGCCGCCGAGGCCTACTTCTCGGTCGGCGAGCTGTACACCAGCTCCCACAACTGGCCGGAGGTCGCCCGGCACTACGACGAGTACCTGCGCAAGTACGGCCGCAAGGGCGGCAAGGAGTTCGAGGTCCGGGCGACGATGCTCGTGGCCGAGTCGTACTGGGCGCGCGCCGACTGCCCGGAGAACACCGAGGACGCCGACCCGATCGTCCTGCGCCGCTGCCGCGACAACCGCGGCAAGGCCTACGAGTACGCCACCAAGGCCAACGGCCTGGTACGGCTGCCCGAGTTCGGCAACGAGGCCGCCGAGGGCGAGGACGCCGGGGCCGACCCCGCGGTGATCCTCGCCGGCCGTCGCGAGGCGACCTGGAACAAGCTGCTCGAGGAGCTGGCGATGGAGGTCGAGGGCGACGACGAGGCGGCCAAGCAGGCCCAGCTCTTCGTCCGCGGCGACAAGGTCGCCAACGCGCTCGGCCAGGCCCGCTTCTACATCGGCGAGAAGATCTACGAGCAGTTCAAGGCGATCCGGTGGCCCGAGTTCGACCCCGACGACTGGAACCCGCCCGGCTCCGCCTGCGCGCAGTTCCGCGGCAGCCGCGAGTACATGAACATCTGCATGTCGATGGAAAAATACAAGCAGTGGACCGAGAAGAAGTTCGTCCCCTTCGCGCGCGACCGCGACGCGAAGATCACCGAAGGCCGCAGGTACTACGACTCGATCGCCTACCTGCAGGTCCCGGCCTGGGAGATCGCCGCCGCCAGCCGCGTCGGCGACATGTTCCTCCAGTTCTGGAAGGACATGTACAACGCCCCCACACCCCCCGCGTTCCGTCGCGAGGAGTTCATCGAGGTCGAGCAGAAGTACCGCGAGCAGCTCGACAACCAGGCCGAGCCGATCAAGCAGCACGCCATCGAGGCCTTCGGCTACTGCCTCGCCACGGCGACCCGCGAGCAGTGGTTCAACGAGTACTCGGCGCGCTGCGAAGCCGCCCTGTACGAAATCGACCCGTCGCGCTACCGCGTGTCCAACGAGGTCTACAGCCGGCCGAACCTCAACCGCGTGCACTACGCCGCGCCCGACCTCGACCTCGCCATCATCACCACCACCAGCGAGTTCGGCGAACGGCAGCTCCCGGTGACCGTCGTCCCCGGCGCGGCCAGCGTCGACGACCGGGGACGCTACCAGTTCTACGTCGCACCGGCGGCACCCCCACCCGCGCCGGCGGCACCGGCCGAAGAAGAGTCGGAGTAGGAGGAGGGCTGTCATGAAGCTGCATCGTTGCATCCCGTTGGTCGCCCTGCTCGCCGGTCTCGCGCTGGCCGGCTGTCCCACCACGCCCGTCGGACCCACGGGAGGGGACGGCGAAGGAGGGGGCGGCACGACGACCCAGGTCACGGAGGAGAGCCGCGAGGGGTTCACCGAGGCGACGGCCGCCTTCCTGCAGCACCGCCAGGCCGGGAGCTGGACCCCGGAACAGTGCACCGCGATCGCCGATGCCTTCCAGGAAATCTCGGAGGACACCTCGGCCGGCATCGCCGAGGCGCTGTACGCGCGCGGCGTGACGTTCCAGCAGTGCAACCTGCACGACCAGGCCCGCCAGGCCTTCCAGGCGGCGCTCGAGCTGAAGGCCGACTATCCGCCCGCGTTGATCCAGCTCGGGGTCTACGCGCTCGTCGACGGCGACGAGGCGAAGGCCCAGCAGCTGTTCGAGAAGGCCTACAAGGCGGACATCACGGCCTACGAGGCGTACATCAACCTGGCCATCCTGGCCTTCAAGCGCGGCAACTTCCGGCCGGGCCAGCAGTCCGCCGAGGGCGCGGCCGACGTGCTGATCGGCTCGGCCCTCGCCGTCCAGGCCGACGCGGTCGTCGCGCTGGAGAACCTGGCCCGCTTCTTCTTCGACTACTCCCAGCTCGCCGAGGCGAACCAGCGCTTCCGTCGGTTCGCCATGCTGGTCTGCCAGTACGCGATCACCAAGAACCCGAACTACGCCCCGATCTACAACCTCCGCGGCCTGATCTTCCTCGCCGAGGAGAACATCCGGGCCGCGATCGGCGACTTCCGCAAGGTCGTCGAGCGCGACCGGGACAACTACGAGGCGCACATGAACTACGCCTCGCTGAATCTCGGCTTCCGCGGCTACTCCGAGGCCTTCCGCTCCTACACCGAGGCGCTGCGCGTGCGTCCCGACAGCTACGACGCCCTGATCGGGCTGGGCGTCTCGGTCCGCGGCCTGGCCTCCGAGCAGGAGTCGCTGGAGGGCGAGGGCGAGTACATCGAGGGGACGCGCTACACCTACGCGATGGCGATCGAGAAGTACGAGGCGGCCAAGCAGCTCGATGCGGCGCGGCCCGAAGCGTATTTCAACATCGCCCTGGTCCAGCACCGGTTCACCAACATCTCGCAGCCGGAGCAGTACGACCCGGCGATCGCCAGCTACCGCGAGGCCCTGGGACACTGCTCCGGCCAGGCGCCGCAGGGCTCCGGCATGGACTACGATGCCCTGCGGACGGCGATCCAGGAAAACCTGGATCGCGCCGTCAAAGACAAGGAAACCCTCGTACAGATGCAGGAAATGGACCGCCAGGTCCAGGAGGCCGACGCGGCGATGGCGGCGGCCGAGGCGGCGGCGGCGGCGGCGGAAGCCGCAGCGGCGGCACAGGCGGCCCAGCAGGGCGGCACCGACACCCCGGCCCCGGAGGGCGGCACCGACACCCCGGCCCCGGAGGGCGGCACGCCGTAGGCGAGAAAACCGGGGTCGGGCGCGCCGATTGCCTTGCCCCGGGGTTTTGTGGGAACATTCGGCACGGGTGGGTGTCCGAACGACGCCGCCCGGAGGAGGACCGAGATGCGGATGGTGATGATGGCGACGGTGATGGCCATCGGGTTCCTGGGGCTGACGGAGAGTCGGGCCGTCGCCCAGGACATGCCGTCTACGGAGTACACCTTCACCGACGACCTGGTCGAAGGCGATCTGATGCGGCCGGACGGGGACATGGCGCTCGTGCGCGGGCGTCGGCAGACGATCTCCCTGATCCGGATCCGGGACACCTTCGTACCGGAGATGTTGAAGTCGGTGGAGAACCTGTAGTGCGGCACACCGCCGGCTGACTCGGCGGACCGCGGCGGCGAGGAGGAGACCCATGAGTACGCAGGGACAGGCTCGCGTCCCCGTCACGTTCCAGGTGCTGAAGGGGAACGAGGTTCTCAAGACCGAGACGCTCGCACAGCGAGTGATCAAGATCGGTCGGTCCCCGTCCTGCAACCTGCAGATCGAGGACGACAGCGTGGCGCGGACGCACGCGGTGGTCGAGATCTCGGGTCCCGAGGACGTGGTGCTCATCGCGACCGTTGAGAACACGTTCATCAACGGGAAGCAGGTCAACAAGGGCCGGCTCAGCACGGGCGACACGATCCGGCTGGGCAACATCGACCTGACGGTGGAGATCGGCCAGGCGGAGTTGCCGGAACCGGTGCCGGCGCCGGTGGCGGAGCCGACGCCCCCGCCGATGCCCGCGGCACGGCCGGCGGCCCGCAAGGCTCCCGCACCGGTGATGGTGGCCGGCGTGCCGATCGTGTCGGCCCCCGCGGCCGCCGTGATCCCCGGGATGGGGTTCGTGCCCGGTCTCGAGGCCGAGGCGGAGCAGCCGGGGCAGCCGCAGATGTACGTCGACCTGACCAAATACGAGGACGCGCGGTTCCAGATCGGCGAGATGATCTCGGTCTGGAACGGCGCCGTCTTCAACGCCAAGCACTTCCACCTGTCCAAGGACCAGACCTCCCAGACCTTCCATCTGGGCGAGAACCCGGTCTGCGACCTGTGGATCCCCCTCGAGCAGCTCGACGGCAAGGACCGCATCAAGATCGGGCAGGCGGTGGGCGACAAGCTGGTCGTGACCCTCCTGCCGGGTGCTTCCGGCACCGTGACCAAGCAGGGCGGCGAGACCCTCGACCTGCAGGCGCTCCAGCAGGCGGGTCGCGCCCAGCCGAGCGCCAACATCAACGGCGGCTTCGACGTGACGCTCGAGGCCGGCGATCGGATGAAGCAGGACTGGGGCGAGTTCACCTTCCTGGCGAACATGGTGGCCAAGCCCAGGCTGGTCCTGCCGATGAAGTTCGAGTGGACCACGCCGCTGTTCGTCGCGGCGAGCCTGATCCTGCACGTGACCTTCATGGCCATCGCCTGGCAGTACCAGGCCTCCCAGAGCGGCCTGGCGGTCGACATCCTCTCCTCCGACAACCCCTACCTGCAGATGATGGTCATCGCGCCTCCGGAAATGAAGGAGGACGAGGAGATCACCATCGAGGAGAAGGAGGAAGAGGAGGAGAAGGACAACGAGGAGGAGGACCTCGAGTCCGAGATGGAGGACGAGGAGGAGGGCGGCACCGGCGCGCGCGCGGCCGGCGACGAGGGCAAGATGGGCAAGCGCGACGCGGAGGACGTGGACCGCATGGCCGGCGTGCAGGGACCGAAGGACAATCCCAACCCGCACATGGCCAAGACCGCGATGCTCGAGCAGGTCGCCCAGTTCGGCGCCGTTTCGGCCCTCCAGGCCCTGCAGAGCAACGCGCCGACCTCGCCGTTCTCCCCGTA
>JAFGHH010000023.1 GCA_016930215.1 Deltaproteobacteria bacterium
CGGTACCTGCTGTGCATGGACGACGGCACCTGCAACGAGCCCGACAACGGACCGTACTCGAATCGCCGGCCGGACTACCTCTACTCGGCCGAGTACGGCGAGTATCCCGTGGTCAACCTCCAGTGGGACCAGGCCGCCGCCTTCTGCGCCTGGGAGGGCAAGCGGCTGCCGACGGAGGCCGAGTGGGAGAAGGCCTGCCGGGGAGGCTGCGAGCGTGCGGGCATGCCGACCGGCTGCGACGAGCTCGACGAACGGACGTATCCGTGGGGCGAGGCGGCGGCGACGTGCGACCTGGCGAACTACAACGCCTGCCTGATGTGGGACGGCCTGGACAACGACACCGACCGGGTCGCGGCCCGACCGGCGGGAGTCCAGCCGGACTACTGCGTCTTCGATCTGGGCGGGAACGTCGAGGAGTGGGTGTCCGACTGGTATGCCGCCGACACCTACGCGCTGTGCGCGGCCGAGCCCGGCGGTTGCAGCGACCCGACCGGACCGGCCGCCACCACCGAACGGGTCGTGCGCGGGGGTGGTTTCTTCGATGCCGCTCCGCTGCTGCGCTGCTCCCGGAGGCACCAGGTGGCCGCCGGCGAGCGGAGCCCGCGGATCGGCTTCCGCTGCGCGTTGACCCCGACGCCGTAGAATCGCGACCGACCCGCGGACCCGGACGCCCACGAGGGGGCGCGGGCGTGGTCCGGGTTGTCGCGGCACGGGCGGGCCGGTATGCTCGCTGCCCGAACGCGGAGTGGAGAGGGCGATGCGCATCGAGGAACGGAGCGTGCGTCGCGCCTGCAAGCGGGCGGAGGAGCGACTGCTGGCGCACCGGCGGGCGGACGGCGGATGGAACGAGGAGATGGTCTGGTGTCCGGCGTTGACGGCCACCGCCGTGCTCGCCCACCACGCCTGCGGCCGGCCGCTCGACGAGCGGGAGCGGGCGGGTGCGCTGCGGTATCTCGACCACTGGCAGCTCGAGGACGGGTCCTGGGGGCTGCACCCGGCCTCGCCGGGGTACCTGTACGCCACGGTGCTGGGCTACGTCGCGGAGCGGCTGGCCGGCCGGCCGGCGGAGCATCCCGCCGCCGCGCGGGCTCGCGAGTGGGTCCTGCGGCGGGGTGGCCCGCCGTGGGCTCCGACCTGGGCCAAGGCCTGGCTCGCCCTGGTCCATCTCTACGACTGGGACGGCCTGCCCGCGCTGCCGCCCGAGCTGTTCCTGCTGCCGTCGTGGCTGCCGATCCACCCGTCGCGGTTCTACTGCCACACGCGGATGATCTACCTGGCACTGAGCGTGCTCTCGGCGCTGCGCTTCCGCATGCCGGAGGACGACCTCGTGCGGACCTTGCGCGAGGAGCTCTATCCGCAGGGCTGGGCCGCCGTGCGCTTCGCCGAGCACCGGGCGACGGTGGCGCCCGGCGACCTGTACGTCGAGCCGACGGGGCTGCTCCGCGCCGCCTACGGCGCGCTCCGGCTGGGCGAGCGGGCGGCGCCGGCGGCGCTGCGCCGGCGCGCGGTGGCGCGGCTGGTCGAGGAGATCCGCTACGAACAGCGGCAATCGGGCCAGGCGGCCCTCTCGCCGGTCTCGGGGCTGCTCAACGCCGTCGCGCTGCACGCGGCCGACCCGGACGGTCCCGGCGCCGCCGAAGCGCTGGCAGGGATGCGGGCCTGGCGTTGGGAGGACGAGACCGAGGGGCTGCGTCTGGCGGGCGCGCTGTCCCACGCCTGGGACACCTCGTTCGCGATCCAGGCGCTCTGCGCCGCTCCCGGGGCCTCCCGGCACGTCGCCGTCGTGCGGGGCGCGGCGCGCGCGCTGCTCTCCTACCGGGTGACCGCCGACCCGCCGGAGCGCGAGCGGCACTGGCGTTCCCCGGGGCGCGGCGGCTGGTGTTTCACCGACGGCCGTCACGGCTGGCCCGTCTCCGACTGCGCCGCCGAGGCGCTCGAGGCGCTGAGGGCGGCCGAGCGGTTGACGGGCGAGCCGGTGCCGCGGGTGGTCCGCGCCGAGGCGGTGCGGTTCGTGCTGAGCCGCCGGGACGTCTCGGGCGGCTTCGCGTCCTACGAGGAGCGCCGAGGCAGCCCGGCGCTCGGGCGCCTCAACCCTTCCGAGCTGTTCGACGACTGCATGATCGACCGCGCCTACGTCGAGTGCACCGGCTCGTGCGTCCGGGCGCTGGTCGGGGCGATGCGCGACGGGGACCTGGACGAGGCCGCCGACGCGGGCGACGCGGTGCGCCGGGCGGTCAAGTACCTGCGCGCCGAGCAGCAGTCGGACGGGATGTGGCGGCCCGCGTGGGGCGTGTACGGCACGTATGCCGCATTCCACGCACTGGCGGCGCTGCGCGCGGCCGGGGTGACGGGGAACGACCCGACGGTCGTCGCCGCGGTCCGCTGGCTCGTCGAGCGGCAGCGGGACGACGGGGGCTGGGGCGAGGACTGGCGCTCGTGCCTGGAGCGACGCTCCGTCCCGGCGGCCGAGGGCTCGGCGACGCAGACCGCCTGGGCCCTCCTGGCGCTCGACGCGGCCGGTGTCCCCGCGGAGCACGGCGCGGTGCTGCGCGGCATCGGCTGGCTGCTCGAGCACCAGCGGCCGGACGGCGCCTGGCCGCTCGGACAGCCGTCCGGGGTGTTCATGAACACCTCGCTCCTGCACTACAAGCTCTATCCGGCGGTCTTTCCGCTGTGGGCGCTGGGACGGGCGGCCCGGGGCGCGGGGCGCTGAGGACGAGGCGAGGTGCGACGATGTGGCTGTTCGACATGCGCGGGTCCTGGGACGGGTTCCACGCGCGCCTGTTCGACCTGGTGGTGGCGCGGGAGATCGCGGCGCTCTACGAGCGGCTGGCGGAGCAGCTCGCTCCGCGGCTGCCGCCGGCGGGCCGGATCCTCGACGTCGGCTGCGGCGCGGGGCGGCCGACGGCGCAGCTGGCCCGGCGCCGGCCCGGGGCGCGTGTCACCGGCATCGACCTGTCGGCGACGCAGATCGCGCTGGCGCGCCGCGAGCACGCCGCGGTGCCGAACCTCGAGTTCCGCACCGGCGACGCGCTCGCCCTCCCCTTCCCCGACGGCTCGTTCGACGCCGCGGTGAGCCTGTCTTCGATCAAGCACTGGCCCGACCCGGCCCGCGGCGTGCGCGAGTTGGCCCGGGTCGTGCGGCCCGGCGGCATCGTGTTCGTGCTCGAGGCCGACCGCGAGTGCACGCGCGAGACGGCGGAGCGGTTCGTGCGGCGCTGGCGGTTCGTGCCGCCGCCCGCGGTGCCGGTGCTCGCCTGGTACTTCCTCCGCTTCCCCGCCCGGCAGGGGTGCACGGCCGCGGAGTTGCGCCGGCTGCTCGAGGCGGCCGGGGTGCGCGGGGTCGAGGCGGTGCGCGACGAGCGGGACCCGGCGGCCTATGCCTGGGGAAGGGCGCCGGAGACGCCGCCGGTCGCCGGCGCGGAGGTGATGTGATGGGCTCGTCCGACGACGTCCCGCGGCTCCCGCCCGACGACCACCCGTACGGCCCGCTCCAGGAGCACCACGGACGCGCCTGGACCCGCGTGGTCGGCCAACCGCTGCTGGCGCTGCTGCTGCCGCTCGCCGGCACCGCGATGGCCCTCGTCGCGCGCTACGTCCCCGAGGTCGACCGCGACACGGCCGGCAAGGTCTGGTTCGTCCTGATCGCGGCGTTCGTCGGCTCGGCGGTCATCCTCTGGCGCTGGTGGCGCGAGATCGGGCTGGGGGTCGACGTGCACGAGCGGGGCTTCGTGCTGCACCGGCGGGGGCAGGCGCACGGCTGCGCCTGGGACGACGTCGCCGAGGTCTGGCCGGTGGTGTTCGACGGCGCCGTGCCCGGCCGCGACCAGAAGCCGGGCACGCTGGTCGTGACCCGCACGGGCGAGCGGCTGGCCCTCGGCAAATCGCTCGCCCGCTGGCGCAAGCTCGGCGACCGCGTCCGCGCCGAGACGCTGCGCCGCTGGCTCCCCGCCGTCCTGGCCCGCTTCGACGCGGGCGAGCCGGTCCACTTCGGGTACTACGCATTGAGCCGCCAGGGGGTCACGATGCAGACCGCGAGCACCACGCAGCTCCTGCTCGGCGCCGCGCTCGGCACGGCCGGCGCCGCGCCGCTCCAGGCGACGACGCTCCCCTGGAGCGCGTTCTCGAAGATGCGGCTCGAGCGGCACTGGATCCGCCTGGTCCGTCCCGGCCTGACGACGGATTGGTACATCCCGTACAATGCGCTGCCGAACTCGCACCTGCTGCTGGCGCTGCTCGCGCAGCGCGCGCAGCTCGAGTCGTGAGCGGCGGAAGCCCCGCCGCGAGGAGACCGACGATGCGCACGACCACCGGATGGACGATCGCGCTGGCCGCGCTGGCGGGCTGTCCCGCCCCGCCGGTCACCGGAGCCCCGGCAGGCACGGATGCCGGAGGCGGGGCGACGGCGGAAGCGACGACGTCGCCCGGAGGGCCGGCAGCCGGCCTGCTGCCGGCCGGGCTGTACTTCCGCAACGGCTACCTGCGCTACGCCACCGCGCGCGACTGGCCCGACCCGACCTGCGCCGCGGCGCTCGGTCCGTTCGCCGACGAGGCGGCGGCGGACGAGGCGCTCGGCCGCGCCGCGCCGGCGACGGCCGGGCCGGGCTATCCGCTGGTGCTGCATACCGAGGAGCTGCGGCTCGCCGACCGCGACGCCTACGGCGTCGTGATCGTGCTCGGGCTGTACGCCGACGCCGCGGCCGCCGAAGGCCACGTCGCGGCGAGCGGCCTGGCCGGCGCCCGCGTGCTGCCGCTGATGGACTTCGAGTCGTCGCTCGCGGTCGAGGACTGGGTCGCCCCGGACGGCTCGGAACGCTTCGGACCGGTCAAGCGCGTCGTGCGGCTGGCGCCGGGGCCCGCGGTGCCGGCGTACTCGCGACCGGCGATCGACGAGCTCGACGCGCGACGGGAGGCCGACGCGGACGAGGCGCCGGTGGCGCCGGCCTGCACGCTCGAGGCGGGGGACTGGTTCGTGGTCGGCTACGACGAGCTGTGGGAGGTGGCCCGGGAGTGGGCGCCGGTGCGCTGCGGGGACGAGCCGGCGTTCGTGCCGTGGACGACGACGCTGCTCGAGGCGCTGGTCGAGCCGCTGACGGGCGGGGGCTGGCGGATGATGCAGGTCGGCGGCGTGGAGTGCGACGTGGCGTGCTTCTGCGAGTGGCCGGTGCTCGAGGACGGCTCGCGGGTCGTGGAAGGCGACGACCCGGCGAGCGGCTGTTGCTGTCCGCCGGTCTGCGCCGGCGGCGGATGCTCGTGAGCGCCCGCGGTCAACGGCTTCCGAACAGCGGCAGGACCACGTCGGCGACCACGTAGCGGGTGTACTTGCGGGCGCCGTTGCGGTGCATGTGGTCGCCGTCGGTGAAGTCGGCGTCGGTGGTCACCGGGTTGCGCAGGTGGTCGTGGAACGGAACGCCGACGGCCGCGCAGACCGCGCGGACGCGCGCCAGGTACTCGTCGTAGATGCTGTCGGGCCCGTAGATCTCGAGCAGCGGCGAGGCCGAGGTGGTGTTGACGACGGCGACGGCGGTGCCGGCGGCCCGGAGGCGCCGCAGCGCGGCGTCGAGGTAGCCGAGCATCTCCTCGCCGACCGCGGCGGCCGGCCGGGACA
>JAFGHH010000170.1 GCA_016930215.1 Deltaproteobacteria bacterium
CGCCCCGCTGCCCGAGCTGGACGTCGGGCTCGAGCTGGACGTCTACTTCGGCCCGGGCACCGCGCTGGACGTCGGCGCGGCGGCGGTCTGGCGGTTCCCGATCTCGCATAGCTGGCAGCTCGCGCCCCACCTGGCGCTCGGGTACTACCAGCTCCTGACCGGCGTGGAGGACGCGGCGTTCTTCCTGCGGGCGAGCGGCGACATCATCTGGACGATCGTGAGCGGGTACGCGCTGTACTTCTCGCCGGTCGGCTTCACGGTGGTGGCCGGCCGCGACGTCACGGCCGGGCTGTACGAGCTCGGCGTGGGGTTCCTCGGCTCGTTCTAGCGGCGCGCTCGCGCGCCTCGTCCCGCCGTCCTACCAGAAGAAGATGAACGTGATGGCGACGAAGATCGGCACGAGGATCGCCATCGAGTAGAGCATGTAGCCGAAGAAGCTCGGCATCGCCACGCCCTGCTGCTCCGCGATCGTCTTGACCATGAAGTTCGGCCCGTTGCCGATGTAGGTGTTGGCGCCCATGAACACGGCGCCGCACGAGATGGCCTTGAGGAACATCGCGCCCGGGGCGATCTGGGCTGCCTCCCGGACCACCGTCCCGGCACCGTCGCACAGCGGCGCCAGGTTGCCGCTGGACGCGAGGAGCAGGGTCAGGTTGTTGGCGTCGGTGTGCGTGATGCCCGCCGCCGTGCAACTGCGAATCGCCTCGATGCCCGCGACGAACCCGTCGTGCAGACCGCTCGCGGCGGAGGAGAAGGTCAGGTAGGTCGGCGCGTTGTCCAGGAACGACGACAGGACGCCCGTGGCCCAGAAGAACTGCCACGGCTCGTCCAGACCGAGCTTGCCCGTGCGGCCCAGCTCGTCGAGGATCCACAGCGCCGGGATCATCGTGATGAAGATGCCGATGAACAGCACCGCCACCTCGATGATCGGCGCGTAGTTGAAGGCGTTCGCCTCGCGGATCTTCTTCCGGGTCGTCCACAGCGAGGCGCCGGCAACCAGCAGCATCGCGACCGCCTGGCCCACCTTGAGCAGCGTCTCGGTGAGGACCGGCGAGTCGTGCTCCAGCTCGTGGATGAAATGGCTCTTGGCCAGCATGCCCGAGCCGAAGATCACGCCGATGACCAGCAGCAGCCACAGGAAGTTCAGGCCGCCCTCGAGGCCCAGCGGCTCCTTCGCGCCTTCCGGCAGCTTGCGCCCGGCCCGGAGCTCGGCCTTGTACTTGACCGTGTCGAAGACGAAGAACACCGCCAGCGTGATCGCAATCGCGATCAGCCACTCCGGCCACAGCGCCAGCGTCCACTGGAACGGAACCCCCTTGAGGAAGCCGAGGTACAGCGGGGGGTCGCCGAGCGGCGTCAGCAGGCCGCCGATGTTGGCCACCAGGAAGGTGAAGAACACCACCACGTGCGCCTTGCTCTTGCGCCACTCGTTGGCCCGCAGCACGGGCCGGATCAACAGCATCGCCGCGCCCGTCGTGCCCATGAAGCTCGCCAGCACCGCCCCGATCAACAGCAGCAGGGCGTTCACCGCCGGTGTGCCGGCCAGCGAGCCGCGCAGGTAGATGCCGCCGGAGATCACGAACAGCGAGCCGAGCAGCGCGATGAACGCCACGTAGTCGAGCAGCGTCACGATCAGCCGGTGACTCGCCCCCGCGGGCGCCGCCGCCAACAGGTAGACCAGCATCACGCCGCCCAGCACGATGCTGACGTACCCCTTGTGCAGGTTGCTCTCCCACCAGTGCGGCTTCCAGAGCGGGATGATCGCGATCGACAGCAGCATCAACGCGAACGGTGCGATGGTCCAGTAGGGCGGCATCCTCACCTCCCGGGTTCACCCCCGGACGACCCTGCTCGTGGCTCGGCCGAAGCCCTTCCGCTTCGTCGAGGATCGGAGTCTGCCACTTGCCGGAGGGACAGGTCAACGCGGGGCGATCGGGTGTCGGGATCGTCGGGCGCCGTCGGGGCGCCGTCGGGCGCCAAATAAAGACGCACTATATCGGGTGGTTGCAGGGGCACAGCCACGGCCCGGCGATTGCATCGGTGACGCGACGCCGCCGGAGGGGCGTCGGCTTCGCCCGGTCGGCCAGGAGGTGCGGGATGCAGTGCGCGGTCGTGGCCCTCTACGTCAACGTGGCTCGGGACGGCGAGACGCCCGCCTGGCTGCGGGTCGGGCGCGGGTGGCTGCTGCCGGACGGCACGGTTCGCGCGGTCCTCGATCACCTCCCCGCCGACGGCCGGATCCGCGTCCAGCTCGAACAGGCAATCGGAGCCGACGGGGCGCAGGGGTGCGCCCCGCCATCCCCGCGAGGGGCTTCGGCTCCCGAGGTTGCGGCATGCCGTCCTCCTCCGCTCCCGGCGGCGCGGCGGAGGCGGTTGCCGCAGGAGGTGAAGCCATGGTGAAGCAGTCGTCGTTCGTCCTGTCGTTCGTGCTCGTCGCGTTGGGGGCCGCCGAGGCGCTGGCCGCCGCTGCCGAGCAGGTCGGGCCGGTGCCGGCCGGGCCGGTCGTCGAGGCGGCGCAGACGGCGGCCGGGGAGACCCCCCCGGCGCCGAGCGGCGTCGTGAACATCAACACCGCCACCGCGCAGCAGCTCCAGCTGCTGCCCGGCGTCGGGCCGTCGCGCGCCCAGGCGATCATCGCGCAGCGCGAGCGGCATCCGTACCGGCGGGCGGAGGACCTGCTGGCGATCCGCGGGATCGGCCGCGCCACGCTGAACCGGATGCTCCCCTACCTCGCGGTGCAGGGCGACACGACCCTCACCCGGCCCGTGCCTCCGGCGCCGCGCCGCCCCCGCTCGACGCCGCAACACTGAGACCGTCGCCTCCTCGTCGTGCCCGGGACCGGCGCCCGCCGGTCCCGGACCACCCCCGGCTCACAGCACGCGGTCCTGCAGCCAGCGGCACTGCGTCGCCTTGATGTAGCGGTCGGCCACGTCCAGCGGCGTGAACATCAGGGTCGAGGACAACCCCTTCTCGTGCAGCAGGAACGCCGCGGTCACCGCGACCGCCTCGCCCCGCCAGACGAGACGCACGACCGGGTGCTCTCCCGAGCCCGCGCACGAGTAGACGTCCGCGCGCTCGCCGTACTTCTCGCGCAACCCCTGGATGTGCGGACCGTAGGTCCGGGAAATCCACTCCTGCCACGCGGCCAACGCGCGGGGCTCGGCCGGAGCATCCGCCGGCACCGAGCCCTGCAGCAGGCTCAGGAACTGCACGCTGCGCAGGCGCTTCGCCTCCGGCGCGCCGGCCGTGCCGAAGCCCAGCCGCAGCACCAGACCGCGCACCCCCTGCAACTCGTACCACTCCAGCCGCTCGGGGTCCGCCGGCGACACGTACGGACGCGCCTCGGGGTAGTCCTCCAGCACCTGCGCCAGCGGCTCGCCGAGGTACAGGTCGTCGTACGGCTCGGGGATCCAGCGGGCCGACTCCTCGCGGAAAACGCTCGCCACGTCGACCCGGGCGGCCGCGACGTCGGGTCCGGCCGGCGCGTCGGTCGTCGCAACCTCGGTCGCGGCCGGTGGGCCGGCCCCGTCCGGAGCGCCGCCGGTCGTCGAGCGGGACGGTCCGCAGGCGGGCAGGGCGGCGAGCAGCGCACACAGGAGGGGCAGCATCGCGTTGACAGGGCGAAACATGGCCGGTAGGTTACCACGACCGTCCCCGCGAGGCGCAATCGGGCGGCCGGCGTCGGGACGACGGTTCGTCGGCGCGGGAGTCCCCGCGCGGGTGCGGTTTGGCGGAACCCGGCTCCGTGGATCGGTGGCTTCCCTGGCTCGCCGCGGCCGCCGGCGCCGCCGTCGTGGCGGCCGTCGGTCTGGCCTGGCTCTACGCCCCCGTCGAGGCGGTGATGGGGCTCTCGCAGAAGATCTTCTACTTCCACGTCCCGTCGGCCTGGGCGATGTACGCCGCCACGGGACTGTGCGGCATCGCCAGCACGGTGTATCTGGTGACGAACGCCGAGCGGGCCGATGCCTTGGCCGCCGCCGCCGGCTCGGTCGCCCTGCTGTTCTCGGTTGTCGTCCTGGTCACCGGCCCGATCTGGGCCCGGGCCGCCTGGAGCGTCTGGTGGCGCTGGGAACCCCGCCTCACCACCGTCCTCGTCCTGGCCCTCCTCCTTGCCGCCTATGCCGTCCTCCGCCGGGCCGCCGCGCGCACTCCGCGGCTGGCGCGCTTCGCCGCCGCCCTGGCGATCCTCGCCGTCATCGACCTGCCGATCATCCACCTCGCCGTGCGCAAGTGGCGCGGCAACCACCCGACGGTGCTCGGCTCGGGCGGCGGCGGCCTCTCCACCGAGATGGCCGTCACCCTCGGCGTCGGCCTCGTCGCCTTCACCACCCTGGCGCTCGTGCTGCTGCGATTGCGCTACCGGCTCGAGCTGGCCCGCCGCGAGCTCGATCGGCTTGTCGTCGCCGCCGCAAACGCACCGCCGCCGGAAACCCGTGGAGGGGAGTCATGTCCGCCGAAACCCTGACCGTCGCGGCCTACGTCGCGCTGTGGCTCGTGCTGACCGGCTACGTCGTGCTGCTGGCCCGCCGCCAGTCGCGGCTCGAGGCGGACCTGCGGGCGCTCAGGGCTTCGCAGGAGGGGTCCCGGACTCCTTCTTCGCCGCCTCCCGCTCCCGCAGCCAGACCGTGAACGGCTTCTCCGCCTTCACGAACTCCTGCCGCAGCTTGCGGTTCAGCTTGCCCCACTTCTCCTTCAGTGCCCGGCGCGCATCGCGCTTCTTCGCCTTGCGCTCCTGACGCGGAAGCTTCTTCGTGTTCGCCATCACCCATCCTCCCGGGCGCCTCGTCCGACACCCGTCGCTCGCGCCCACTAGCGCCAAACGGCCGGAGTGTCAACCGAACCCTCCGCGGCGCCGCGACTCTGCACGAGATCTTCAAGGGTTGCGGCCTTGCGGCCGATCCCGGACCGCCGGTCGGGCAGCGCGGGCCTGCTCGAGCCGCCCGAGCAGCACCCGGTCGTTCTCCAGCAGCACCAGCCCGTCCTCGTAGCAGGTCTCGGCCGTCTTCGTGTCCCTCTTGCGCAGCGCCGCGTCGCCCGCCTGCTGCAGCCGGGTGACCTCCCGCACGAGCGCGACGATGGTGTCGTGGCGCACCTGCCGCAGCTCGGGCACGCTGCAGCCCACGGCGAGGATCCTCTCGGCCAGCGATACCGCGGCGGGGACGTGGCCGTCGGCCAGCAGCCCGCGAATGCGGCGGACGTCGTCCGCCGTGGCGGTCGGCGCCACCTCCTGGCGCAGGGCGTCCTGCCAGCCCCGATCGGGCGCCAGGTGCAGCAGCCGCCGCAGCTCGGCCCGCAGCGCCGTCGCGCTCAACTCGCCCTGCCGTCCGCGCTCCGCGACGCGCCGGCCGAGCGCCTGGCCGAAGCGCGCCAGGCGCTCGCGGGCGCGGGGGTCTGCGGGACGCAGGCCGTGCGCCTCGAGCAGCATGCGCACCGCCCGCTCGTAGTCCCCGGACTCGGCCACGACGTCGACGCCGGCGAGCTGGACCGTCGTCTCCTCGTCGTCGAAATCGACATCGACGGCGAACTCCTCGAAGCCCGGCGCCCGCCCCGGCTCCGTGGGCTCGACCTCCTCGACCAGCTCCATCGTCGCGTCGCTCGGCTCGAGCTCGACGGCGGGCCCGGCCGGCGTCGCGTCCCGCAGCGGCGGCGGCGGCACGACCTGCGGCGTCGGCGGCCGCTCGACGTGGCCGTGCAGCAGCGGCACGTGGACCATCCCGGCCGGCATCGAAGGGCTCGGGTCGATGAAGGCGGAGGCGGACGAGCCGAGCGGCTGGCCGCAGGCGCCGCAGAACCGCGCCTGCTCGGGAATCTCGGTCCGGCACAGCGGACAGGTCACCATGCCCGGGGACGGCGCCGCCAACGGACGGCCGCAGCCGCCGCAGAACCGCGCGCCGGGCGGCAACTCCTCGCCGCAGGCGGGACAACGGATCATGGCCGCCACGTCGTTCACGGAGCGGCATCCTACCACGGCCGATTGCCCTCGCGCGCCCCCCCGCGGTACTCTCCGCGGGATGGGTCGGATCCTGATCCGGGTCGGGGAGGGCGAGGCCGCGGGCGCGGCCGGCCGCGACCAGAAGACACAGTACCTCCAGGCGACCGGCGAGGGTGACGAGGCCTTCGGGCTCGTCGGGCAGTCGCTGGAGTTCGACGCCTTGCGCCGCTTCTACTTCCAGCCGGCCCTGCTGGTCGTCGACCTCGAGACGCTCGAGGCCCAGTGCATGGTCGTCCCGTCGTCCGGCACGATCGCGCTCGGACGCGACCCGGACTGCGAGGTGACGATCCAGTCCGACCGCGTCTCGCGCCGCCACGCCGAGGTCCGCCCGCGCGGCCGCTCGGCCCTCGCGCTCCGCGACCTCAACTCGACCAACGGCACGACGGTCAACAACCAGCCCCTCCCCCCGAACAAGGACGTGCCGCTGAGGCCGGGCGACGTCGCGCTCCTCGGCTCGAACTTCCTCCTCCGGACCTTCCCGCTCGGCTCCAGCCCCGCCAACGGCGGCGAAAGCTTCCTGTTCCCGCTGTGGGTCTTCCTCGGCCAGGCCCAGGCCGAGTCGTCGCACTTCCTCCGCTGCTGCCACCTGGTGTCGGGCTTCGAGTACCTCGCGCGGCTGGTGACCTTCGTCGACCTGGCGGCCGGCCCGCCAACGCAGTCGGTGCAGCCGCTGCTCGGGAAGTCGAAACTGTCGATGGGCGAGTGGATCCAGGCGGCGCGCGGGGCCTTGACCCGGCCCGACCCGGGCCCCCGCTCGGCCGCGACGCTGTTCCTGCGAGACGCCGACGGCCGGCCCGCGCCGCCGAAGGACCTGCTCGAGCATCTCAACTTCGCCGTGCGCTGGCGCAACGACAACGTCGGCCACGGCGCTCCGCAGGGCGATACCGCCTACCGCCGGCCGTTCGGCGACCTGGCGGACCGGTTCCGTGAGGTGTTCGAGCTGTACCCGGCGTTCCGCGACGGCCTGATCGTCTCCGCCGCCTCGTGCCGCGTCGGCGCCGACGGCCTGTACCACGCCCAGGTCACCGTGCACGACCCGGTCTGGGGCTTCCGCCGGCCGATGAGCGCCCGCCGCACCAGCCCGCTCGTCCCCGGCGTGTACCTCGTCCTCCCCGGCTCCGACGACCTCGTGAAGTTCGGCGGCCGGCTGCGCGTCGCCGGTTGTCCCGAGTGCTCCGCGCAGGAGCTGTTCGTCGCGGACGGCCCGGCCCGCACCGCCCCGTTCACCTCGCCCACCACCAACCACCGCGCCGACCCCGCCCAGCTCGACGACGGCGGGGAGTGAGCGTCCGCGAGGGAATCCCGCGGGGCGGTGGCCGCCCGGGCGCCTCGTGGCTCCGCGCGAGGGGGGCGAGTGCGCCCGGGCTGCGCGCCCCGCACGCGGGCGGGTTCGCGCCGCACGTGCTACAGTGCCGGAGAACCTGCGGGAGGAACGAGCCGATGCGGTGGAACACGAGCGGAGCGACTGTGGCTGCCGTGGTTGCGTTCGGTCTGGCCGCCTCCGCGTGCATCTCGTACGGCGCGGGCGATCCGGACGCGGTCGAGGCGGGCGCGGACGACAGGTCGGGGAGCGACGTCGACGTGCTGCCGCGGGACGCCGACGTCCCGCCCGACGGAGCCGCCGATCCCCCCGGCGAGGCGGCGCGGTCCGCCGTGCCGTTCGACGACGACCCCGCCGTCGATGACGCCGCGCTGCGCGAGCTGTCCGCGGGCCAACTCGCGCTGGCGGCCGACCTGCTGGAGTTGGGGCCCGCCGGCCGGAACCGCGTGCTGTCGCCGGTCTCGATCTCGATGGCCTTCGCGATGCTGTCCGCGGGCGTGCGCGGGTCCTCCCTGACGGACCTGGAGGGCGCTCTGCACTTCCCGGCCCAGGACCATCTGCACCAGGCGATGGCCGCGTTGCTGCTCCGCCTCCGGGCCAGCGAGGTGCCGGCGTCCGCGGACAGCGACGGCGTGGAGCTGAGGCCGGTGAACCAGCTGTTCCAGGAGCGCACCTTCGAGGTGCTGCCCGCGTACCTCGACGAGCTGGCGGCGCACTACGACGCCGGCGTGCGGCTCGTGGACTTCGTCTACGCGGCCGATCGAGTGCGCACGGAGATCAACGACTGGGTCGAGGAATGGACGCGGGGCCGCATCGCGGACCTGCTGCCCGGCGACTCGGTGACGTCGTCCACGACCCTGGTGCTGGTCAACGCACTGTACCTCAGGGCGGCCTGGGCCGACGCCTTCCCCGAGTACGCGACGAGCGACGAGACGTTCCATGCGGCGTCCGGCGACCGCTCGGTGCCGTTCCTGTGCCACACGACGGACCGAGCCCGGTTCTCGCGGTCGGCGGACGCCGACGTCGTCGAGCTGCGGTTCGTCGGCAACCTCGTGTTCACCGTCGTCGTCCCGCGCGGGGGCGCGACGGTCGATGTCGCCGGTCTCGCCGAGCGTTTCGCGAGCCTGGGCACGGGGTCGCTGACCCTGCACCTTCCGCGCTTCCGGACGACGACGGAGATCGACCTCCAGGAGGCCCTGGGCCGGCTCGGATTCGAGGTTGGAGCGTGCGATCTGTCGGGGATCAACGCCGAGCTGCCCTCGCAGGTGAGCGGCGCGTACCACAAGGCGTTCGTCGGCCTGGACGAGAA
>JAFGHH010000171.1 GCA_016930215.1 Deltaproteobacteria bacterium
CTGCTCCCCGTCGTCGTCGTCGTCGCAGCCGGCGACCGGGACGACGGCGAGCACCGCGGCCAGGGACATCATCAGGTTTCCGTGCATCGTTTCCTCTCCCTTCGTGGGCTCCGACGGGCCCGCTCCATTCCGCATTCGCGGCGGTGGGGTGGGATCTTACACCGGGAAGGTCCTTGCCGTTGACGATCGCGGACCCACCGACTATCGTGCGGCCGATGTCGGACCTCGTTGTCGTGACCGGCGCCGGCGGCTTCATCGGCAGCCACCTCTGCGAGTCGCTCGTCCGGGACGGGGCCCGCGTCCGCGCGCTGGTCCACTACAACGGGCGCAACGATTGGGGCATGCTCGAGCTCGTCGCCCCCGAGATCCGCCGGGAGCTCGAGGTGGTCGCCGGCGACATCCGCGACCCGTTCGGCGTCCGCGCCGCGGTCGCCGGCTGCGGGGTGGTCTACCATCTCGCCGCGCTGATCGCCATCCCGTACTCGTACCGCGCGCCGCAGACCTTCTTCGAGACCAACGTCCTGGGCACGCTCAACGTCCTCCAGGCGGCGCTCGACGCCGGGGTCCGGCGCGTCGTCCATACCTCGACCTCCGAGGTCTACGGCACGGCGCGCGAGGTGCCGATCCCCGAGACCCACCCGCTGCAGGCGCAATCGCCCTACTCGGCGTCGAAGATCGGGGCCGACAAGGTCGCCGAGAGCTTCCACCTCGCCTTCGGGCTCCCGGTGGTCACCGTGCGTCCCTTCAACACCTTCGGGCCGCGTCAGAGCGCCCGTGCGGTGATCCCGACGATCGCGTCGCAGGCGCTCGCCGGGCTGCCCGTGCGTCTCGGCGCGCTCGCGCCGACGCGCGACCTGCTCTACGTCGCCGACACCGTGCGCGGGCTGCGCGCCGCGGCGGCCGCCGAGGGTGCGGTCGGCCAGGTGATCAACCTCGGCACCGGGCGCGAGATCAGCATCGGGGACCTGGCCCGGCTGATCCTGCGCCTCACGGGGGCCAAGACCGGCGTCGAGCACGACGACGCGCGTCTTCGCCCCGAGCGCAGCGAGGTCCAGCGCCTGTGCGCCAAGGTCGAGCGGGCCGCCGAGCTGCTCGGCTGGCGTCCCGAGTTCACGCTCGAGCAGGGCCTCGAGCAGGTCATCGCGTTCCTGCGCGCCCACCCCGAGCGCTACAAGCCGGAGATCTACAACACATGAAGGCGGTGATCCTCGCCGGCGGGCGCGGCACGCGGCTCGCACCCTTGACCGTCGTCTTCCCCAAGCCCCTGGTGCCCCTCGGCAACCGGCCGATTCTCGAAACGATCATCCTCCAGCTCCTCCGTCACGGGCTCCGGGACGTCGTGCTGTCGGTCGACCACCTCGCCGACCTGATCCGCGCCTACTTCGCGGCGCGCAAGGCGCTCTCCCGGCGGGTCGCGGTTTCCTTCGTGCAGGACGAGGCTCCTGCCGGCACGGCCGGCTCGCTCGCCTCGATCCCCGGCCTCGACGAGACGTTCCTGGTGATGAACGGCGACGTGCTGACCACGTTGGACTACACCGCGCTGATCGCCCACCACCGGGCGGGCGGCGCGGCGCTCACCATCGCCACGCGCAAGCGCGAGGTCACGGTCGATCTCGGCGTGCTCCGGTACGACGAGCGGGGCACGGTGACCGACTACCTCGAGAAGCCGAAGTTCGCCTACGACGTTTCGATGGGCGTCTACGTCTACGAGCCGCGGGTGCTGGGTTTCATCGAGCGCGGCAAATACCTCGACTTCCCCGACCTCGTCCTGCGGCTGATCCGGGCCGGGGAGCGCGTGGCGGTCTTCCCCAGCGACGCCTACTGGCTCGACATCGGCCGTCCCGACGACTACGCCCGGGCGACGGAGGAGTTTTCCAGCCACTTCGGCGACCTCGGCGGAATCCTCGACGAGGAACATGTCTGAGACCCTCCCCGCGATCCGCGTCCCGCTTGCGGAGGTCGAGCTTGGCGACCCCGAGATCGAGGCCGTCGTCGCGGTGCTCCGTTCGCGCTGGCTGACCGCTGGTCCGACGGTGGAGCGCTTCGAGGCCGCCCTCGCCGCGCTCGCCGGGGTCCCGCACGCCGTCGCGGTCTCCAACTGCACGGCGGCGCTCCACCTCGCCTACCTCGCCCTCGGCGTCGGCCCCGGCGACGAGGTCCTCGTGCCGACGCTGTCCTTCGTCGCCTCGGCGAACATGGCCTGCGCCTGCGGAGCGCGCCCGGTGTTCGTCGATTGCCTCGGCGAGGACGACTTCAACATCGACCCCACCGACCTCGAGCGGCGGATCACGCCGCGGACGAAGGCGATCTGCGTGGTCCACTACGGCGGCTACCCGTGTCGCATCGACGAGGTCCTGGCGCTGGCTGCGCGGCACGCGCTTCCCATCGTCGAGGACTGCGCGCACGCTCCCGGGGGCACGTTTCGCGGCCGGCCGCTCGGCTCCTTCGGCGAGATCGGGTGCCAGAGTTTCTTCGGCAACAAGAACATCACGACCGGCGAGGGCGGCGCGTGCCTCACCCGCAGCGACGAGCTGGCCGGGCGGCTCCGGCTCCTCCGTTCGCACGGCATGACGACGATGACCTGGGACCGGCACCGCGGGCACGCCTCGACCTACGACGTGGCGCTGGCCGGGCTCAACTACCGGCTCGACGAACTCCGCGCCGCGATCGGGCTCTGCCAGCTCGAGCGGCTGGCGGACCACAACGCGCGCCGCGGCCGGGCCGTGCGACGCTACCGGCGGGTCCTGGCGGAGCGACTGCCGCAGATCCGCATTCCGTTCGCCGCCGCCGAGGAATCGACGTTCCACATCTTCCCGGTGCTGCTCCCCGCGGGGACCGACCGTCCGGGGGTGATCGCCCGGATGCGCGCCGCCGGCGTCCAGACCAGCGTCCACTATCCCCCGACGCACACCTTCACCGCCTATCGGGGCTCCTCGCCGGCGCTGCCGCGGGCCGAGGCGCTGGCGCCGCGCATCCTGACCCTGCCGCTCTACCCCCGCCTGGGCGACGAGGACATCGGCTTCGTCGTCGACTCGCTCCGGGCCGCCCTGTAGTCCGCCGCCGCTCGTCGGTTCGCACGCCGCGGGCGCGAGCGGCCCTCGCGGCGGTCGAAGCCCTGCGACCGGCTCGACGACGGCAGCGCGCGGGGTCGGCCGGGCCTGCGCCGGCCCGCCACGGGGCGCTCCTTGACCGCCGCCGCCCGCCGTGTCGCAATACGGGTGGTGGAGGTGGCGCATGGCCGTGGGCGGAGCGCGAGGGGGACGAGGGACGCCGGCACGGCTGGCCCTGCTCTGGCTGGCCGTGGGGTGCGGCCACGACTGGTCGGCCGCCGACACGGGGGACGCGAACGACGCGGGCGGCGGTGACGGAGACGTCGCCGTCGACGAGGGCTCTCCGGTCGACGCACCCGACGCGTCGGACGATGCCCTGCGACCCGAGGTCGACGACGGCGGCACCGACGACATCCCGCCGTCGGACGCCGACGAGGGCGGCGTCGAGGACGTCGCACCCGAGGTGCCCACGTGCACTCCCGGGGCCGTCCGCTGTTCGGACGACGCGATGCAGCTCCTGGTCTGCGATCCGGAGACCGGCGAATGGAGCCCGACCGTCTGCTCGATCGCCTGCGTCGCCGAGGACCGCCCGCACTGCGCCGAGCTGGTGCCGTCGAACCTGCCGGCGGGCGAAAGCTGGATGCGCGGCACGACCGACGTGACGTGCACGAGCGAGATCCTCGTGTTCGTGACCACGGACGGGGCGATCTACCGGCTCCCGGGCAGCGGGGAGGAGGAGGTGCTGCGCAACCCGGGCGAGGGGGAGGTCGCCGGGATCCCGTTCGCGATCTACGAAGCGACGGACGACCCTTCACCGGTTGCGGCCTGGAGCCTGCGCTCGCTGGACGTCGGCGAGGCGTGCCTGGTGGTCTTCGTGGGCGGAACGGGCGGACTGGTCGGACCGGACGGACCGGCGGCGGCGCTGCTGCTCGAGACGGACGCGATGATCCGCGGACGAGTCGCGGCGACGCCGGGACTGCTCGGCGAGGCTCCCGGCACCCCGGGGCCGGGGGGCGGGGCCGGCGGGGCACCGGGCCTGCCGGGCGGCGGACCCGGAGGCGGGATGCCCGGCTCCGACGGACCCAGGTACAACTCCGGCGGCAGCGGCGGCGGCGGGTTCGGCGGACACGGCGGACGCGGAGCGACCATCCGCTACGCCTCCGGCGGTCCCGGCGGACCATCGTACGGAACGGCCGAGCTCGTGCCGCTCGTGGGAGGCTCGGGGGGCGCCGGCGGCGTGCGGACCCACGGGGGGTGGGGCGGCGGAGGAGGAGGCGCGCTGCAGATCAGCGCGCAGGGGTCGATCCGGATCCCGTCCACGGGTCGGATCGACGCGGGCGGCGGCGGCGGCAGCGGCGGCCACGACGCCAGCACGGACGCCGGGTCGGGCGGCGGCGGCGGCAGCGGCGGCGCGATCCTGCTCGAGGCGGCGCAGCTCGAGCTGGACGGCATCGTGGCGACCAACGGCGGAGGCGGGGGCGGCGGCGCGAGCCACGACGCGGGCGCCGACGGCACACCGGGAGAACCCGGAGGGCCGACGACCGCGGCGGCGCCCGGAGGCTTCGGCATCGCCGACGGCACCGACGGCGGGGGCGGCTCGGACGTCGCCAACCCGGACGGGCAGGACGGAACGGACGGGCTCAGCGACCTCGTCGAGAACGGCGGCGGCGGCGGCGGCGCGGCCGGACGGATCCGGCTCAACATCCACGGCGGGTTCGCCTTGTCGGAGTCCAGCCTCTCGCCCGGGCCGGCCACGGGGCTGGCGACCACCGGAACGCCCTCCTACCGTTAGGCTCCGGCCTCCGGGTGCGCCGTTCCTGCAAACGCGCCGCCCCC
>JAFGHH010000172.1 GCA_016930215.1 Deltaproteobacteria bacterium
GGGCAGCGACCCGGCGGACCTCGAGCCGGCCCCGTGCGGCAAGCACCCCTGCTTCCCGACGATGCACTTCGACGTTCCGTTCAGCGGCTACGCCAGCGACGTGCAGGAGCTGCCGGGCGGCGACGCCACCGACCAGGACAACGCCTGGCTCGGGAGCTGGGACGGCGAGCGGTGGTCGAACGTGCGTTACGAGGACGACGTGGAGGACTCGGCCGGCGATTTCTGGACCTCCTACCTGTTCCACACCCGCGACCTCGTCCGCCAGTCGGCGCTCGACCTGATCCGCATCATCCACGTCTTCCGCTCGTTCGACGGCCGTACCGCGGCCGAGTTCGACTACGACGGCGACGGGGAGCGGGAGGCGTACGACTTCAACGCCGACGGCCGGAGCGACTTCGCCGGCGACTTCGACGGGGACGGGGACATCGATTTCGGCGGCCCGGACAACGACTACTACGTGTGGGGCCAGTCGCTGGGCGGGATCATGTCCGGCGTGCTGGGCGGGACGCACGCCTCGATCCGGGCCGTGGCGCCGGTGTCCGGCGGCGGCGGGTTGGGCGACGTGGGCATCCGCTCCACGCAGGGCGGCGTCAAGGAGGCGGTGATCCTGCGGATGATGGGGCCGATCGTGCTGTTCGTGCCGGCCAGCACGCGCTACAGCGACGAGGCGCGGCGCAACCGCACGGCCTGTTGCGACTCGGCGGCGGGGACCTGCGACCCGGACGTGATCTCGGCCCGCTTCCTGATCCCGCAGCTCAACAACACGGGCGAGGTGGAGTTCGCCTGCCTGAACGCGGGCGGCTCGGGCATCGACGACCGCACGGTGCGCCCGGGCGACGTGGTGGTGCTGCGCAACATGCGGCGGCCGGAGGAGCCGCGGTGTTTCGTGGCGGCGGCCGAGAGCCGCGTGCGGCTTTCGATCCCCGCGGACCTCCACGACTCGCTCGAGATCATGATCTACGACGGCTCGTCGGCCGACGGCGGCGCCCACCCGCTGGTCGACGCCGAGACCTGCGCGCTGGCGCCCGGCGTGCGGCCGCGGACCGCGGACGCCGACGGCCGCTCGGTGCCGATCCGGACCTTCGAGATCGACCCGCCGCCGTTCGAGTGGGACGACTGGTCGGCGGGGGACGAGCTGGTGGCGCCGGCCGAGGGGATGGGGCTGCGGCGCGGGACCCCGGACATCCGCCGCTTCATGGGCCTGGCCCAGCTGGTGCTCGACCCCGGCGACCCGGCCGTCTACGCCCCGCACTACCGCAACTCGATGACGATCGTCACGGTCGGCGACATGAACGTGCCGACCAACACCGGGATCTCCATCGCGCGTTGCGCCGGGGCCCTGCGTTGGGACGCCGACGCGCGGTCCGCCGACCTCGGCGACCGCACGCCCAACCGCGCCCTGATCGATTTCGGTGTCTACATGGGCCTCGAGCGGCTGAACCCGTCCGAGTGGGGGACGCCGGCGCTCTTCGACATCGACGACCTGTCCCGCGGGACCGACGGCTACGGGCAGCTCCGGCCTCAGACATACACCGACCCGTTCCTGCCCCTGCGCGCCTGGCAGCCGTCCCGCGGCGCCGCTTCGGAGTGCGAGACGACCTTCGACGGGGAAGGAGTTCTCTTGACCGTCGAGTGCCCGCAGGGTGTTTCGTCGCTCGTGCTGCCCTACATCTCCGCCGCCGGCGACCACGGCTTCTACGTGCCCGACGACAGCCTGGCGTTCGACGTCAACACCTTCATGATCAACATGATCGGCCGCTACTTCGGCACGCAAGGCCGGGTCCTCGACTACCGCACCTGCCTCGAGGACAGCAGTTGTCCCGAGCTGCCGGAGTGGCCGTTCGGGCCCGACTGGCCCTCGGTCCCGTAGTCCGGAAAGGGAGGGGAGGGGAGGAGTCATGCGCAGCGCGTGGTGGCTCGGATGGTTGTGGCTGGCGTCCGCTGCCTGCGGCGACGACGACACGACGGTCGCGGACGACGGCGGGACCGATGCGGACGACGGCGGGACCGACGCGGTCGACGCGGACGGGGACGTGCCGTTCCCGACGACCTTCTGGAGCTGTCCCGGCGACCCCGGCTGTCCGGAGGAGACGGCGACGTCGTTCGAGGCGGGGGTGGGCGTGCAGGTGGCCAACCCGACGATCACCGAGCCGATGACGGTGGATGTGGACGGCGACGGCGAGTACGAGCCGCGGGACGGCGACGAGTATCAGGACACCAACGGCAACGGCCGGTTCGACGGCGTGTGGATCGCCGGCTTCGGCAACCCGCGCCCGGCCAACGACATCCACGACGACATCGAGGTCCGGGTGCTGGCGCTGCGGTCCGGGGAGACGCTGCTGGCGATCGTCACGGCCGACATCGTCGGCATCTTCCTCGACGACGTCGAGACGCTGCGCGCGTCCGTGGCGGACCTCGGCATCGATTTCCTGCTGGTCGCCGCCAGCCACAACCACGAGGGGCCGGACACGATCGGGATCTGGGGCCTGGACGAGGTGACCTGCGGCGCCGATCCGGTCTACATGGACTTCCTGCTGGCGCAGATGGAGGCGGCGACGCGCGAGGCGGTGGCGGACCTGCGGCCCGCGCGCGTGCGCTACGGCCGGGCCGAGGCGGGCGAGCACCCGACGAAGGGGGTCGCCAACGTCGCCTCCGACAGCCGCGACCCCGTGATCATGGACCCGAACATCACGGTGCTCGGCTTCCAGGACGCCGCGGACGGCTCGACGATCGCCACGCTCGTGCACTTCACCTCGCACCCCGAGTACTCCTCGGACGAGATCAACTCGATCACCGCCGACTACGTGCACTCGCTGCGGGTCGGCGTCGAGGAGGGGATCACCGAGGGGACGGTGGACCTGCCCGGCGTGGGCGGCGTGACGGTGTTCGTCCAGGGGCCGCTGGGCGGGCAGATCGGCCCCGGTCGCGTGGAGTGCACCGGCCTGGACGGAGTCGATGTCCCGCACGACGTGCTGCGGAGCATCGAGGGGGCGCAGACGGTCGGCCGGATCCTTGCGGTCGGCGCCCTGCGGGCGCTGGCCGACGCCACGGCGCCGGAGGACACGCTGGACCTGCAGTGGGTCCGCGCGCGTTTCGACCTGACGATCGAGAACTACGCCTACCACGCGATGTTCCTCAACCACACCTTCCGCGACCGCGAGATCCACGGCTACGACCCGACGTACCCGCTGGAGACGGGGAACTTCCCCCACCTGTGGAGCGAGCTGTCGTGGATCAGACTTGGTCGCGCGCAGGCGCTGACCTTCGGCGGCGAGCCGTTCCCCGAGCTGTTCCTCGGCGGCTACGACGGCAGCCACACGCCCGACGCCTGGCCGCTCGTCGCGCCGGACCAGCCGCACCCGCCGACCCTCGAGACGGCACCCGCGCCGCCCTACCTGTTCGACCGGCTGGAGGGCGCCGACTACCCGATGGCGTGGGGCCTGACCAACGACATGCTCGGCTACATGGTGCCGGCGTACGACTACTTCGTCGACGAGCTGCAGCCGTACGTCGAGGACGCGTTCGGCGACCACTACGAGGAGACCAACTCGATCGGCCCCAACGGTTGGCCGACCATCGAACGGACCGTGCTCGAGGCGCTCGAGCGGCGGCCCTGAGCGGAGAGGAAGGGAGGAAGCGATGAGGCGCATCGGATTGGGGGTCTGCATCACGGGACTGGCCCTGGGCCTGGCGTTCGCCTGCGGCGACGACGACAACGGCAACCCCGACGTCGGCGACACCGACGGCGAGACGGCGGGGGGCTGCACGCGGACCGACGAATGCCCGCACGGGATGGTGTGCGAGAGCGGCGTCTGCGAGCTGCGGCTGCCGACGCTGGTCGAGACGGGGGCCGACATGACCTGCCTGGGCAACAACCCGCGGCCCGACCCGCTCGGAACCACCGTCACCGCCACGATGTACGTGGAGGACTTCGAGGACGAGTACCTGGTCGAGGGGGTGACGCTGGAGCTGTTCTTCGACAACGTCGTCGACGAGACGCCGGACCAGACGGTCGGGCCGACGAACGCCTCGGGCGAGGCGACCGGGGCGACCGGCCTGCCGGCCCGCGGGGTGATCGCCTACCGTGCGACGGGCGGCACCTCCCCGACGACCGGGGCGGCGCAGCGGACGACGATCGAGTACGACGTCGAGATCCCCGACGCGGACGGCGGTCGGGTGCGGGCGTTGTCGATCTCCGACTCGACCTATCGACTGATCCCGACGATCCTCGGCATCACGCCCGACGCATCGCACGCGATCATCGCCGGCGCGTTCGAGGACTGCGCGACCGACGAGGTCGAGGGGATCGTCGCGCGGCTGCTCAACGCCTCCGGCGCCGATTGCCACGTGCTGGATCCGCGCGAGTGCTACTCGCGGTACTTCGTCGACGAGTTTCCCTCGCGGATCGACAACCAGCCGCACTCGAGCCCCGACGGCCTGTACGCCATCGCGCAGGTCCCGCCGGGCGACTGGACGATGGAGGTGCGCGGCCGGCTCACCGCCGCGACGACCGAGTACCCGTACGACCTGCTGGGGGAGAAGACGGTCCACGCGATTGCCGACGCGATCGTGATTGTCGACGTGAACCCGCTGGCCGAACCCGCCGACTGACACCGTCGCCTCGACTCCTCGACTTCCCCCTCGACTTCCTTGACTCGGTCGCCCCCCTCGGCCATCCTGGTCCGGGAGGTCACGATGCGACGAGCCCTGTGGTGCGGCGCCTGTCTGGCGGTCGGGTGCTTCCAGTCGTTCTCCGACGACGACGCCGGCGGAGGCCCGGAGGGGGGCCGCGACGACGCGTGGACCGACGGAGGCCCGGAGGGGGGCCGCGACGACGCGTGGACCGACGGAGGCCCGGACGGCTCCGACGACCCGTCGGTGGTGCTCGACCTCGAGCAGGGCGGTGCGCCGCCGGTCGACATCATCGTGCTGGTCGACAACTCCGGCTCGATGAGCTCGGAGCAGGCGGCGTTGACGGCGCGCTTCCCGGAGCTGCTGGCCGAGCTGATGGACCCGCCGATCGACCCGTCCACGGGGCGGCCGGCCCACCCGCCGGTCGAGGATCTGAACCTGGCGGTGATCTCCCCGGACATGGGGACGGCCGGCTTCACGCTCGCGACCTGCTCGCGGCCCTTCGGCGGCGACAACGGCTGTTTCCGCAACGTGCCGTCGCTCCCGGGATGTGCGTCGGCCTACCCGGTGTTCCTGTCGCGGAATCCGGACAACGCGGACCTGTATCCGGTGGACCAACTGGCGCAGGACTTCAACTGCATCGCGACGTTGGGAACGCGCGGCTGCGGCTTCGAGCAGCCGCTGGCGGCGATGCGCGCGGCGGTGACGACGAATGCCGTTCCCGGCGGCTGCAACGCCGGGTTCCTGCGAGCCGAGTCGATCCTGGTCCTGATCTTCGTCTCCGACGAGGACGACTGCTCGGTACGGCCGGAGCACCCCGAGATGTTCGACCCGGACCGCACCGACCTCGGCCACATCAACATCCGCTGCTTCGCGCACGCCGAGTTCGTGACCCCGGTCGAGGACTACGTGGCGGCGCTGCGGGCGCTGCGGCCGGATCCCGACCGGCTGACGTTGGGCTTCATCGTCGGCGTGCCGCCGGACGCGCCGCAGTGCATCGGGCCCGGGGACTCGCTCGACGGCTGCCTGTCGATTCCGGAGATGATCGAGCAGATCGACCCTGCCACGCCGTCGCAGCTCGTGCCGTCCTGCAACACCTCGATGGGGCTCGCGATGCCGCCACGCCGTTTCGTGCAGCTGGCCCGGGCGTTCGGGCCGCAGGCGAACGTGGACTCGATCTGCAAGGGCGACTGGCGCGGGTGCTTCCCGCCGATCACCGGGCGGCTGGTCGAGCCGTTCGAGCAGGCCTGTCTGACCCGGCCGCTGGAGTTCGAGCCCGGAAGCTGCCGGGTCGACTGCGCGATGGTGGAGACGTTGAGCGATGCGCGGGCCTGCCTGGAGGATCCGGCGTGTCCGTCCTCCGGTTGCCCGGCGGCGACGGAGGCGCAGGCGTTCGCGCCGCCGACGTGCACGAACCCGGCGACGGGTGCGGCGTGCCGGCCGCTCAAGCGCGACCTGGGCACGACGGTGGGGTCCGACGGGCGGCCGCGACGGTTGTGCCTGTTGCGGCAGGCCGAGCGGCCGCCGGCCGGCGGGTCGTGCGGCGCGCCGACGTTGGCGGGCTGGTTCTACGTTCCCGCCGCCGAGAGCGAGGCCGGGTGTCCGACGGCGTTCTTCGCCGGCGGCGCGGAGATCTACGTCGAGGCCCGCTCGCGGGCGGTGTTGCGCTGCCGTTGACCAGGTTCCCGGCCCCCGATCCGGCTACGGCGGCGGGAGGTCGATGCCGCCGGCGAGGATCTGGTAGGCGCCGTTGCCGTCCATGTCGTCCTCCCAGGCGATGACCAGCGGGCCGGTGCCTTCGAGGAACACGGCGGGGGCGCGCTGCTGGCCGCTGGCGAAGCGGTTCGCGGTCCACTCGGCCCGGTGCTCGGCCCCGGTCGCGGTGAAGGCGCGGGCGCGGACCTGGTAGGAGCCGTTGCCGTCCGAGTCGTCCTGCCAGACGGCGACGAAGGCGCCGGAGTCGGCGACGGAGAGGGCCGGGGCCAAGTGTTGGCCGGCGGCGTTGCCGTTGACGCGGAGGTCGGCGAAGCGCTGGGCCCCGGAAGCCGCGAAGCCCCGGGCGAAAACCTGGTAATTCCCGTCATTTTCCTGGTCGTCCTGCCAGAGGACGACGAAGCCGCCGCCGGCGTCGGTGTCGACCACCGGCCGGCGCTGCTGGCCGTCGGCGACGGAGTTGACGGTGAGCCGGGCGAGCCGTTCGGCGCCGGTGGGGCCGAAGCCGCGGGCGTGGATCTGGTAGGAGCCGTTGCCGTCGCCGTCGTCCTCCCAGGCGACGAGGAAGCCGCCGTCGGCGAGGGCGGCGAGGGCGGGTCGGCGGCGCTCGCCGACGTTGTCGGCGTGGACGGACCGGTCGGCGAACCGCTCGCTGCCGTCGGCGGCGAAGCCGCGCATCCAGATCTGCATGTCGCCGTCGCCGTCCTGGTCGTCTTCCCAGGCGACGACGAAGCGGCCGTCGGGGGCGACGGCGACGGCCGGGTTTCGCTGTTGTCCGTCGGCCACGCTGTTGACGGTCCGGACCGCGAACCGCTCGCTGCCGTCGGCGTGGAAGCCGCGGGCGTAGATCTGGTAGACGCCGTTCCCGTCGTTGTCGTCCTCCCAGGCGACGACGAACGAGCCGTCGGCGGCCATGCCGAGTGCGGGCGCCTGCTGCTGGCCGGCGGTGACGGGGTTGACGAAGCGCTGGGAGAACGCCTGGCAGCCGCCGGCGGAGAAGCCCCGCATCGCCACGTCGAAGTTCCCGGCGCCGTCGTCGGCCGAGGAGTTGTCGCGCCAGACCGCGACGAAGTCGCCGCCCGCGCGGCCGGCCAGCAGCGGGTCGAACTGGTCCCCGGCGCCGACGCTGTTGACCGTCCGGTCCATGAACGCGCGCCGGCCGAGGTCGGTGCGGACGTCGGGCACCGGCGGTCGCAGGTCGTGGTCGAAGGAGAACTGGTGGGCCGGGTCGTCGGGGTTGGACGGGTACCAGCGATGGCCGGAGGGCCCCACGGGGTCTTCGGGGCTGCAGAAGAACCACGGGTCGCCGGCGGGGAAGAAGCGGGCGTTGCCGTCCTCGACGGTGAACGTGCGGGCCTCGATCCGTCCTTCGAGCGGCCGGAAGACCAGCTCGCGCATCCAGCCGTTGCCGGTGTAGGTGCCGTCCTGGCAGTGGGCGGTGCAGGACGCGGGTGCGGAGGCCGTGCACGCCGCCTCGAACTGGTAATCGACCAGCATCTGGTGGACGAGGTTCAGGCCGTTGCCGGCACGGGGGACGTACTCCGAGTCGCCGACGTGGCCGCACAGCACGAGGAACACGTTGCTGTGGCGCGCGACCAGCTCGTCCCAGATCGTCTCGCCGTGGCCGCCCGGGACCTCGTATTCCTCGCTCGGGCAGCTGTGGCTGTAGGCCCCGTCGTGGGTCAGGATGCAGTGGCTGACGACGATCACGTGGCGGTCGGGGTGCGCGGCGATCACCTCCTCGGCCCAGCACAGCGGGTCCTTCTGCGGGCCGTATTCGAGGCTCAGTACGAGGAACCGCATCGGCCCGACCTCGAACAGGGCGTAGTTGCTCTCGTTGCCGCTGCCGTAGTGGCCGCCGTACCAGCTCCGGCCGGCGAAGCGCGACGGGGGGAAGTAGTCGTTGAACATCGTGTTGCTGCGACCGAACGCCGGGGTCAGGTAGTCGTGGTTTCCGGGCACGACGCTGTACGGGACGCCGGCGTCGTCGAGGATCCGGTGGGCGCGGTCGGCGATGTCCCACTGGACGGCGGTGTTGTTGTTCGTGATGTCGCCCAGGTGGATCACGAACTCGATGTGGTTCGACTCCCGGTGGTCGGCGATCCATTGGGTCTGCTTGCGGTAGCTGTTGTCGGTGCCCCACGACTGCTTGCTCGTGTAGTACTGCGTGTCCGGCAGGAGGATCACCGAGAACGGGTCGCAGAAGTCGCCGCACCACGGTCCGGCATCCACGTCGGCCCCGCCGTCGCCGTCGTCGGCGTCGGCGTCGGCGCCGTCGGGCGGCGGGGCGTCGGGGTCGGCGTCGGCGTCGGGATCCGCGTCCGCATCGGGACCGCCGTCGGCGTCGGCCGCGACGTCGGCGTCGATCCGCGCGTCGGCGTCGGTGGTGCCGTCCCGGCCGGCGTCGTCGAGGCTCCCGCCGTCCGCGCAGGCGCCGGCGAGCGCGAGCGCGGCGAGAGCGGGGAAGGCCGATCGGATGTCGAGGATTCGTGCGGGGCGTTGCATGGGGCGAGTATGCCACGGTTGGGGGGGGCTTCGACGCGGGAATTCCTCTCGCCGCCGTTGCCGACCCACGCGCCGGTTGTGTCGGCCGTGCGGTGCGGGTAGGCTCGGCGTGTCTGCGCGTCCCAGGGGGTCCGCGACGCCACACGGCCCTCCGGTCCGCCTTGCGAGGTGACGGATGAACCGCATCGCCCCGATGGTCCTGTGGCTCCTGGCCGCCCCGGCGGCGCGGGCCGAGCGTCCTCCGGTGGACCCGGCCTGGACCGTCGATGACGGCACTCCGCGGGAGGTCGAGCCGCCCTCCGGCGACGCCGAGGACGGCGACGACGCGGCCGGGACGGACGCCGCGGGCGAGGACGGCTTCCACTACGCCTTCCACGGGTACTACCGCGCGCGGGCGCACGTGGTCGGGAACGTGATGTACCCGCTGGAGCCCGAGGGCGAGCGGACGCAGACGCTGCGGTACATGACGCAGCGGCTGCGGCTGCAGCCCGAGGTGGGGTACGGCGAGTGGGTGAAGCTGTACGCGACGATCGACCTGCTGGACAACGTGTTGTGGGGGGACAACGCCGGGCTGTCCACGACGCCCCTGTTCGCCGGCGACCCGTCGTTGACGCGGCCGAGCGGCGAGGAGGCGCCGTGGGTCTTCGTCCGGCATGCCTGGATCGAGTCGAACCTGCCGGTGGGGGTGCTGCGCGTGGGTCGCCAGCCGTCCGACTGGGGCCTCGGGCTGCTCAGCGACGACGGCTTCGGCTTCGACGACGACTTCGGCGACAACAACTACGGGGCCACCTGCGACCGGCTGTTGTTCGCGACGAAACCGATCTCGATCGTGCGGGCGATCGCCGGCCTGTCGTCCGAGGACACGCCGCTGATCCTCGTCGTGGCCTGGGAGAAGCTGGTGGAGGACTTCCTGGACGAGGGCCGGATCCGGCCGCCGTACGACAGCGGCTGGCTGGCCGGGGACGACGACGACGTCGACGAGTGGTTCCTCGGGCTGGTCTGGAAGCAGGAGGGGCTCGACTGGCTGGCCGAGACCGACTCGGTCGTCGCCGGCTTCCACTTCGTCTACCGCGAGCAGCCGACGACCACCTCGGAGATCTTCATCTACGACGCGTTCGCGAAGCTCCGGCTGTGGGATCTGTTCTTCGAGGGGGAGCTGTACGCGATCGACGGCAGCACCTACGCGATCCCGCTGGGACCGGAGGACCCCGTGACGGGCCTCTACCCGTACAAGGAGGCCGATCTGCTCGGCTGGATCGCGCGACTCGGGTGGTCGCGCTGGATGTTCACGGCGAAGGCGGAAGCGGGGTACGCCTCGGGCGACGCCGACCCGGCCGACGTCAACTTCACCGGGCGCGCGGCCGGGCCGGACGTCAACGTCGGGCTGATCCTGTACAAGGAGCTGCTGGCCGAGCGGACGCGGAACGCGTGGGCCGAGAACGAGGGGTTGTGGTCCAAGGGCGGGATCTACAACTCGTGGTTCCTCTCGTTCATCGGGATCGTCGAGCCGCTGCCGGGGCTGCAGCTGACGCTGGGGATCCTCACCGGGTGGGCCGACGAGGTATGCGACCCGGTGTTCCAGGGGCTGGAGTGCGAGTTCCAGGACCCCGGCGGCCATCCGAATCTCGGCGTGGAGCTCGACGCCTCGGTGCGCTACCGGTTCTTCGACGACCACGTGCTGGCGGTGCTGGAGGCGGGTTGGCTGCGGCCCGACGCCGGCGCGTTCAACCTCGACGCCGCCGGCCTGGGCGGCACCGACCTGTGGACCCTGCAGAGCCGGATCGCCTTCGTCTTCTGAGCGTCGTCTGCTTCACGGACTCTGAGCGCGGCGGCGACGCACCTCGACCAGCTGGTCGGCCGGCACGCGGGTGGTGAACAGCCCGAGCATCACGCGGGCCTCGCCGCGGGGGGTGATCTCGAACAGCGTTCCGACGCGGCCCCGCAGCGGGCCCTCGCGGAAGCGCACGAGCGAGCCGGGAGCGAGGCCGCCGGTCGCGGCACCCTCGGCGGCCGGCGGAGGCGCCGGCAGCACGGGCCGGGATGAAGACGCGGGGTGCGCGGGGTGCCGCGGTCCGGATGCAGCGGGAGGCTTGCGGTCGCTCGGCCGGGGCGGCTCGGGCGCGGGCCTCGGGCGCTGCGCGGTCGCGGGCCGTTCGTGCGTCGGACGCTCGTCGTCGCCGGCCCGGGCCTCGGCGGGCGGCGGCGATGCCGGCGGTCCGGCGGCGGGCGGTTCGGCGGGCTCCTCGCGGCGGCGTCGGCCGACGGGGGCCCAGGCGGGCAGCGAGGGGAGGGGGATCTCCCGCGTGCCGCCCCGGGTGCCCTCGAGCGGCCGGTCGGCGAACATGCGATCCATCCGCTCACGGGCGGCCGCCTGCGACTCGGCCCGCTTTTCGGAAAAGGCGCGCTGGGCTCCGTCGTGCTCCTCTTCCTCGTGCGTCCGTTCGAGCCGCACGCGTTCGAGGAGCTCGTCGAAGCCGACGTGGTCGTTCTCGGGGGTCCAGGCGGCGGCGCCGTACAGCGGGGCGAGCCGTCCGAGGTCCTCGGCGGCCGAGCGCAGTAGGCTGGAGCCTGCTGCGGCGGCTTCCGGCTTCGGCCACGTGCGGCGCACCTCGAACCAGGCGGTGCCCGCCTCGGAGAACGCGGCGAGGAACGCTTCCAGCGTCGTGGGGGTCACGGCGGGCGCGGGGACGGGCTCGTCGCCGGGGACGACGAACGCGAACGGTTCGGGCAGGGCGTGGAGTGCGGCGAGCAGCCGGTCGCGGTGGTCGGGATCGGCGAGCAGGGCGCGGAGGTTGGCGGCGTCGACGAGGGCCTGGGCGGAGATGCGCAGGGCGACGGCGAAGCCGTCGGGGGCGACGGTCGCGGCCAGCACGGCGTGGCGCCGCCACGGCGGCGGGTCGGCCAGCAGCTCGGCGACGCCCCGGCTGCCTTCGATGACCTCGGCGATGCCGGCCCGGCGCTCGGGCCCGCGCCAGAAGAAGCTCCACTGGGACTCGACACGCTTGCCGTTGCGCAGCGTCGGGGCATGGTCGCTGGCGGCGGGCTCGAGGTCCGGATCGGCCGTGCGCACGGCGTCGGCGGCGGCGCGGGCGATCTCCAGCAGCTTCTCCTTCACCGCCAGCCGCTGCCGGTTGTACACGTTGCTCGTCGCCCGCTCGGGGAGGTACGGATCGAAGTCGTCCAGCGCAAAGCCCGGGAACATCGGGGGGGAGTCTACGAACCGGCCTCGTCCGGGTCAATCGGCTTCGCGGCGTCGGTGGACCTCGGCGGATTCGACTCCGGGCGAGAGCCCCTTCCGGTCGGTGCGAGATTCGTACTATCGTGCCGGGGTCGGGGTGTGCGGCGAGCGCCGCGTGCGGAGGAGCGAGCGACGATGGGAGGCACCAGGATTCTGTGGGTGGTCGGCAGCCTCATCTGGACGGCGGGACCGGCGCAGGCCAAGTCCGGCGGCCTGGAGGGGCCGGTCGGTCCGGTGCCGGCGGTGATGGACGCGGCGGGGGTCGTGGTGGGCGACCTGTCGCGGGCCTCCTCTCCCGTCCAGGGGACGCTCGCGCCCGGCGACCGTACGTTGCCGTCCGGCGAGTACGTCGATGCGTTGCCGTTCACCGGCCGGCGCGGACAGCATCTGGTGGTGCGGATGGTGTCCACCGAGTTCGATGCGTACCTGATCGTGCGGGCCCCGTCCGGTCGGCAGTTCGACGACGACGACGGCGGGAAGGGGACGCACGCGCGGTTGGAGCTGGACCTGACGGAGGACGGCGTGCACGAGGTGCTGCTGACCAGCAAGCGGCCGGGGGAGGCCGGCTCGTACCGGTTGCACGTGCGGAGCGACGGCGGGCGGATGGGGGTGATCACCGGCGCCGGCCCGCGGCTGATGCCGGCGCCGGGGGTCCAGTCGCTCGTCGGGGGCGAGTCGGGGCCGTCGCTGCAGGCCGGCCTCCGACCGGTCCGCCAGGGCCTGATTTCGATCCAGCCCGGTGTGGGCGTCGTGTTGCTGCAGCCGGGGGTCCAGCCGGCGCCGGTGGAGCCGGGGCCGCCGGTGGCGCCCGAGGGTCCGCCGGTCGGGGAGCCGATCGGCAGCGGCGAGACGATCGACGGGTCGCTGGGTCCGGGCGATCGGTCGCTTGGTGGAGGCCAGTGGGCCGACTGGTACGCGTTCGACGTGCAGCAGGGTCAGCCGGTGGTCGTCGACCTCTCCTCGCGGCAGGTCGATGCCTTCCTGGCGGTGGTGCCGCCGGGCGGCGAGCCGCTGACCAACGACGACCGCACGCAGGGGAACACCGACGCCTTCCTGTCGTTCACCGCCCCGGCCACGGGCTCGTATCTCGTGGCCGCCTCGTCGTACCAGCGCGGGGAGCGGGGCGACTACCGGCTGCGCGTCGTGGTCGGGGACGCGTCGCCCGGCGGCTTGACGCCCGGTCCGGTGACGCCGGGTCAACCGCTGGCCGGCGCGCTGGTCGCCGGCGACGACCGGCTCGCCTCGGGCGAGTTCATCGACTGGGTTCCGCTGCAGCTGCAGCCCGGACTCGTCTTGACGGTCGACCTGGCAGCGACCGAGTTCGACCCGTACCTCGTGGTGGTGACTCCCTCCGGGGGCCGCTTCGAGAACGACGACGCGGAGGACGGCAGCGGCACGCGCAACTCGCGGATCCAGCGGCGGCTCGAGGAGGGCGGCACGTACCAGATCGGGGTGACGTCGTACCAGCCCGGCGAGACGGGGCGTTACGAACTGCGGGTGGCGACGGAGGAGGCGGCGGCGCCGGCGCCCGCGCCGCAGGGCGGGACGGCGTTGACCGCCGGTCGCAGCATCGGCGGGGAGTTCGCGCCGGGCGACCCCACGCTGGCCGGCGGCGAGTACGTCGACACCTACACCTTCGAGGGTCGGGCGGGGCAGGCGGCGCGGATCGATATGGCCTCGACGGCGGTCGACCCGTACCTGATCCTGCAGTTCCCGGACGGGCGCCGGCTGGACAACGACGACGTCGGTCCGAACGACCGCAACGCGAGCGTGTTCGTCGAGCTGCCGCTGGGCGGGACGTACCGGGTGCTGTGCACGACCTACCGGCCGGCCGAGGCGGGGGCGTACGACGTGGCGTTGTCGCTGGACGCCGAGCCGCTGGTGCCGGGCCCGGGCCCGTCGCCGACGGGAATTCCCGACCAGAACCGCGGGTTCTTCGGGGTGTTCGTCGGCATCTCCGACTATCCCGGCGGGGTCAACGACCTGCCGCTGTGCCGGGAGGACGCCGAGAAGCTGGCCCAGACGTTCAAGAGCATCGGCTTGATGGACGACGCGCACATCGATCTGATCAGCGACAGCCGCGCCACCGTGGCGAACGTGCGCGGGGCGATGCAGCGCATGTCGCGCCGCGTCGGTCCCGACGACGTGTTCGTGTTCTTCTACTCGGGCCACGGCGGACAGAGCGACACCGACCCGCAGCGCTATCCCGACGAGGTGGACGGCCGGCAGGAGACGATCGTACTGACCGACGGCGAGTACACCGACGACCAGGTGCGACAGGACCTCGACGCCATCGACGCCGGCCTCACGGTCGTCGCCCTCGATTCCTGCTTCGCCGGCGGCTTCGCCCGCGACGTCGTCTCCCAGCCGGGCCGCGTCGGGTTCTTCTCCTCCGAGGAGGACCTGACCTCGAACGTGGCCGGCGAGTTCCAGGCGGGCGGCTACCTGTCGCACTTCTTCCAGAAGGCGGTCGAGGGGTACGCGGACCTCAACCGCGACGGCCTCGTGCAGATCGGCGAGTTGTCCCACTACCTGCAGACCCAGTACGCGGAGCACGTGCGCGAGGCGTCGTCGGAGTCGGTCGAGGGGGCCGCGGGCTACCAGCACCTGGTGGTCGACCGCGGGGCCGTCCGGGTCGACACGCTGTTCTTCCGCGCCGGCCGCGCCGCGGGCGGCGCCGCGGCGCCGCGGCTGGTCGACGTCGGCTTCTAGCTCGGGGGTTCCCGGGGGGACGGAGCCCGGAACGGTGACAAAGGACAGGCAGCCCGGGACGCGGAAGGCGGGGACACCGGCGACGACCCGCGGCCGACGGCGGTCGGCGGAGCCGAAAGGCGAGGTGCCGGCGAAGCGGCGGCCGACGCGCCGTGCGGCGTCGGTGCGCGTCGGCGAGGCGGCGGGGACGGACGGCGAGCGGCCGGCGTGTCCGGCCCCAAGCCCGGCGGCTGCGGAGCCGCCGGCGGCCTCCCCGGACCCGGCGCGAACGCCGCTGCCGCGCGCGGTGCGCCCCGAGGTCCTGCTGCTGACGTTCGGGTGTCGGGCGCAGCAGGCGGACGAGGAGTCCCTGCGTGGGGCGCTGCTCGCGCGCGGCATGCCGGTGCTCGACGATCGGCGGGCGGGGGAGGCGGGGATCGCGGTGGTCCA
>JAFGHH010000173.1 GCA_016930215.1 Deltaproteobacteria bacterium
CCGGCGCCCATCGCCCCTCCGGGGCCTGTGCCGCGCCGCTACCAGCCCGGTTGGCCCCCGGCCCCGCCGCCTACGGCGCGATCCGGGCCTCTCTCCTCCCGTTGACATCCGTCGTCCTTCCGACAAGAGTGCGCCTCGCCCCGTGCGACCCTGCCGAGCGTGCGGCGGGCGGCCACGGCGGCTGTCGGTCGGAGGCGGGCGATGCGGATCGAGGTGCGCAACGGCCGGTTGATCGACCCCGCGCGCGGGATGGACGAGCCGCGCGATCTGTTCCTGGCGGACGGCAAGGTGGTGGCGGACGCGCCGCCCGGCCGGCTCGACCGGTCGCTGAAGGCCGAGCGGGTGCTCGAGGCGAAGGGGCGCTGGGTCGTGCCGGGGCTGATCGACCCGCACGTGCACCTGCGCGAACCCGGCGAGGAGTACAAGGAGACGATCGACAGCGGGCTGCGCGCGGCGGCGGCCGGCGGCTTCACCGCCGTGGCCGCGATGCCGAACACCAGCCCGCCGAACGACGACCGGAGCGTGACCGAGCGGATCCTGCGGCAGGCGGCGCGGGTGCGCGGCGCGCGGGTCTACCCCGTGGCGGCGATCACCGTCGGCCGCGAAGGGAAGCACCTGACGCAGTTCGGCGAGCTGCTCGAGGCCGGGGCGGTCGGCTTCTCCGACGACGGCGCCTGCCTCGCCGACGCCGGACTGTTCCGCCGGGCGCTCGAGTACGCCCGGTCGTTCGACGCCCTGCTGCTGCAGCACGCGCAGGAGCCGCGACTGACGGTCGATGCGCTGGCCCACGAGGGGGTGCGGGCCACGCGGCTCGGCCTGCGCGGCTGGCCGCGCGTGGCCGAGGAGGCGATCGTCGCGCGCGACCTGCTGCTGGCCGGCTACGTCGAGGCGCGCTACCATGTGCAGCACGTCTCGAGCGCCGGGACGGTCGAGCTGATCCGGGCCGCGAAGGCCAAGGGGATCCGCGTCACCGCCGAGGTCACCCCGCACCACCTGTGGCTGACCGACGAGGCGCTCGAGGGCTACGACACCGACGCCAAGGTCAACCCGCCGCTGCGCGAGGAGCACGACCGGGCGGTGCTGCGCGACGCGCTGCGCGACGGGACGCTCGATTGCGTCGCCACCGACCACGCCCCGCACTCGGTCCTGGAGAAGAAGATCGAGTTCGACCGCGCCGCGTTCGGCATCGTCGGCCTCGAGACCGCCCTGCCGCTCGGCCTGAAGCTGGTGCGCGACCAGGTGCTGACCCCGCTGCGCCTGATCGAAGCCATGAGCACCGCGCCGGCGCGCCTGCTCCGCGTGCCCGGCGGCCGCCTGGCCGTCGGCGACCCGGCGGACCTGACGCTGGTCGACCCCGAACGCCCGTACCGGATTGATCCCGCCGCGTTCGTCTCGCTGGGACGCAACACCCCGTTCGCGGGCTACGAGGTGCCGGGGAGGGCGGTGGCGACGGTGGTGGGCGGCGAGCTGGTGTTCGAGCTGTCCTGAGCGGCCGCGGCCTGCGGCCCGGCGTCCGCGGAGGCCTGCGTCTCGCCGGAATCCCCGTTCCGTCGCTCGGCGGTCGCCTCGGCCGGCGTCCCGGCCACGACGGCCGTGTCCCGCGCGGCAGGCTGCGCCGCCGCCGCCTGTCGCTCCGCCCGCTCGGCCCGGCGGCGCGCCGCGGCGGCCCGGCGTGTCGCCGCCGCCGAAACCTCGCGCTCGGCCACCCGCAGCTCGTCGCGGAGCTGCCCGTCGAAGATCGCCGCCACCGCCGCCTCGTCATCGAGCTCGTCCAGCCGATCCGCCCGGCGCTCCGGGCGCGCCTCCGGATCCTCCGGGTCGGGCGGCAACGGTACCGGCGCCCACGTTCGCGGGTCCTCGAACCGCGCGTCGTACAGCTCGTCGACCTCCCGCGCCACGTCCGGCAGGATCGCCTGCGTGCAGTTCGTCTCGCCCGGACCCGAAGGGTCGCGCCAGAAGAACGACCGGTCGCGAACGTCGAGGTGCACGAAGCCCGAGACCGGGTAGTAGCCGACGCCGACCCGGCCGAACTCCCGCGCGTAGGCCGCGACCTCCTCGTTCGGCACCCCGGGGACGATCAGGTCGACCGCGCGCCCTACGTGGTGGTTGCTCGTCCGGCCGTCCTCCTCGGGCAACCGGATGCCCGAGACGACGACGATCTCCCGCGCCTCGAAGTGGAACGCGATCACGTACAGCAGCCGCACCAGCCGCGGATCGACGCTCGCCTCGCACCGGCGCCGCGTGCCGCAGAAGATCGATCGGATCTGCTCGGCCGCCTCCGCCGTCACCTCGCCCTGCTCGTCGAACGGCACCACCGAAATCCGTTCGCCGCCGTGCAGCGCGTGCAGCCGCAGCTCGCGGTACGGCCCGACCCACCGCGGCTCGGCCAGCGACTCGTCCGGAATCCGCAACTTCGCCATCTTCAGCAGGTACTCGGGACTCGCGCTCCCCATCCGGCACTCGGGGTCGTGCCGCCGCCCGTAGTAGCTCCGCGCCGCCGGCTCGGCCGCCTGCGCGCCGACGTCCTCCGCCTCCTGCGCATGGACGGGCGGGTCGAGCAGCAGGATCAGCCCGAGCGCCGCCACGAGCAGGGCCGGAAGTCGGATGGACGACCACATAGTAGGACTATACCCTACACGGCTCAGGTCCTGTCAACAAAAGGGAATTCGGTGGAACGGTCCGTGGCGGAGCGGGCGACTAGAACACGAACCGCGTGTTGAACAGCACGTCGAAGTTCCAGGAGAACTCCGGGAGCATGGCGTTCATCGCCAACTCGCCGCCGAGGCCGAGCCAGTCGTACATCATCCAGTAGTACTGGAGGCCGAGGCCGGCCGTGCCGTAGCCGGAGGCCTTGTAGAACGGCTCGTAGACCTTGCAGGTCGCGGGTGCGAGGGGATTCGATCCGCCACACGGCTGGCTGCCATCGTAACTCCGGCCCTGGTCGAAGACGGCGCGCGGGATCATGTGGACGAGGACCCCGGCGCCGCCGTCGACGAACACGCCCAGCAGGTGAGCCTGCTCGAGCTGGAACCACCAGGTGCCGCGGGCTTCGAGCAGCCAGGGGAAGCCGGAGTAGTCGAGGTCGAACGGGAAGCCCATGCGGAAGTTGAGGGCGATCGAGACCTCGGGGATGACGAACCAGCCGAAGCCGAGGCGGACGGCGCCGCCGCCGAGGGCCAGGCCGGGTCCGACGTCGTCGCCGTCGCGTTCGTCGTCGATGCCGTACATCTGCCGGCCGGTGAACGGGTCGGTGTACCACGCCGGCTCCTTGGCGGTCTTGCCGACGATGCCGAACGAGAGGCCGACGCCGACGTCGAGGTAGAGACCGAGCAGGTCGGACTCGGAGGGGTCGGCGGGCCGCGGGCCGCAGCAGCCGAGAGAGCAGATCTCGCCGGGGAAGCAGTCGTCGTCGAAGGCGCACGAGCGGCACGTCACGCCGCCGGGCTCGCAGACCATTCCAGGCGGGCATTCGCCGCCGGTTTCGGCCGAGCGGCCGTCGGGGAGGCAGGCCGGCGCCTCGGTGCCGTCGGGACGCAGCGGGAGGGCGCCGCCGACCGACGGCAGCATGTTGATCTCGATCGGCGCGTCGGGAGTGCCGGCGACGCCGAGCACGGTGCCGGCGGCGTCGACGACGTTGACCGCGTACTCCCAGGTCTGGGGCTGGATCATCGAGCACGGGATCTCGCCCCAGAACCCGTCCGGGATCGGGCTCATCTGCACGAGCTGCCAGCCGGTCTCGCTGCGCGAGCGGTAGTACAGCGTGGCGGCGACGATCGGCATGTTCGGGTTGGTCTCGACCGAGATCGGAACCGGGTGGTTCCACATCTGCTGCGTCACCGGCGTGTGCCGCAGCGCCTCGGGCGGCGGAGGAGGAGGCGGGAGCAGTGGTCCCTGCGCGCGGGCGGAAGCCAGCGCCGCCTCGACCTCGGGACCCGACCACGACGGCGGGATCTGCACCGCGGGGTTGCACGCCAGCGCCATGCGGAAACGCTCGGTCGCGGCGTCCTGCCGCCCCAGCCACAGCATCGTCACGCCGCTCAGCGCCAGCGCCGACGCGGCGGTCGGCCCGGCGAGCTGGTTCTGCTTGACGATGAGAACGGCTTCCTCGAGCAGCCGACCGGCGGCCTCCACGTCGAGCGCCGTCTCGTAGGCTTCCATCGCGCCGTTGATCCGCAACGTCACCTCGGCCTCCATCGGATTGCCGCTCGTCGTCGTCGGCGGCGGAGGAGGAGGTGGCGGGGGCGGAGGCGGCGGCTGCGCGGTGTCGCCGACGGGTGGCGGCGGCTGGGCCGCGTCGCCCGCGGCGACCGGCGGCAGCTGCGTGGTGTCTGCGGCCGGCGGCGTGAGCGGCGGCGGCAGCGGCGGCGGCTCCTGGGCCAGGGCCGTCGAGCCGAACAGCGCCAACGTGGTCGCCAGGATTGCGCCGAGGACCATCGTGCGTCGCATGACTCCTCCTCCCGCACCGGACGGGCGGCCCGGAGACTACCGCGCCGCGGTCGAAGGAGGCAATCGGTTGGAGGCACCCCACGGATGACGGGCGTCCGGCTTTGCGGTACCTTGCCCGCAGGAGGACCTGACGATGCGTGGTTGGCGACTCGTGCTGCCGTTCGCCCTGACCGGCCTCGCGGCCTGTCCCGCGGCCCGTACCGCCCCGATGGCCGAGCCGAGCCCGACGGGCGGCGAGACGGGCGCCGCGACCGGGGTCACGACGGACACCACCACGACGAGCACGACGGGGTCCGTCGGAGGTGTTCCCGGCGACGGCGAGACGGCCGGCGTCCTGCCTCCGTTCGAGCAGCCGACGAAGACCCCGGACGGTTCCCTGCCGGCCAAGGGGCCGGCGGATCGTCTCCCCGGCAAGGGCAACGGCAACGAGCTCCAGATCGGGGAGCTGTCGGGCCTGGGGACGGGGCTGCGGCGCGACGACGTCCAGCAGGTCGTGCGCGGGCAGCAGCAGCGGCTGCGGTCGTGCTGGGACCGCTGGCAGCTCGCTTCTGCCGACCCCGCCGGCGGAACCGTCTCCGTCCGTTTCACCGTCGAGCCGGCCGGCACCGTCGGCCGGACCGAGATCGCCGCGGCGACGATCACCGACCCGACGTTCCTCGAGTGCCTGCGCGACGTGGTCAAAGAGCTGCGGTTCCCCACGACCGACGCGCCGACGATCATCACCTACCCGTTCCGCTTCGAGAACCCGGCGGGGGAGAAGTAGCCTCCCCGGCCTCCGCCGCGTCGCGCCGGGCCACGGCGTCGGCGGCTCGCGGCGGGCGCCGCGGCACGCGCGGCTCGACGGTACCGGCCTGCCGCCGGCGGCGTCGAACGGGCTTCCTCAGGATGCTGGGCGGCCCGAATGCAACCCTCTTCAAAACCCAGGGATCCAGAGAAACTTCGAGCTGATAGACCCCTTCTCCTTCCGGTCACAGGGGCGCGGGAAGCGGGCGGGACCGCCGCCGCCGGTGCGCCCCCAGCCGGCGCGGGTCGCCCGCGAGCTCGCGCTGGCCCTCGACGTCCAGGCTGAGATCGACCGCGACGGGCTCACGTACCGCGAGGCGGCGCGCCGGCACGGATGCTCGCGGCAGCGCATCTGCCGGCTCCTCGCCCTGGCCCGTCTCGCCCCCGACATCCAGGCCCGGGTCGCCGACCTGACCACGACGACCGCCCTGGAGGCGCTCACGGTCGAGGACCTCCGCTGGGTCGCCGAGGCGATGGACTGGGGGGAGCAATGGAGACGATTCCCGCACGGGACACCAACACGGGTCATGACGCACCACGTCGCGTGACGCCTATCCGTCAAGTTCGAGCACCTCGATCACGCAGAACGGGACGCCGTAGTCCAAGCTCAGCGCCACAGGCAGCCACCTGAGCGCATCGCCAAGGTCGGCGAAGAGCCCCGCAGCGTTCAGATCCCCTCGGACTGACGGTGCAACCCTGCTGAGCCCTGGTTGATAAAGTGCCGAGTGGAAGGTGGGGATGGGATCCGAAAGGTCAAAGCCGAGCGACTTCAAGCCTTCCGGCCGCTCAGTCGGCGGCCGGTGCATCCGGACCCACGTGGGCACACAGCCCTGCAACGAGCGCGTCCGTACGTCCTCCTTGGGATACTGACTCAGATCGCGAGGAATGTGAACTACATCGGCGTAGATCACCTCGAGCGTGATGCCCTGCGCTGCGAACTCGCGCTGGAATTCCAACGCCAGTTCCAACTCCCGGTACAGCGCGCCGGTCTCCTCCGAACTGAAGTACCTATCCCACAACGGCGGAAGGACGATCTGACCTGCCTCGTTCACGTTCCGGAAGATCTCCATCGGTGGGCCCGGCAGCCGATCGACCCCTGCGTACGGCACATCCGGCCAGTGGATGTGTCGTACACCGGATCGGACGAGGAAGAACCCAAGCTGAAACGGCCGAACCAGCAATGTGCGGTCTCCGATATCCGTTCGCCAGAGCGTCTAGGGCACGAACCCCTCGGGAACCGGCAGGTGCACACTCGCGCCACCGGCGGGCCCGGGATCCAGGTTGATGTGACGGCCCCCAACCCAGTTGGTGTCGACGCCACCACGCGGGGAGTAGCCAAGCTCGATGGCCCGACGGTACACAGTCTGGGCCTCCTGAAGAGATGGTACTTCCGCGCCTCCGCTGGTTGCGGCACGACTCTGCAGACTCTCGATGTAGCCCCTGAACACCC
>JAFGHH010000174.1 GCA_016930215.1 Deltaproteobacteria bacterium
GCCGCGTGGGTGTTTGCGAGGTCCGGATCGTCCACGGCAAGGGCACCGGGCAGCTCCGCCGCACCGTGCATGCCGCCCTGCAACGCCATCCCGCCGTCGCCTCCTTCCGGCCCGCCGGAACGGGGGAGGGGAGCTGGGGCGCCACGATGGTCACCCTGCGACCCGGTCCGATCGGCCACGACCGCCCGAGGTCGTGAGGCCAATCGTTCACACTTGCCCGCCCGACCCGTCGAAACCACTCGGTATTGCGGGACTTCCGGCTGGCACGGCTCCGGCAACGACGGGCCATGCGCCGCAGCGGGTCCTTGCTCCACGAATCGGGTCCCGCCGACGCGCGTCGCGGGAGGTGCTCGATGGTCGTTCGCTCGTTGCCGATCCTGTTCGTGCTGGCCGCTCCGGCCGTGGCCGCCGCCGACTACGTCGTCAGCGGCTCGGCCACCGCCAACGTCAACGTGCGGGTCGAGGGCTCGTTCGTGGGCAGCACGACGGTGTCGGCCCCGGTCGCCCCGGCCGTCGTTCATCCATCGACCTCGTCGAGCTACTCGCCGCCGCCGCCGACCGTCGTGAACACCACGCCGTCCTACGACAGCTACGGCCCCCGATACGCGGAGCCGAGCTACGTGGCGCCCTCCTACTCGCCGCCGCCGCCCACCGTCGTCGTGCAGCCCGTCGATTCCTACCCGACGTACTACGGTGCGCCGCCGCCCACGGTCGTGACGGCCGGCGCCCCGGCGCCGTCGTGCTACGACTGCTCCTGCATGGGCGGCTGCGGGATGGCGTACCTCGAGTCCGGCCCCGACCTGTTCGACCTCGTCGCCTTCGGCGCCTACCGTCACGTGTTCGAGGCGGCCGAGCTGGGCGGGTTCAACACCGCGCTGCGGCTCCTGCTCCTCGACAACCTGTCGCTGGAGCTGGGCATCGGCTACTACGCCGGCGGGACCACGACCGGCGGCAACCACGAGGAGATCCCCGTCACGCTCAATGCGCTGTGGTATCCCTGGACCCGCGAGGCCCCGTTCTACCTCGCGGCCGGCGCCTTCGCCGGCTGGGCCGGCGTCTGGCAGGAGTCGTGCGACCCGCTGTGGGGCTACGGCTGGACCGAGGACCAGTGGTTCGCCGGCGGCCGGGTCGCCGCGGGGCTCGAGTTCGAGGTCTGGAACTTCCTGCTGCTGGGGGCCGAGGTCGAGGCGTTCTACCGCAGCCGCGAGCACGACGGCGACCCCGACGGAGAAGCCGGCGTCGCCGTCAGCCTGGGCCTCGGCCTGCGCATCTGAACGACGCACCCCTGCTCCGGACATCCGTGTCACGCCCGTCGCGCGGCCGCTTCGCCTCAACTCCCCGGAATCCGTCGTGCGACGTTCCTGGCCCGCTGATTGCATCCGTGCTCGCCGGCCCTGCTGGCCACGACAAAGGGAGGAGGACGAGATGAAGCTTCGGGCGAGGCTGAGCGGATCGATTGCGACCTTCGCGGCGCTGCTGGCCGGATGCGGAATGATGGAGGGCGACTTCGCCGCCTACTCCGGCTCCCCCGGCGGCGAGTTCGGCGCGACGCAGGGCGGCGTCCAGGACATGACCCTGGCCCGCTCGCTGGTCGAGGAAGGCCGGGTGCCCCCGGCCGAGGCGTTCCTCCCCGAGGCGATGTTCTCCGAGCACGACCTGCCGCTGACCGGCGCGCCGTGCGACACGCTGCTCTGCCTGCGCGGCGCCATCGGCGTCGCCCCCGACGCCGACGGCAACCCGGCCGCCTGGGTCCAGATCGGGATGTCCTCGACGATCGACCCCGAGACCTTCGAACGGCCGACGCAGACGCTCGTCGCCACCGTCGACGTCTCCGGCTCGATGGGCTGGGGCTACCCGAACGAGACCTCGGCCGGCGAGATCTCCCGCACGCTGCTGCACGCCCTCGCCGACCGGCTCGGCGAGCGCGACCGCTTCGCCCTCGTGACCTTCGGCTCGACCTCGCGCGTCGCCCTGCCGCTGACCTCCGCCGCCGACCAGGACCGGATCCACGCCGCGATCGATGACCTGGGCGAGGGCGGCTCGACCAACATGGAGTCCGGCATGCGCACCGCGTACCCGCTCGCCGCCTCCGCCGTCGGCAGCACCGACGCCGTGCGCGTGATGGTGCTGAGCGACTACAACCCCAACGTCGGCGCCACGACGCCGGGCGAGTTCCAGCGGCTGGCGCTCGAGGGCGCCGAGGAGGGCGTCGGCCTGACCCTCTTCGGCCTCGGCCTCGGCCTCGCCCCCGCCGTGATGAGCGCGATGAGCGAGATCCACGGCGGCAACGCCTTCTCGCTCGTGTCCACCGCGGAGGTCGCCCCGCTGCTCGAGGATAGCTGGCCCTGGATGGTCAGCCCGATCGCCTACGACCTCCAGGTCAAGCTCCAGACCTCGAGCGGCTTCCGCCTCGCCGGCAGCTACGGCTTCCCGGGCAACGACGGCGAGACCGAAGCGTCGCTCGAGGTCGCCACGGTGTTCCTCAGCCGCCGCAAGGGGGCGATGCTGGTCCGCCTCGCGCCGCTCGAGGCCGGTCCGTTCGAGGCGGCCGCCGCGTCGTTGTCGCTGCGCTACGCCGGCGTCGACGGTACGCCGCTCGACGAGTCGCTCGACGTCCGCTACGAAGGCCAGACGCTCGACGAGCACGGCCGCTGGCTGCCCCAGCCCGGGCTGGCCAGGACCGTCGCGCTCGCGCTGCTCGTCTCGGGCATGCGCGAGGCGGCCGAGCAGTATGCCACCGACCACGCCGCGGCCGTCGCGACGCTCGAGGCGGCCCGCGAGCGCTTCGCCTCCGACATCGCCGGCCTGGCCGACGAGGCGATGGACGCCGAGCTCGAGTTCGCCGACGCCCTGCTGGCGCTGATGCGCGCCGGCGCCA
>JAFGHH010000175.1 GCA_016930215.1 Deltaproteobacteria bacterium
GGCGTCGGGCGGCGTCAGCCGCAGCCGGCGGCGAGCAGGTCGAGACTGCGGTCCATCGCCGCGGCGTCCTGGCCGTGGCGCCAGTACCAGTAGTAGGTGCCCCAGGCCCGCGCCGCGCAGAACGCGGCGTGCAGCTGCTCGGGGGTCAGCGCGGGGTCCGGATTGTACTCGTTGACGCCGCACGGCCGGCCGAAGCAGCCGGCGGGGTCGGCCGCGCCGTCCTGGTGGAACTCGAGGTAGTCCACGCCGTCCGCCGCCATCGCGGCGGGGTCGTCCGAGTTGGTGCCGAACGGGTGGCGGCGCCAGCCGTTGCGCGCCTCCTCGTCGCGGACGATGTTGCGCAGCGACAGCGTCCACTCGGGCGCATAGCCGCCGACGATGCCGATCTCGTTGCCGTCCTGGTACAGCACGTTGCCCCAGCGCCCCGTCTCGCGCACCGCCTTGCGCACCCAGCGCTCGTGCACGTCGTCGCCGGAGATCTCGCGGCTGCCGGCGGTCGTGCACCAGTCCTCGCCCTGCACGTTCCAGGCGGCGTCCCACGGGCTGTAGCCCGGCGTGTCGCCCCAGCGGCAGTGCTTGGCGGCCCAGCCGTCGACGAGGTCGACCTCGACCCACATCCCGCGCTGCGCGGCGTACTCCAGCAGGGCGCGGACCCGTGCCCAGAACGGCTCGTTCCAGGTCGCCAGGTCCGCGCGGCCGTCCGGTCCCTCGGGATAGCCGCCGCCGACCGCGGCCCAGTCGCTCTCGCCGCCCGGGCCGGTGAGGAACGGCCCGAGCCGCACGTGGAGGAACGTCACCGCCTTGGCCGCCGCGTAGTCGGCCCACGCCTCGTCGAACAACGGCCAGCCGTAGGCCCCGCCGCAACAGGAGATCGCCCCGCGGAAGTCGACGGGCGTGCCGTCGGGCCGCACCAGCGATCCCCCCGCGGCGTGCAGCAGCAGCTCGTCGTGGAGCGTGGCCGGCGCCGCATCGGGAGCGTCGGGCGCCGCGTCGGCCGGCGCATCGTCCCCGACATCCGGCCCGTCGGGCGCCGCGTCGTCGGTCGCCGCCTCCGCCTCGAGCGCCGCGTCGTCGGTCGCCTCGCGGGTGTCGGCCCCGTCGGCGTCGGACGGTGCGGAGTCGTCGCCGCACGCGGCGACGGCGGCGGCGAGCGCCAGCAGGACGAGGTTTCGCGGCATCGCGGCACCTTCCTTGCCGGGGATGCTGCCACGCGGAATTCGGCCGGGTCAACCGCGATCCGGCGGGGCGGCGACCCGTCGGGGAGGCGTCGCGGAGCGCGGCCGTCCAGGGCGCTCCGCGGAGGTCGACATCGGCCGACGGCTTGCATAGGATGCGCCCGCCATGAAGGACCGCGAAGACGACGGATTCGGGGCGCAGGTTGGTGACGAGGACTTCGGCTCGCTGCTCGCGGAGTACGAGAAGGCCGGGACGTTCGCGCCGAAGCGCGGCGGGCCGCAGCCCGGCGACGCGGTCAAGGGCCGGATCGTCTCGATCGGCAAGGAATCGGTGCTGGTCGACCTGGGGCTGAAGTCCGAGGGGATCCTCGCGCTGCCCGAGGTGCAGGACGACGACGGCAAGGTGCTCGTGGAGGTGGGACAGGAGATCGAGGCCAAGGTGGCCCAGGTCGATGGGCGACGCGGCAGCCTGATCCTGCGCTACCGGCTGGGCCGCGGCGCCGTGGGAGCGGACGAGCTGTCCGAGGCGTTCGCGAACGGTGTCCCGGTCCAGGGCACCGTGACCGGGGTGAACAAGGGCGGCGTCGAGGTGCAGGTGTCCGGCGTGCGCGCCTTCTGCCCGATCTCGCAGCTCGACCTCAAGCGCACCGAGGACGCCACGCCGTTCATCGGCCAGAAGCTGACCTTCCGCATCACCAAGCTCGAGCCGGGCCCGCGGGGTCGCATCGGGAACCTCGTCCTGAGCCGCCGCAAGATCCTCGAGGAGGAGTCGCGTCGGCTGCTCGAGGAGGCCCGCGCCCGGCTCAAGGAAGGCGACGTGGTCCGGGGCAAGGTGACCCAGCTCCGCGACTACGGCGCGTTCGTCGACCTGGGCGGCGTCGAGGGGATGCTGCACGTGAGCGAGATCGGCTTCGCCCGCGTCACCCGCGCCAGCGACGCGCTGACGGTCGGGCAGGAGGTCGAGGTGCAGATCCTGCGCATCGAGCGGGGGGACGACCCGAAGCGCGGCGACCGCATCTCGCTGTCCCTCAAGTCCCTGGCCAAGGATCCCTGGGACGACGTGCCGCAGCGGTTCGCCGCCGGCACCCGCACGAACGGCAAGGTCGTTCGCGTCGAGAGCTTCGGCGCGTTCGTCGAGCTGGAGCCCGGGATCGAAGGACTCCTGCACGTCAGCGAACTGGGCCAGGGCAAGCAGATCCGCCATGCCCGGGAGGCCGCCCGGATCGGCCAGACCTTCGAGCTGGTCGTCCGCGAGCTCGACGTCGAACGCCGGCGGATCTCGCTCGAGCTGGCCGACGTCGAGGAGGAGGGCGGTCGCGCCTACGCGGCGTCCCTCGCCTCCGCCTCGCTCGACGAGGGCCCCCGCGACACGCTGGGCGATCTGCTGCGCTCCCGCAAGCCGGGAGCCTGAGCGCGCGTGACGACCGGCTCGCTTCCGCTGCTCGGCCCGCGCCTGCGCGCGATCCTGCGCCGCCGCTCCTACCGCTCCTTCCGCCCCGACGCGCCGCCGGCCGACGCGGTTCGCGCCCTGCGCGCCGCCGCGACGACCGCACCGTCGGTCGGGGGCCGGCGGTCGGGCCGCGTCGTCGTGCTCGACGATCCGGACGTGGTCGGTCGCCTGCCGCGGGCGGTGATGGGCGGCCTCGTCGGCAAGATCAACCCGTGGCTGCTCAAGTCGCATCCGCCGCTGTTCCTCCTCGCCGTCGGCGATTCGGCCGCCGGCCTGCGCGACGGCGACCGGCATTGGTACAACGTCGATGCCGCGCTCGCCGGCCAGCTCGTTGTGCTCGAGGCGGCCGGCCGCGGCCTCGGCTCGTGCTGGGTCGCCGGGTTCCACGAACGGTCGGTGACCGCCGTCGCCGGCCTGCGCGACGGCGAACGCCCGCTCGCCGTGATCCCGGTCGGCTACCCCGCCGTCGGACCGGATTCCGGCGGCTCGTGGGTGGGTCGCGCCTGGGATGCCGCGGCCCAGCGGCTGGTCTCGGCCCGCCGCAAGCCGCTCGAACGCCTGGCATACCGCGGCCGGTTCGGCGTGCCGTTCATGCCGCACGAGGTCCCGTGGGCCGAGCGCGGGGTGGGGCAGGGCGACGAGACACCGTGGCCGGGACTCGGGCCGCTCCGCCCGACGCCGGCCTTCGACGGGCGGCCGGTGACCGAGCCGCAGCTCGCCGTGCTGCTCGAATGCGCCCGCTGGGCACCGTCGGCGGAGAACTCGCAGATCGCCCGCCACGTCGTTCTCGAGGGTCGGGAGGCGGTCGCGGCGCTCACGGCCGCGGCGTTTCCCGGCACAGCGCTCGAGCGCGAGGCGCTGCCGCCGCTCGCGCTCGCCTGTCTCGCGGCCCCGTTCCCCGTCACGGCGCGGACCCGCGAGCAGCCGTTCTTCCTGATCGATGTCCCGATCGCCGTCGCCAACCTGCTCGTCGCCGCCGCGGAGCTCGGCCTCGGCTGGCAGGTCGCGTTCCGCTTCGACCACCGCGCCGTCGCGGCGCACCTCGGTGTGCCCGACGACCACCGGGTCGTCGCCCTGGTGGGCCTCGGTACGCCGGTCGACGGCCCACACGACGGCCCGCCTCCCGCGCCGAGCCAGCTGCACCCGCCGGAGTAGGACCTCCGCCCCGCACTCGGGTCTGGCGTCGGGCCTCGGTTCTGGTAGGCTCCGGCCGCCCGTGCCGGGAGCGGAACAGCGCGGCACGCGCGGAGGACGAGAATGCGAGCAGAGAAACTGCGGATCGGGTTGTCGGTTGTCCTGCTGGCGGCGCTCGGCGTGGGCGAGGCGTGCAAGAAGCAGGAAGAGGCGGCGGGCGACACGCCGACGGCGCCGCCGGACGCAACCGCGGCGGTCGTGCCGACCGCGGCGGTCGACGACGGCATCCGAGAAGCAGCCGCCGAGGAGCCCGCGGGCGGCGGCTGTCCGCACGCGGCGGCGGCCTCGGGAACGGCGGCCGGCGGCTGCCCGCACGCGGCGGCGGCCTCGGGAACGGCGAGCGGCGGCTGTCCGCACGCGGCGGCGGCCTCGGGAACGGCGAGCGGCGGTTGTCCGCACGCGGCGGCGGCCTCGGGAACGGCGGGCGGCGGTTGTCCGCACGCGGCGGCGGCCTCGGGAACGGCGGCCGGCGGCTGCCCGCACGCCACGGCCGGCACGCCGCCCGACCCGGTGCCCGTGACGTCGATCGGACCGCTCAACCTCCCGATCCAGACGGCGGGCGAACTGGCCCCGGAGCGGATCGGCCAGGAGGCGACCTGCCCGGTCGGCGGCGAACGATACACCGTCACCGCGAAGACGCCGGCGATCCGGTACCAGGGACGCGTCGAGCTGTTCGGCTGCATGGGCTGTGCGGAGGCTTATGCGAAGAACCCCGATGCTCCCGAACAGCCGCCGTGCCCGCACCATGGACCGTGAGAAGCGCGCGGGAGGGAAACGGGCGATGTCGGAGAGCGACGCGAAGCCGGCGGCCCCGGGTTGTGCGGACGACGACGGCGATCTGGCCCGGGTGGTCGAGGCGCTGTGCGGCGCGGGCCACGGACTGGAGATGCTCCGCGGCCCCGGCCGACGCGGCGTGCTGCCGTCCGGCGAGGTCGTCGTCCGCGTCGTCGACCTGCTGCGCTCCGTCCTGTTCCCCGGCTACTTCGGCGTCTCCGAGGTGACCGCCCACAACCGCTGCTACCACGTCGGCGCGACCCTCGACCGCGTCCAGAAGACCCTCCAGGAGCAGATCTGGCGCGGCCTGTGCTTCGCCTGCGACCGCTCGCAGGACTGCTGCACCGACTGCGAGGTCCGGGCCCGCGACGTCACCCGCAGCTTCCTCGCCCGCCTCCCCGAGGTCCGACGGTTGCTCGCCACCGACGTCCGGGCCGGCTTCGAGGGCGACCCGGCGGCGACCAGCCCCGACGAGGTCATCTTCTGCTATCCGGGCCTCACCGCGATCTGCGCCCAGCGCCTGGCCCACGAACTGCATCTGCTCGAGGTCCCGATCATCCCGCGGATGATCACCGAACACGCCCACAGCCTGACCGGCATCGATATCCATCCCGGCGCGACGATCGGTGAACGCTTCTTCATCGACCACGGCACCGGCGTCGTCATCGGCGAAACCACGGTCATCGGCCGGAACGTCCGCCTCTACCAGGGCGTCACCCTCGGTGCCCGCTCCTTTCCCCTCGACGCCGAAGGCAACCCGGTCAAGGGCGTCCCCCGCCACCCCGTCGTCGAGGACGACGTCATCATCTACTCCGGAGCCACGATCCTCGGACGCGTCACCATCGGCAAGGGGGCCGTGGTCGGAGGCAACGTCTGGCTCACCTCGAGCGTTCCGGCCGGGGCCCAGGTTAGCCAAGACGATGTACATAAAGGGGTTTTCGTCCAGCGCCCTGGTATCTGAACTGTTCATAAAAAACTTGGACAAAAGGGAGGCGAAGTCGATGCCCTCGCCCAGGGCATGGTTACACTGACCGCGTCGAGGTCGTGCGGGGGCGCGACGGACGAGCAAACGATCCGGGCCGGGCGGCCGAGGAAGGGAGGAGCGAGATGAATAGACTGCGTTTGGTGCTGGCGGGGTTGTTGATCGGGTTGGCGTTCGTGCCCGCGGCCCGTGCGGACGGCGAGGCCGACGAGCTGCCGTTCGTGCAGGGTCGGGCGCTGGCCGAAATAGGCACGCTGATCCCGCTCAAGCACACGATCCAGTTCGGCACGAACGGCTCGACGTTCGACTACATCGACGAGGGTGGGCAGGACGTCTGGTTCCCGACCGGTCGCCTCTCGGCGGAACTGGAGTTCGGCCCGGGACACAACGTCACCTTCCTCTACCAGCCGCTCGACATCCGCACCAACGTCTACCTCCAGCGGGACGTCGTGATCGACGACGGGACGTTCGTCGAGGGTTCGGGGCTCGATACGCGCTACGGCTTCGACTACTACCGGCTGGGGTACCACTACGACTTCTTCTGGGACTACCCGCAGCACGAGGTATCGATCGGTGCGGCGCTGCAGATCCGCGACGCGGTGATCGACTTCACGTCGGCCGACGGGCTGCTCCGGCGCACCAGTCGCGACGTCGGGCCGGTGCCGCTGTTGCGTTTCCGCGGCGAGTACGGCTTCGAGTTCGGCATGTGGCTCGCGCTGGAGGCCGACGGCTTCTATGCCCCGATCAAGTACCTCAACGGCGGGTCGAGCGACGTCGAGGGCGCGATCCTCGACCTGTCCGCCCGCATCGGCTACGCGATCCATCCCGCGTTCGACGTGTTTCTCAACCTGCGCTACATCGGCGGCGGTGCCGACGGTACGAGCAAGAACGACCCGCCTCCGGGCGACGGCTACACCTCCAACTGGATCCATCTGATGGGCCTGACCCTGGGCGCCCGGCTGCACATCAACAACCTGCTGTAGCACGGAGTGCTCGCATGGCGCGCGGCAGACCCGTTCGCACCGTCGGCGAGAACCTCCCCTCCACGGTGCCTTTCGGTCGCGTCCTCGACGCCAACGCCGCCCCCGTGCGCCCCGACGGCCGGTACGTCCTGTACTGGATGATCGGCGCGCGGCGGACGGAGTGGAGCTTCGGCCTGCAGCGTGCCGTCGAGCGGTCCCGCGAGCTGCGGCGGCCGCTGCTGGTGCTCGAGCCGCTGCGCGTCGCCTACCCCTTCGCCTCCGACCGGCTCCACCGCTTCGTTCTCGACGGGATGCGCGACAACGCCGCGCGGTTCCGCGCCGCCGGCGTGACCTACCATCCGTACGTCGAGCCCGAGCCCGGGGCCGCCCGCGGGCTGCTCGAGCGGCTCGCGGCGGACGCCTGTCTGGTGGTCACCGACGACGTCCCGTTCTTCTTCCTGCCGCGGATGGTACGTGCCGCGGCGCTGCGGTTGCCGCTGCGCCTGGAACAGGTCGATGGCAACGGGCTGCTGCCGCTGCGGCAGGCGCAGCGCGCGTATCCCACGGCGCACTCGTTCCGCGCCCTGGTGCAGCGCGAGCTTCCGGCGCAGCTCTCCGGTTTTCCCGCCGCCGACCCGCTGGCCGGCTACGCGCCTCCGCGCCGCGCCGGGCTCCCCGCGGACGTCCGGCGACGCTGGCCCGCCGCCGCCCCGGGGCTGCTCGACGGACGTCTCGACCTCGCGTCCCTGCCCATCGACCACCGCGTGTCCCCGGCGCCCGTCCGCGGCGGCCCGACCGCCGCCCGGGCCGCGCTCCGCGCGTTCCTCGACCGGCTCGACGACTACGAGCAGGACCGCAACCACCCCGACCGCGACGCCACCAGCGGCCTCTCCCCGTACCTGCACTTCGGCCACCTCTCGCCGCACGCGGTGTTCGCCGCGGTGATGATCCGCGAGGGCTGGCACGACGGGCATCTGGGTCGCCCGGCGGGCGGTGCCCGCACCGGCTGGTGGGGTGTCGGGCCGTCCACCGAGGCGTTCCTCGACCAGCTCGTCACCTGGCGCGAGTTGGGGCTCAATCGCTGCGTGTTCGACGAGTCCTCCGCGCGCTGGGAGTCCCTCCCGGCCTGGGCCCGCGCGACGCTCGCCGCGCACGCCCGCGACCGCCGGCCGCACCGCTACGCGGTCGAGGAGCTGGAGCGGGCGGCGACGCACGACCGGTTGTGGAACGCCGCCCAGACGCAGCTGCTGCGCGAGGGACGCCTGCACAACTACCTGCGGATGCTGTGGGGCAAGAGGATCCTCGAGTGGTCCGCCACGCCGCAGGACGCGCTGGTCGCGATGCTGCGGCTCAACGATCGCTGGGCGCTGGACGGGCGGGACGCCAACTCGATCTCCGGCATCACCTGGGTCCTCGGCCGCTACGACCGGCCGTGGGGCCCCGAACGGCCGATCTTCGGCACCGTGCGCTACATGAGCTCCGAGAACACCGCGCGCAAGCTGCGGGTCCGCGAGTACCTGGCGAGGTACGCGTCATGAGCGATCCGAGTCCTCCGACCGGCGCCCTGCGTGTGGCGGTCACCGGGGCCAGCGGCCTGATCGGCCGCGCGCTCGGCGACTCCCTGCGCGCCGACGGCCACAGCGTGCTGCGGCTGGTGCGCGGGTCGCCCGCCGCCGCCGACGAGCGGGCGTGGGATCCGGCGGCCGGACGCCTCGACGCGGCCGGTCTCGAGGGGCTCGACGCCGTCGTGCATCTCGCGGGCGAGAGCATTGCGCAGGAACGCTGGACGGCGGCGCGTCGCGAGCGGATCCTGCGCAGCCGGGTCGACGGTACGACGCTGCTGGCGCGGACGCTCGCCGGCCTGCGGCGGCCGCCGCGGGTGCTGCTCAGCGGCTCCGCCGTCGGCTACTACGGCGACCGCGGCGACGAGCTGCTCGACGAGACCGCCGCCGGCGGAACCGGCTTCCTCGCCGACGTCTGCCGGGCCTGGGAAGCCGCGGCGGAGCCCGCGTCCGCCGCCGGGGTCCGCGTCGTTCGCCTGCGCACCGGCGTCGTGCTCTCCCGCCGCGGCGGCGCGCTGCCGCGGATGCTGCTGCCGTTCCGGCTGCTCGTCGGCGGACGCCTCGGTCACGGCCGGCAGTGGGTGAGCTGGATCGCGCTCGACGACGAGGTCGGGGCGATCCGGCACCTGCTGGCCGCCGATGACGTCGCCGGCCCCGTCAACCTCACCGCGCCCCGTCCGGCCACGAATGCCGAGCTGGCCCGGGCCGTCGGCCGCGCGCTGCGACGCCCGGCCGCGCTGCCGACCCCGGCGGCGGCGTTGCGGCTGGCCTTCGGCAAGCTGGCCTCCGTGCTGCTCGACAGTACGCGGGCCGCGCCGCGCGTCCTGGAGCGATCCGGCTACGTCTTCCGGCACCCCGAGCTGGCGGCGTACCTCCAGGCCGAGCTGGGCTGACGACGGGCCGGCCCGCGCGTCCCGCTCAGCCGCGCCGGCGCCTGCGGCGTGCGACGAACACCGCGAGCGCCAACAGGACGGCAACCGGCGAGCCGCAGGACGGGCGGCCGACGGCGCAGCCGGGACCGCCGGCCACCCCCGGCGTCACGCACAACCCCGCGCCGCTGCACCGCATGCCGGCCGGGCAGCTCCCGCAGCTGCCGCCGCAGCCGTCCGGGCCGCACTGCTTGAACCGGCACTCCGGCTCGCACGGGACGCACCTTCCGTCGCGGCACCCGCCGGTGCACTCCCGGCACTCCGGTCCGTCGCCGTCGTCCGTGCAGTACGACAGCGCGGGGCACGCCCGCTCGTCGCTCCACTCGCCCCAGGCGATGAAATCATCGCCGCAGCCGTCCCACGTTCCGGAGCAGTGCCGCAGCCCCTCGCGGCGCTGGATCGCCGCCCCGCAGGCGTCCGACGAGCAGCGCAGCTCCTCCACCGGCGTGTCGTCGCACACGTGGTCGGCCCGCAACAGCCGGCAGCCGTCGCAGCACGGGCCGCTCGAACACTCGCAGCTGCAATCGGCGACCGCCGTGCAGTTCGCGGCGGTCCACGAGCAGGCCTCGGCGGGTCCGCACAGCTCGGCCCGCTCCCACGCCTTCCATTCGCCCAGGGCGCCGCCGCACGTCTCGCTCTCGCCGCTGCAGTGCCGGTCGCGGCGCCGCACGCCCACGTCGCTGTCGCAGGCGGTGCCCCACGGGCAGCCGAACTCCTCGGCGGCGTCCGGCTCGCAGACCTGCGTCGGGGGCGAGAAGAACGTGCCGTCGCAGCACGCTCCGGTACTGCAGTCCGTCCCGCCCGGCTCGGTGTTCACCACGCAGTGGTTCCACGCCTCGTCGAACCCCTTGACGTGGGCCGCGTAGTCCCAGGTGTTGTACAGCCACATCGCACGACCGGCCGCCTCGTGGCCCACCAGCAGCACCACGTGGTTTCCGCCGCCCTCCGGGTAGTAGCCGTAGTACACCGGCTTCCAGGTGTTGAGGTCGGACGCGACGTCCTCCTCCCAGTACACGAAGTCGGAATCCTCGAAGTAGAACGAGTACCCCAGGCTCGACGTGAACCGCTCGAACAGCTCCCGGTCCGCCGCGCAGAACCCCCAGACCCACAGCCCGACGCTCGAGCCGTCGCACGAGTCTCCGCCGTAGAGGTCGAACAGCCGCTGGGTCGTGGCGCGGTAGGCGTCGAGGTCGGCGGCGCCGCCGCCGGCCAGCAGCTGCTCCCACGGGCCGGCGCCCGCGTGGCCGTGGTCGTCCCAGTACGCGAACAGCATCCCGGCCGCCGTCGCCCAGCAGGCGCAGTCCGGGCACGCATCGTTGCCCGCGCACCCCGAGCAACAGCGGCTCCCCTGCGCCCGCGGCGGCAGCACCGTCGTGATCGTCGTCGAGTCCGCCCCCTGCAGGAACACCGGTTGCGCCGCCGCCGTCGCCGGCCCGAGCGTCGTTGCCAGCAGCAGGGCGGGAAGCACAAGCCCGAGCCGGGTCACGGCGCACCCCCCTCGAGCTCGTCCCGCCACAGGGCGGCGTGCCGCGCACACCAGCCGGCCGGGTCGTCCGCGTGCCGCAGCCGACCCACGTCGCGCCAGTTCCGCAGCGCCGCGGCCGCGTCGAACCGCCAACGCAGCTCGCCGGGATCGACCGCCCGGGCCGCGTGATGGCTGAACAACAGCCGCTCGCCCCCCGCGCGGTAGTCGAGCGCCTCGACCAGCCCCCCCGCGTTGCCCAGCGGGTAGAGCGCCGTCGGCACGGACTGCCGGACCAGGACCTCGGCCGGCAGCCGGTCGAACGCGATCAGCCAGAACGGCAGCCCCTTGACCCCGTCCCGCAGCGGATGGCGGAACGACCAGGCCGAGACCGCCAGCGTGAAGAAATGCCGCGCCGACCGCGTCGTCCGCGCCCGCAGCTCGCCGGCGTCCGCAGACTCCGCGCCGACGAACGCCGGCATCCGTGCGCCGTCCGCGAGCGCCCGCGCGTGCCCGAGCAGGTCGCTCCAGCCTCCGCAGTCCGGCAGGTCGGTGAGCACGAACTGGTGCGCCACCACCTCGCCGGCGGCGTCCAGCCACGGCAGCTCGAAACAGACGTGCGCCGGACCGGCCAGCTCGGCCCGCTGCGCCAACCAGCCCACCGCCCAGCGCCGCGCCGTGTCGCGGTCGACCCGGAACCGCTCCAGCACC
>JAFGHH010000176.1 GCA_016930215.1 Deltaproteobacteria bacterium
ACCTGGAGCCTTTCTGCTGACCCTCATGTCCGGTTAGTTATGCGCGGCTGTATAGCCGGCCAGCGGCAGGCCGTCGCTCCACGATTCGTGGAGCAACTCGCGCACGACGCCGTCGAGCATCTCCACGGGGCGGCCGACCAGTGCATCGATGATCCGATCCCGCAAGGCGTGGCGAGCACCGACCGGCGTCTCGGTCCCGGCGACCAGCACGGTGAGCGTTTGCGGACGGCGGCGGCGGACTTCGCCGAGCAAGGCGACGCCGTCGGCGTCGGGGAGGTCGAGGTCGGCGATGACGAGCGCGGGGTTCTCGGCCTCGAGGGCGGCGAGGGCGGAGCGGGCGTCGCCGAACAAGCGGAACGAGCGGCCGGGGCCGGCGAGGCGGCGCCACAGGGCGTGACGGGACAGCGGCCGTTCGTCGACGATGAAGATGGTGTTTCGCGGGGGCATCGTCACGCTCCCGGAGGCGAGTCGGCCCGTGGCGGCCGCCCGCGCATCCGATTCCTTGGTTGCGCGGCAGGGGCCCGGGCTTCACGGTATCCCACCTTGTCGCCGAGGTCCGGGCACCCCGGGTCCTGGGGCGAAGGCACCCCAACGCGGTGCCCGGGAGGCGGGTCTGTGCGAGTCGTTCCGGAAGGTTGACGCACGCGGCGCAGGGCGAAACGGGGGAACGGGACTTGCACTTTGCCGGCGCGTCCGGGGAGAGGAGGAGACGACCCGATGCACAAGCCGTTCGTCGCGTGGGCGTGCTTGGTGCTGGGCGGGGCGGGGGTGGGGTGTCTCCTCGAGCCGGAGCGGGCCGACGGGATGGACGAGCCGTTCCTGGTGGACGGCAAGGCGGACGGGTCCGGCGTGGAGGAGGGGACCGCGACGGCCTGCGGCGTGCTGCGGCTGGCGGACACGGCGGACCTGGTGCGGCTGCGCGCGACGGTGGGCCTCGATCGGCGGGCGGCGGAGGCGCTGCTCGCGTACCGGGCCGGCCCGGACGGCGTGGAGGGCACGTCCGACGACGAGCGGTTCGATTCGCTGGCGGAGTTGGACGCCGTGCGGTGGATCGGGCCGCACAGTTTCGCGCGGCTGTTGGGCCACGCGGTCGAGGCGGAACTGGCGTGCACGGAGGTCTCGTTATCGATCGCGGCGTTCTCGGACTGGCACGGCCAGCTCGAGCCGGTGGCGACGGCGTCGCGGGGCGAGGTCGGCGGGGCGGCGGCGTTGTCGGGGTACCTGTCGGCGGAGCGGGCGACCGACCCGAGCGTGCTGGTATTGTCGGCCGGGGACCTGTTCGGGGCGAGCCCGCCGCTGTCGGCGGAGTTCGGCGACCGACCGGCGATCGATGCCGCCAACCGGATGGGATTCGCCGCCAACGCGCTCGGCAATCACGAGTTCGACCGGGGGCTCGAGCATCTGGCCGGGCTGGCCCAGCGGGCGGAGTTCCCGTTCCTCGCCGCGAACCTCGAGGGGGTGGCGGGGAACCTGGCCTGTCCCGCGCGGCCGGGCAGGGTCTGCGCGCTTCCGTACGCGACGTTCTGGCTGCACGGGTTGAAGGTGGCGGTCGTCGGGATCGCGACGCCGGACACCGCGGGTCTCGTGCGCCCGGGGACGCTGGGAACGCTGGCGATCACCGACCCGGTGGCGGCGGCGCGGTCGGCCCGCGAGGCGGCGGCGGCCGAGGGAGCCTGCGTCTTCGTGGCGCTGACGCACCTCGAGGTGTGCTCGGAGGACGAGGCGGGCGAGCCGGTCGGGCCGCTGGTGGATTTCGCCCGCGCGGCGACCGGGTTCGACGTGGTGGTGGGCGGGCACAGCCACCGGGATTGCGTGCGGCGGGTCGGCGGCCGGTTGGTGGTGCAGACGCGGGACGCCGGGGTCGACTTCGCGCGCCTCGAGCTGCGCTACGACTTCTCGGCGCGCCGCGTGGTCTCGACGCGGGCCGAGCTGGTGCCGACGCCGGTGAGCGGCGTGGGCCCCGACGCGGCGATGGAGGCGTGGCTGGAGTCGCTGCGGCTCGAGCTGGCGGCGGTGTTCGACGAGCGGCTCGGGACGGCGGAGGAGGAGCTCGGCGGCGGCCCGGAGGGGCCGGGGCGGTTCGAGCTGCCGATCGGGAACCTGGTGGCGGACGCGCTGCGCTGGCGGACGGGAGCCCAGCTGGCGTTCACGAACCGCGGGGGGATCCGGGGCGTGCTGCCGTCGAGCTACGCGCCGGTGGACCGCACCCTGCGGCGGCCGGGGGCGGGGTATGCCGCGGGACCGCCGTACGACCTCGTGCTCGGGGACGTCCGGACGCTGCTGCCCTTCGGCAACGCGGTGGTGACCCGGACGGTGACCGGCGCGCAGCTGTGGGCGATCTGCGAGCACAGCGTCGAGACGCTGCCGGCCCCCAATTCGTGGTTCGCCCAGATCTCCGGCTTCCGCTTCACGTTCTCGGCGGCGCGACCGGCGGGGAACCGCGTCGTGTCGGTGACGCTGGACGACGGGACGCCGGTGGCGGCCGACGACACGCGCCTCACGCTGGCAACCTGCGACTTCGTCGACCAGGGGGGCGACGGCTACGCGATGCTGGCCGACGGCGATTCGGTGCCGGGCGAGACGATGGACGCGGCGCTCGCCGCATACCTCCGGGCGCGGGGCTCGGTCGCGCCGCGGGTCGAGGGTCGGATCCTCGAGCTGCCGTAGGCCGCGACGCCTACGGCGCGTCCAGCATGCTCTGGCACTGGCCGGCAGGGGCGGCGCCGGAGAAGTCCCCGCTCGTGGACGATGGGTCGAGCGACCCGGAGTACAGGAAGTAGATCTGCGGAGGGAGTGCGGGCAGCGCGGGGCAGAGCGTCCCGGGGATCAGCTCGGTGCCGGTGTAGCGCAGCACGATGCAGGCGCGTCCGCCGTCGCAGGGAGAGGCGGTCGCGCCGGCCGGCACCGTGAAGGTCTCGGTGAGGCCTTCCGCAGCCAGCACGAACGAGCCGAGGACGACGGTGTCGGAGGTCGGCGCGGCGAGGAGGTCGACCACGACGGAGAGGTCGGTGCTGTCGCCGACGGGGTCGGGGAAGCGGACCAGCGACGCCGTGCCGGAGCCGATGCGGCTGAGCCCGGCGTGGCAGGTGAGGAGCACGTCGTCGCCCTCGACGGAAGCCTCGGCCGTCCAGTCGCCCTGGCTGGAGGTGCCGGCGAGGCGGACGACGAAGTCGTGGGTGCCGGCGGCGCCGCGATGCAGGGCCGGCGTGGCGCCGACGCAGAGGGCGGCTTCGTCCTCGGTGGCGACCAGGTCGGCGAAGATCTGCTGCTGGGCGAGGGGCAGCGGGTCGAGCGCTCCGCCGCCGGGAGGTTGCGGGTCGAGTGCCTCGCGGGTGGCGTCGGTGCCGACGATCGCGAACGAGGTGACGCGGGCGTTGGTGACGGCGGCGATGCCGGGGGCGCGGCTGAAGCCGCCGTAGAAGCGGACGCGGGACCGATCGAGGGCATCGACGTTGACGGCGAACTCGAGCTCGTAGCCGTGCAGGACGATCAGCGTGCCGACGACACCGTCGGGCTCGGCGTCGCGGTCCGTCCCGCCGTCCGCTTCGACGGGCACGTCGGCCGCATCGGAGTCGGACACGCACGAGGTGCCGGAGGGGCGGTAGCCGGGCTCGCAGACGCAGACCGGCCAGACGCCGTCGGTGACGCAGTAGCCGTGGCCGCTGCAGGTGACGCCGTCGCAGAGGGAGCCGGGGGACGGGTCGGAGCAGGCGGCGGCGAGGGCGGCGAGGGCGGCGAGGGCGACGTGCATCGTCGGGTGGGGCCGGGATCTCGATTCCGATTGCATGATCGTCAGGATAGCCCTGGCGGGGAGGGATGTCGAACCCGCCGAGCATGCCCCTGGCCGACCCGCGGATTCCCGTTTATACTACGGCCGTGATGCGGGCACGTTGGGTCATGGTCTGGGTGTCGGTCGGGATCGTCGGCTGCGCGGCGACGGAGGCGGACGACGAGGACGTCTTCCTGCCCGAGGTGACGCCGCGGGACATCGTCCGGGACGGGGACACGGCGCCGGACGGTCCGCGCCCGGACGGCATCTACCTCGACGTGCCGTTGCCCGAGGACTACGGGCTGGAGATCTCCGACGCCGCGGACGCATGTGCCGTGCGCAACCCGTGCGGAGGGTGTGCGAACCTGCGCGCCAGTCCGGGGACGCCGTGCGACGGTTGCGGGGGGACGTACGTCTGCGCGGGGCCGGACGAGGTGGTGTGCGCGACGATGTGCAGTCTGAACGGCTGCGCGGACAACACGCGGGAGGCGTTCCTGAACCTCGAGTCGTACCCGGAGATCGCGGCGTGCGGGGGCGGGTTCCAGGTCGCGGGGATCCTGCACGCGGTGCCGGCCTGTGCGCGCAACGCGGGGAACAACTCGACGAACCCCAACGGCATCGGCTGCTCGCTCGCGGACCTCTGCGCGGAGGGCTGGCGCCCCTGCGCCTCGCCGCTCGAGGTGCAGCAGCGGACGTCGGCGGGGATCCCGTCCGACTTCCCGGCCGGCACGTTCTTCACGGCGGCGGTCTCGGGGCCGGCGGACGACGACGTGTGCGGGATCGGGTCGAACGACTTCTACGGCCTCGGGACCGCGGGGGGCGGGGCGGACCGGGGGACGTGTGCGCCGTTGACGCGGTCGAGCGGCGACGAGTGCGACGACCTGCCGGCGCCGTGGGACTGCGGCGAAACGACGACGTGGCCGGACCAGTTCGACGAGGCGGATCAGGCGACGAAGCCGGGACCGCAGGGCGGCGGCGTCTTGTGTTGCCTGGCGCCGGGCTAGGAGGAGGACGACGATGCGCCGCAATCTCGGTGTGCGTGGGCTGGTCGGAGCCCTGGTGGCGTGCGGCGTGCTGCTTGCGCCCGCCTCCGCCGGAGCGGCGATTCCGGGTCGGACCGAGTCGCCGGTGCATTGGGACTATTTCCAGGACTTCTGCGGCGTGGGGGTCGATTGGGACACCGGCTGGGTGCCGTCGGGCTCGGACGTGCAGGTCCGCGTGCAGTTCCGCATCGCGTGCGAGTTCGAGGCGGACCTGGAGGGCAAAGGGGTGCTGCTCTGGCCCCCGGCGACCCAGCTCTACTTCCAGGGCGACCCGCGCGGCGGCCAGTTCTCCCAGGCGATCGGCGTCTTCTTCGACGCGCGGATCCGCTGGGACATCGAGGTCCCCCTGGTCGGGCACTCGCGCGGCGAGATGCCCATCCCCTACGTGCCGCACATCGATATCGGCTGCCTGGACCGCGGGATGGAGTTCACGCCGTTCCTGCTGTCGGGCAATCCGGACCGGCCGGCCCACCTGCTGTGCGAGGTGCCCCGGTTCCTGGTCTTCTCCTACGACATTCTCGACCTGGTCCTGCCGGAGATCTCGGCCTTCGCCTCGGTCAACATCAAGATCTACCTCTCGGTCGACCTTCACAGCTACCTGCAGGGAAACAAGATCATCGTCAGCGAGCACGAACAGGAGATCGTGGAGGAGTACGGCCGGGCGTTCGTGTACCCCCGCGGCTCGCCGATGTTGAACCTGACGGCGCAGTACGTCGCGGACCTCTCGCACCAGATGATCGTGACGATCCACCCCGAGGTGGAGTTCGAGGTGCTGGGGTTCAGCTTCGGCTTCGACATCATCAACGTCGGGATCCCGATCCCCGAGATGAGCGACGAGTGGATCTTCGACCCGCAGGAGCTGACGTTCTACTTCCCCGACATCGAGGCGGCGGCGGAACTGAACTTCGGGGCGACGCAGGTGGGTCGGCCGCGGATGAAGCGCTTCGCGGTCGAGAACGTCGGCTTCGAGGACCTGCAGCTCTACGCGCGCACCGGGCTGCCGTTCGGCGTCGATCCGCGGCTGGGGGACCCGGAGGAGCCGCCGATCACGATCCCGGCGCCGGGGATGGACGACATCATCGTCTCCTTCGACCCCGACGGCGAAGGCACGGCGCGCGGCGTGCTGCGGTTCGAGACCAACGACCCCGACGAGCCGTGGGTCGACGTGCGGTTGATCGGCGAGGCGACCTACGACGACGTCGGCGAGTACGTCGACCCGGACGACTGCGAGGGCGAGGAGTGCTTCACGGGTGGCGGCTGGGCGACCACCGGCTGCGGTTGCCGGACCGCCCGGAGCTCCGGCGCCGCCGGGTGGCTCGTCGGGGCGCTCGCGGTGCTCGGTGCCGCCCTGCTGGGAAGCCGCGCGCGCCGTCGTCGCCGCGTTTGACCCGGCCGCTCCTTTCGATCGAGTCTGTGCCATGCAACCGGAGTTGCCGGGCGGACGGCTCGACCCGGCCTACGAGAAGCTGCTGGAGACCGTGCGGGGGGCGCTGGACCCGGCCGGGATTCTCAGCCCGCGGGCCTGGCGCCGTTGAACGTGGGATTTGCCGGTCGAGGGGGTGGAGGGTATCCTCCGGGGGTCGGGAGGTGCGGCGATGCGGTTTCTCAGCCTGGTCGTGTGCGTGACGGTGCTCGGGGCGCTTGGGGGTTGCGGCGACGACGACAACGTGACCGACGTGCGGCTCGACGCCCGGGACGGCGAGGTCGGCGAGTGCACGGACGGGCAGCAGCGCTGCGTCGGGAACGTGTCGCAGACCTGCGAGGGGGGGCTGTGGGGCGCAGGCGTGTCGTGCGAGGAGTCGGGCGACATCTGCTACGAGGGGCTGGGGTGCGTGGTCTGCCGGCCCGGGGTCTTCCGGTGCGAGGGCAACGACGTGATGCAGTGCCAGCCCGACGGCGAGTCGTGGCTGCTGGCGGACACCTGCGACCCGGCGGAGGGCGAGACCTGCGAGGAGCTGACCGGGGTGTGCATCAACCCCTGCGCGATCGCGGCGCGGGATCGGTCGAACATCGGCTGCGAATACTGGGCGGTCGACCTCGACAACGCGGAGAACTCGACCGACTGGGCGGCGGCGGCGCAGTTCGCGGTGGTCGTGGCGAACCTCTCGAACCTGTACGCCTCGGAGGTGCGGATCGAGGTCGATGACGGGCTGCCGGGCGAGGCGCACGCGCTGCGGGAGGTCGATCGGGCCGGCGTGCCCCCTCTGGACCTGCACGTGTTCAACCTGCCGCGCTGGGACGTCGACGGCGACAACGCCGAGGGGGTGGACGACGACCCGCAGACCGGGCTGTCGCGCCGGGTCTATCGGGTGACGAGCACGACGCCGGTGGTGGCCTACGCCTTCAACCCGATCGAGCAGGCGTTCTCCAACGGAGCGCTGGTGCTGCTGCCGACGACGGCGCTGGACGCCGAGTACTACGCGGTGGGCTGGCCGCCCGCGAACCCGATGCGGATGCCGGCGCTGGGCCTCAACCACCCGAACCGGGTCTACGTGACGGTCGTCGGCGTCGAGGACGGGACGACGGTGTGGGTCACGCCGACGCACAGCATCTTCGAGGGGGTGGGTCAACCCGAGGCGGGGATCCTGCCGGTCGCGCCGATCGACGCGGGCGTCGAAACCGAATTCGCGCTCGACCAGTTCGACGTGTTGAATCTCGAGGGGCTCGAGATGAACGCGTTCACCGACCCGCTGCCCGACCTGACCGGCACGCTGGTGCACGCCAGCGGGCCGGTGGTGGTGTACGTGGGGGTCGATCTGGCGGTCGTCGGCGGCGTGACGTTGCCGGACGGGACCACCGACGCCTGCTGTGCGGAGTACATGGGGGCGCAGATCACGCCGGTCAGCACGATGGGCAACAACTTCGTCGTCTCGCGCTCGCCGATCCGGGCGCAACCGGGATCGGGGTGGACCGAGTACGACCACTACCGCGTGCTGGCGGTGCGGCCGGACACGCACGTGACCACGACGCTGCCCGGTGCGGACGCCGACTTCATGCTGGGGCAGGGCGAGTGGCGGGAGTTCTCGACCCGCGACGGGTTCACCCTGCAGTCCGACCCGCCGGTGCACGTGGTGCAGTTCATCTCCTCGATGGAGCAGTGCTACGACTGGCGGCCCGGCGCCGGAGGGGACGGCGACATGATGTACGTCCCGCCGGTCGAGCAGCGGCGGAACAACTACATCTTCACCACGGGCGTCGGGTTCTCCGAGAACTGGGCGGTCGTGTCGATGCCCACCGGGGCCTCGGCGACGATCGACGGGGCGGACGTCGCGACGACCTGCACTCCGACCTACGCCGACGGCGAACTCGATGGGACCGTCTACCGGGCGTACCACTGTCGGATCGAGGACGGGCGGCACGAGGTGTTGGCGGACGGGTTGCCGGTGGGGGTGATCGTCTACGGATACTACGGGGCGGGCTCCTACGCCTATCCGGCAGGGTCCAACCTCAACCGGATCTTCTTCGGATGAATCGGGGCCGGGGCGGCGGAGTCGACGGGCGACGATGGAGCGACGGGACTTCCTCCGGCTGATCGGGGTGACTTTCGCGGCGCCGCTGCCGGTGCTGCGCTCGCTGGTCGACCCGCTGCGCGGCGCCCCGGCGGCGATCGAGGCCTTGACGCCGCTGCACCTGATCGGCTGGCGGACGCCGCGGCTGTTCGGGCCGCGCTGGAGCGAGGCCAAGCTGCTCCGGGAGCCGGCGGACGCGCTGGAGTCGATGACCCGGGCCGCGCGGGCCGACGGGGTCGATGTCTGGGCCCGCTCGGGGCATCGCACCTTGTCGCAGCAACGCTACCTGTGGAACTCGAAGTACCGCGGACTCTCCACGGTCCGGGCCGATGACGGCAGCCGGCTCACCTTGACGCGGGACCATTCGGCGGCGGAGAAGGTGCGGCTGATCCTGTCGTACACGGCGTTCCCGGGGACCTCGCGGCACCACTGGGGCACCGACGTCGACATGGCGCAGACCTTCGCGGACGGCTGCGCCGACCTGCTGCTCCGGGAGGGGCTGGAGCCGGCCTCGTCCGGGGAACCGGGCGAGCCGGATCCCGGCGGGGAGCCGGCGGCGGGGCAGAAGGCCGAGCGGGGCGCGGACGACTGTCTGCCGGCGCAGCGGTGGCTGGCGGCGCGGGCGCACGAGTTCGGCTGGTACCTGGTGTACGACGTGGCGCGTGGGGGGGTCCAGCCGGAGCCGTGGCACTGGAGCTACCTCCCGTACGCGGTGCCGGCGCTGGCGCGGTACCTGGACGAGGTCGACGCGGACCTGCTGCGGGACCGCGGGGTCGACGGCGACGACGTCGTTCTCGACGACTTCGCGTCGTACCGGGACCGATTCATCCTGGGGATCCGTCCCGAGGCGTTGCCGGGCTCCGCGGTCGTGGCGCCGGAGGAGCCTTCCACGTCCCCGGTTCCCGACTCCTGACGGCGGCGGGCCCGGACCCGCCGCCGCGACGCCGCTTCCCTGTCCCCCCTTCCTTCTTTTCCCGACCTGTGGCAATAGCCTGCTCGCCGGGCTCCGCGAGGGGGTCCCGGGGAAGGTGGAAGCGATGGGCAATCACGATCGCAGGCATTCGTTGAAGATGAAGCGGCGCGAAGCGCAGCGGCGGCTGAAGGCCCGCGTCGTGCGCAAGCGCAAGGCGGCGGCGGAAGCCCGCAAGGCGGCGGGGAAGTAGTCCTTCGGGATTCGACCTTGGGCGGTTTCGGTGGTTCCGGCGGGCGGATCCGGGAGGATCCGTCGGCCGGCCGCGGGCTCATGGTCCGTGGTCGCGAGGCGGAGGAGGTGTGAGATGGCCGAGGAGCGCAAGCTGACCAAGGAGGAGTTGCTGGCGAAGGCGGAGCAACCGGCGAAGGACTCGCTGCGGCTGCACGAGTTCTACAACGGCGTGTGGGAGGTCGTGCCCAAGTGCTGCATCCGCAACATCGATGACTTCGCGATCTGGTACACGCCGGGGGTGGCGGCGACCTGCAAGGACATCCAGGCGCATCCGGAAAAAGTGTTCGCCGCGACGAACAAGCGCAACGCGGTGGCGGTGGTCAGCGACGGCACGCGCGTGCTGGGACTGGGCGACATCGGTCCCGAAGCCGGGCTGCCGGTGATGGAGGGCAAGGCGCTGCTCTTCAAGTACCTCGGCGGGGTCGATGCGGTGCCGATCTGCACCGACGCCCACGCGGCGAAGGACATCATCCAGTTCGTGAAGTGGCTCCAGCCCTCGTTCAACGGCATCAACCTCGAGGACATCGCGAAGCCGAAGTGCTTCGAGATCCTCGACACGCTGCGCCGGGAGTGCCGGATCCCGGTCTGGCACGACGACCAGCAGGGCACCGCGGCGGTGACGGTGGCGGGCTGGATCAACGCGCTGAAGATCGTCGGCAAGCAGCGGGACAAGGTGCGCATCGCGCTGATCGGCGCCGGGGCGGCCAACATGTCGATCTGCCAGATGCTGATCGCCGCCGGGGCCGACCCGCTGAAGATCATGCTCGTTGATTCCAAGGGGATCCTGCACAAGGGGCGCAGCGAGGTGAAGTCCGAGGAGCCGGTGAAGTGGCGCCTGACGTCGATCACCAACGGCGAGCAGCGCCAGGGGACGATCGCCGACGCGATGGAGGGGTCGGACGTCGTCGTGGCGGTGTCGACGCCCGGTCCCGGCAAGATCAAGCCGGAGTGGGTCAAGAAGATGGCGAAGGACTCGGTGATCTTCGCCTGCGCCAACCCGATCCCGGAAATCTGGCCGTGGGAGGCCAAGGAGGCCGGGGCACGGATCGTGGCGACGGGCCGCTCCGACTTCCCCAACCAGGTCAATAACTCGCTCGGCTTCCCCGGCATCTTCCGCGGCACGCTCGACGTGATGGCCAAGACGATCACCGACGAGATGTGCATCGCGGCGGCCGAGGAGCTGGCCAGGACCGCCGAGGACAAGGGGATGCGCGAGGACTACCTGCTGCCGACGATGGACGAGTGGTCGGTGTTCCCGCGCGAGGCGGTTGCGGTGGGCATGAAGGCGATCGAACAGGGGATCGCGCAGCGCAAGGTCGGCCGCGACCAGCTGTTCCAGGAGGCCGAACAGACCATCCGCCGCGCCCGCGCCCAGGTGAAGGCGATGCAGGACGCCGGCATCGTCAAGCTGCCGTAGGGGGGGAATGGACCGCAGACTGCCCACCCCGGGGCCCGCCGGAACGCCTTCGCTCGCCGAGGTGGTGCTGGGGCTGCCCGACGCGGTGCTGGTCCTCTGCGACGGGGGACGCACGCTGGAATACGTCTCGCCGACGCTGGATCGCGTGGCGGGGATTCCGGCGCTGCGGCTGCTCGAGCTGTGGCCGACGGCCTGGATCGAGCAGCTCGTGCATCCGGACGACCGGACGGCCGTGCGGGCCTTCGTCGCGGGGGCGGCCGAGGTGCAGGCGGGGCGGACGCGCGACCTGGAGTTCCGCGTGACGGCGGCGGGCCCGGCGGCCGAAGGTCCGGGCCCGGCGTGGCGCTGGCTGAAGGCCCGCCTGTGGCTGTACGGCACGACCGCCCGGGGGGACCCGCGGGCGATCTGCCTGTGGCGGGACGTGACGGAGGAGAAGCTCGCGCTGGCGGCGGCGCTCGAGACCGAACGGCGCTACGCGGCGCTGTTCGACGCGCTGCCGCAGGCGGCCATCGTCTTCGACCGCGACGACGGGCGGATTCTCGACGCGAACGAGACGGCGCTGCGCCGGTACGAGTATTCCCGCGAGGAGATTCGCGAGCGGACGATTTCGGACCTCGAGGTGGCGTCACCGACGGCCGACGAGCGGATCCCGACGGTGGTGTTCGGTGCGGCCGACCCCCGGCTGCAGCAGCGGCACCGGACGCGGACGGGGCGCGAAATCCCCGTGGACGTCCACCTGGGGCCGACCCGCTTCGGCGGACGTCCGGCGACGCTGGCGATCGTGGTCGATGTCTCGGACCGGGCGCGGGCGGAGGCCGAGTTCCGGACGCTGCACGAGGTGCTGGTCCAGAAGAACCGCGAGGCCGAGGCGGCGCTGGAGCAGCTCCGGCAGGTGCAGGAGCTGCTCGTCCGTACCCGGCAGCTCGATGCCGTCGGGCAGCTCGCCGGGGGCATCGCGCACAAGTTCAACAACTTCCTCACCGTCGTGATCGGGACCCTCGACGTGATGAGCCTGGAGCTCGATGCGCAGTCGGCCCTGCACAGGGAGATCACCACCGCGCAGAACGCGGCGCTGCGGGCGGCCGAGCTGGCGCGCGGCCTGGCGGAGTTCGGGGCGTCCGAGCCGGCGCAGCGGGAGCTGGTGGACCTGGGCGGCGTGCTGGCGCAGCTGGGGGACGAGGTGCGGCAATCGACGGTGGCGAACATGGAGGTCCACGTCCAGGCCGCCGACGGGTTGCCGGCGGTCGAGGGGGATCCCGAGCGGCTGGCGGCGGCGCTGCTGGCGCTCGCGACCAACGCCCTGGAGGCGATGCCGAAGGGCGGCCAGCTGTTCCTGGAGGCCGACCGTCTGACGCTCGACGAGACCTACGTGGCGGCGCGACCCGAGGCGCGGGTCGGCCCGCACGTGCGGGTCGTCGTGCGCGACACCGGCGTGGGGATGGACCGCGAGACCCTGGGCCGTCTGTTCGAGCCGTTCTTCACGACCAAGCCGGCGGGGAGCGGCGGGGGCCTGGGGTTGGCGTCGGTCTACGCGACGGTGCGGGCCCACGGCGGTCACGTGACGGTGCGGTCCGAGCCGGGCCGCGGCTCCACCTTCACGGTGTTCCTGCCGGCGAAGTCGGGTCCGAGCACCGGGCCGAAGCGCGCCGTGACCCCGCGGCGCCCGACCGCGCCCGCGGCGCGCGGGGACGGACAGCTGGTGCTGGTGGTCGACGACGACGCCGAGGTGCTGCGCCAGGTCGAGCGGATGGTGACGTCGCTCGGCTACCGCGTCGTCGTCGCCGATTCCGGGCCCGCGGCGCTCGACCTGCTCGAACGGCACAGCGAGCGGATCGCGCTGGCGCTGGTCGACATCGTGATGCCCGGCATGGGCGGCGTGGTCACGCTGCGCCGGCTGCGGGAGATCCGGCCCCACCTGCCGGCGGTGATGATGACCGGCCACGCCGCGCGGGGCTTCCTGCCGCCGACCGATCTCGGCGCCGCGGTGCTCGCCAAGCCGCTCGAGACGGAACGCCTCGGCGAGGCGATCGCGGACGCGCTCCAGCGGCGGGAGGCGTAGTCCCGGCCGGGGGCGGGACCCGGCGACGACCCCGGCGACGACCCCGTTTCGGGGGCAGGTCAGTCGTGGGGGAAGACGACCCGGATGGCGGCCGGGTCGGCAGCGTCGACCACCAGCAGACCCGCCGCGTCGTTGGACAGCAGCAGCAAGCCGTTGGGGCCGACCGTTATGCGGTTCACCGGACGCTGCGCCTCGTGGCGGCCCCGGGGCTGCGGAGCCGCGGAATCGCTGATGTCGAGCACCTCGAGGCCGCGGTCGCCGACGGCGAGGTAGGCCGTGGGCGGGAACAGGGCGCGGTCGCGGCCGACGGCGATCTTCACGTCGCGACAGACGTCGCGCGTGGCCCAGGTCGCGACGATGGCGGGCCCGGCAGCGGGCTCGGCCAGGCCCAGGTCGATGATCTGCAGGCCGGCCGGGCCGTCGGCGACGTAGGCCGTCGTGCCGTCCACGGCGACCGCGCGGGCGTCGCCCGGGGTATCGATGGCGGCGTGGGGCATCAGCACCAGGTTGCCGCCGACGCGCAGCGGGTCGCGCACGTCGTAGACGATCAGCCCGGCCGGTCCGGACGCGGCGAACAGCCGGCTGCCGTCGAGCAGCACGTCGCGGACGTACGGGGACGCGGGGGGTTCGGGCGCGGGCGTGTCCGCGTCCACCGGAGCCGGCTGATCGACCGCCGGCGTCGGGCGGGCCGGGCCCGGCCCGTTGGCGAAGGCCGAGAAGTCGGGCGGCAGACCGTCGGTGCCGGCCAGCGCGAGCGGCCGTTCGGGGTCGCGCACGTCGAGCACCAGCACGCCGTTGGTGCCGTCGGCGACGTACAGGTTGGGGTACGTGGCGGCGAGACCCATCGCGGCGCCGGGCGTGTCGAAGCGCGACAGCTCGACCGGCTGCGCCGGGTCGCGGATGTCGTACAGCACCACGCCGACGGGTCCGGCGGCGGCGGCCAGCACGCGCCGCGGCGGGCCGCCCCCGCAGGCGGGGTTGGTACCGCCATCGGGCAGGGCGGGGCAGGCGGTGGCCGCGGGGCGTTCGACGTCGCCCACCAGCGCCAGGCGGTTGACCGAGCCCGGAAGCTCGGCGACGGCGAGGCGTTGCGGCGTCTGCGGCTGCGAGAGATCCTCGACGACCACCCCGGCGGTCGTGGCTCGGTAGGCGAACGTGCCGTCCAGCAGCACGTCGTACGTGCGGCCGGTCAGCTCCTCGCGCGGGTCGCCCTCGGTCGCGGCGAATGCCGTGCCGGACGGTGTCGCGGGAACGTTGCCGCCGGGGACATCGACCGTCGGCGGCGGGGCGGCATCGATCGTGGTGCCGGAGGTCTCCGCCCGCTTGCAGGCGGCGAGGGCCAGGGCGACGGCGGCCAGGAGCAGGGTTCGACGCATGCGACACCTCACTCGGTGTAGAGCCGGATCACGGTCTCGAACGACGCGGCGCAGACCGGGCAGAACGGGACCAGCCCCTTGTGGAACATCCGGCAGTCCCGGTACGGACGATAGAGTCCCTTGGCCTTGTAGCCGGCGCCCTCGAAGGCGCCGACGACGGCGGCGTGCGCCTCGTCGTCCGGCGTGGGGATCGGCGTGCCGGCCGCGACGAGTTTCTCCCACTTGAGCGGCCTGCCGGGGAGCATCGCGGAGATGTTGGGCTCCCAGGGCTCGACGCCGGCCGGGTAGAACGCGTCGTCGAACGACGTGCCGGAGTCGTAGTACTCGTCGGCCAGCCCCGCGAAGCTGTGGCCGAACTCGTGGAGGAAGACGTAGTTGTCGTACTCGTTGTCCGAGGGGAAGATCGCCCACTGGTTGTAGATCCCGCCCCCGCCGTAGCGACTCGTGTTCACGAGGATGTACAGCGCGTCGTACGGGACGTGGGCGGCGGTCTCGCGGAGCGCGCGGTCGTGCGCGGTCGTGAGGTAGCGCTCGGAGTCGAAGGTGTTGAAGGTCGTGCCGACGACGGTATCGCGGAACAGGCCCTTGCGCGGCTCGTCGGGGCCGCTGTCGCGCGACGGCGCCTCGAGGCCCCAGACGTTGACCAGGCCGTGGTGCGGGGCGAACGCCGCGTCCCCGAGCAGGACGGCCGCGAAGCGTCGTGCGTCGCGGCGGTACTTCTCCATCTCGCCGGCCGTGTAGCCGTCGCCGAGGATCAGGATGTCGATCCGCTCGCGCGGGTCGCCGCTCTCGTGGAGCGTGAGCAGCGGGTAGCGGTCGTCCAGCGGATCCCGGGCGACCAGATGCGAGGCGGGGTCGAGGTCGAGGCGGAAGACCTCCTGGAAGCTGCCGCGGCCGTCCGGACCGGGGACGTCCTGGCGGCGGTCGAGGATCAGCCGCACGGGAGCCTTGGGGAACGGGAAGCGGACCGACTCCTCGAAGGTCCGGCGCTGCTTGAGCTCGAGCGCCTCGGGGGTGGCCTGCCATTCGCCGAACAGCGTGCAGAAGCCCTGCGAGAAGATTGTCGTGCCGGAGGCGAGGTCCTGGACGCGGAAGCGGTACTTGCCGTAGCCGGTCACGTCGAGGAGCACCTTGCGCATGCCGGGCCACAACGGCTCGCGGACGGCGCGGTCGAACAGGTACTGGTCGTCGCGGGCCCCGCCCCAGTGGTACAGTTCGACGCGGAGCGCCTCGTCCGTGAACCAGTTGTCGTAGTTCGAGCTCTCCGCGACCGGCGCGGTGGTCGGCGCGGGGAGCGTCGGGGGGACCGGCGGGCCGGGCGTCGGTGGGGCCTGCGCTTCGCCGCCGTCGCCGGGGGGGCCGGGGTCGGGCGCCGCGGCCGGCGCAACCTGGGCGGCGGCGGCGGCGGCGAGCAGGGCGGCAACGAGGGCCGCGAGGAACCACGGGGCGAGTCGACGGGTCATCGCTTCCTCCTGCCGGCTACGAGCGTTCGAGGATCACGACGGGGACCTTGCACAGCTTGGCGAAGCGCTCGGCGTCGGCCAGCTCGCCGACGATCTTGGCGTAGTGCAGCGGGACGGCGACCCGGGCGCGCACGAGCGTCGGGACCTCCGCCGCCTCGGCGGCGTCCATCGTGTACTTGCCGCCGACGGGGAGGAAGGCGACGTCGGCGCGGACGGTGCCCATCTCGTGGATGCGGTCGGTGTCGCCGGAGTGGTAGTAGCGGACGTCGTCGACGGTGAAGACGAACCCGAGGCCGCCGTACTCCTTGGGGTGGAACGGCTTCTTCGGGTTGTAGGCGCGGACCGCCTCGAGCTCGACCCCGTGGACGGTGAGGCCCGCACCGGGCTCGATCACGGTCAGGCGCGCTCCGAGCGCCTCCTTGCACATCGCGGGGCCGACGATGGCCGTGTCGGGCCGGGCGAGCCTCTCGATGTCGGGGAGCGAGAGGTGGTCGTAGTGGTCGTGCGTGATCAGGATCACGTCGGCGGGGTCGGAGGCGGAGACCTCCCACGGGTCGACGTAGACCGTCTGGGTGCCGCGGACGACGATGCTGGCGTGGCCGAGCCAGCGGGCGTTCTTCAGCAGGTCCCTGGGGTCGTTCATGGTCTCCTCCCGGCGGGGCGTTGCGTGCCCCGCCCGACACGGGCCGGAGGTCTCCTCACCGTTCGCAGACGATCCCGTCGGCCGGGTTGCCGGGCGGACGGCCGAGCGACCAGTGATGGGAGTCCAGCCAGCCGCAGGGGCTGCGCGACTGGGAGTACGAGTCGTAGCGCGTGGCGAAGACCCAGCCGTCCGGGTCGCACAGGCCGCCGTCGAAGGCGTACTTCACGTCGTCGGTGTAGCCGGGGCCGGTGAGGTAGTCGTTGACGATGTGGCCGGTCGCGATCCGCCAGCCGGGCGCGCAGTAGCTCGCCGCCGCGTCGTGGTACGCCTGCCAGGTCTGGGTCGGGCCGCGGCAGCCGTGGACGGTGTCCGCCCAGCGCACCTCGACGGTGCCGTCCGCGCAGCCGACGCCGACCGACAGCGGGGTGCAGGCGCCCGCCGTGCAGACCTCGGTCGCGGCGCAGGCGTGGCCGCACGAGCCGCAGTTCGCCGGGTCGGTCGCCGTATCGACGCAGGCGTCGCCGCACAGCGTGAGACCCGCCGCGCAGGTCGGGAAGCAGGTCCCGACGGCGCAGGCCTCGGTGGGCGCGCAGGCGTGGAAGCACGCCCCGCAGTGCTCCGGGTCGTTCATCAGGTCGCGGCACACGTCCCCGCAGATCGTGAGCCCGGCGCTGCAAGCGACGCTGCAGGTGCCGTCCGAACAGCGCTCGTCGGCGTCGCAGGGATTGTCGCAGCGGCCGCAGTGCTGCTCGTCGGTCGCCAGGTCGACGCAGCTTCCGCCGCAGTTGGTCTGTCCGGCGGGACACGAGACGACGCACGTGCCCTCGTTGCACAGCTCGCCCGCCGCGCAGGGGTGGTCGCAGGCCCCGCAGTGCTGCTCGTCGGTCGTCAGGTCGTGGCAGCTCCCGCCGCAATCGGTGGTCCCGGGCCCGCAATCCAGCACGCAGACGCCGCCGACGCAGGCCCGGTCGGCCCCGCAGCGGTTGTTGCAGACCCCGCAGTTCTCCGGGTCGTTCTGGAGGTCGCGACACGCGTCGCCGCAGTTCGTGGTGGGAGGCTCGCAGTCCAGGACGCAGGAACCATCGACGCAGGTCCGCCCCGCGCCGCACGCATAGCCGCATCGTCCGCAGTTCGCGGGGTCGCGGCGCACGTCCGTGCAGTTCCCGCCGCAGTCGGTCAGGCCCGGGTCGCACGTGGTCAGGCTGGTACCCGTGTCCGCGCAGCCGGCCACCGGGCCGGCCGTCGACCACGCCGCGAGCAGCACGGCCGTCGTCGCGGCCGTCGTTCTCAGGTTCATCGTGCACCTCCCTGGTCCCCTGCCGTCGGTCGGTCCCGCCGCCGCCCCCCTCCGTAAGCTGACGGGAACCGCATCCGGCGTCAAGGGGCTCCGGACCTCCGGGCTCCGGACCTCCGGCGGCTCCGGCCGGCCGGAGGCCCTACGGGGTCTCGTAGGCGCCCAGGTCGCACGACTGCGGGTCGCGCGGTTCGCCGCGCTGGTCGTGGTCGGGGCACGCGGTCGCGCCGTCGAGCGCGGGGCTGTCGTCCTGCGGGGGGATGGTGCGGGTCGGCCCGCCGTGGTCCCCGAGCTCGCCCAGCAGGGGGTCCTGGAGCGCGACGTCGGCCGAGCAGGGCGGGTCGCCGTCGTCCTCCGGCGGCGGCCACTGGAGGTTGCGGGCGCCGGGAAGCGTGTCGGTGCAGGTCTGGCTGAGCCCCCAGCGGTTGGCGGAGGTGTTGTCGAGGAAGACGCAGCCGTCGAGTGTCCACTGGTCGCCCTCGGCCGAGATGGCGCCGCCGGTGAACTCGGCGTGGTTGCCGACGAAGGTCAGGTTGCGGAGCTGCATGTTGAACCCGGACAGGGCGCCGCCGTAGCCCCCCTCGGCGCCGGCCACGCCGGCCGTGTTGCCGACGAAGGTGCAGTTCACGATCTGGGTCGGCTGGTTCCCGCGGGACCAGTAGGCCCCGCCGTGGACGTCGGCGTGGTTGCCGACGAACAGCGAGTTGGCGAGCTGGAGCGGGGCGTTGCCGGTGCGCAGGGCGCCGCCCAGGGCGCTCTCGTCGGCGCCGGGACGGAGTGCGACGTTGTCGACGAACGAGCAGCGGTTGATGAACAGCTCGTCCGGCGCGTAGGCCCACAGGTAGACCGCGCCGCCGGTGCCCAGCGACTCGTTGCGCTCGAAGCGGCAGCCGCAGATCGAGATCACGCCGCCCAGCGCGTCGTCGTGGTGCTCGCTGCCGCCGTCGGTGTAGATCGCGCCGCCCCCCGCCGTCGAGGCGTTGTCGACGAACGTGGAGTCGACCACCGTCAGGGGCGCCAGCAGGTTGTCGATGGCCCCGCCGCTGATCGCGCGGTTGCGCTCGAAGGTCGAACGGACGACCGTGAGCGCGCCGCCGTTGGACTGGTAGATCGCGCCGCCCCCCTCGATGCCGTCGTCGGCCGCCGCGTTGTCGGAGAAGGAGCAGTCGAACACGGCGAGGGTCGAGAGCCAGCCGGTGCGGATGGCACCGCCGCTGGCGACCTCGTCGTCGCCGGCCGCGTTTCCGTGGACGAAGGCCAGCCCGCGGACCGCGAGCGCGACGCGCGCGTCGGTGTGCAGGAGGCGCGTCGTGCCGCCGCCGTCGAGCGTGATTCGACCTCCGCCGTCCAGGATCGCGTCCGTCGGGACCCGCAGCTCCCGGGCGACGCGGATCGTGACCGGGTCCGACCCGCAGTCGAAGGTCAGGTTGCCTCCCTGCTGCAGGGCCTCGCGCAGCGCGGCCTCCGTGCAACTCGCCGCCGAGCCGTCTCCCACGACGACGCCGGTGGCCAACGGCGCGGGCGGCTCGGGCGTCGTGCAGCCGGCGGACACGGGCGGGAAGCGGTGGGGCGTCCCGCCGTCGTCGCAGCCCGCGGCACCCGCGACGAGGCCGGCGACGAGCGCGCCCGGGAGGATCGCGTGGAGGTTTCGGCGACTCGTGCGCGTCGTCCTGCGGTCCACGATCCGCAGACTGCTCCACGCGGTTGCAGGGGTCAAGGCGCGCACCCGCACCAGGCGCGGACCCGCGGCGGCCCTGCTACAGCCCCACCTCGAGCAGCACCGACGCGCCGACGCCGGGGCCGTTGACGCTGGAGCCGTGGGTGCGCCAGGCGGTGTCGGTGACGTTCTCCACGACCAGCCCGAGCAGCAGGTTGCGGCGCCAGCGGAAGCCGGCGGACAGGTCGAGCACCGCGTAGCCCGGCGTGCCGCCGTAGGGGATCCGCGGGTCGGACAGGTCCTGCAGCGCCAGCCGGTCCTGTGCCGTGGCCCAGCGCAGGGCGGCGCCCGCGTAGAGCCCCCAGTCCGCCTGCCAGCGCAACTCGGCCGTCCCGTTGAGCGGCGGGATGCGCGACAGCGGCAGTGTCTCCTCGTGCGGGACGTCCGGGTCGTCCGGTGCGGGCGATGGGTTGGGGCCCTCGCCCCAGGCCCAGGCCAGCGTGGCGCGCAGGGAAAACCCGAGCGGCAGCTCCGCCAGCGCGGACAGCTCGACGCCGAACAGGTCGGCGCGGCCCGGCAGGTTGACGAGCTGGTAGCGCGCCCGCGCCCCGCCGCAGGTGGACGTCGCCGGCGGACAATCGGCGGCCTGGCGCGGGGCGCGCGCCATCGCGTCCCACACCGGGGTCCAGTAGCCCCAGACGTCGGCCTGCAGCCAGTCGAGGCGCAGCTCGAGGCCGGTCTCGACGGTCAGCGCCTGCTCCGGCCGGAGGTCGGGATTCTCGAACTGGAACCCGGGGCCGGTCTGCTGGCGCGACGTCAGGTCGTCGAGATTCGGGGCGCGGAAGGCGTGGTCGACGTTGGTGCGCCAGGTGAGCCAGGACCACGGCGCCCAGGCGACGCCGAGGCGGCCGACCGGGGTGATCCACGAGGCATCGATGGCGGCGGACCCGGTGACCTCGTCGGCGGGGGCCACGGCCTGCGTGCCGCCGAACCGGCCGCCCACGGAGACGACCACCCCGGCGCCGAGGTCCAGCTCCGGCTCGAGGTACAGGCCGCCGGTGGTGTAGCTCGACCCCTCGAGGTACTGGCCGCGGGAGGCGAACACGACCTGGTCCGTGTCGGAGAACCCGGTCCAGGCCATCGAGCCGATCCGGTCGTGGTACACCTCGCCGCCGTACCGGAACGTGAGCCGCATATCGCCGCCGAGCTCGAGGGGGACCATGCGGATGGAGCCGACGAAGCCGTACGTGTCGACGTCGTCGATCCCGCCGAGCGACGAGAACGACGCCGGGCGGTCGAGCCGTCGGCGCTCGTGTTGTCGCTGGTAGGAGAACGTCAGCTGCGCGTCCTCGGCCACCCCGTCGGCGAGCAGGCCGCGGTACGAGACGTAGGCCAGCGTGCGGAACTGCTCCTCGTAGGTCAGGCACTCGTCCCACCGCCCCTCGGCCGGCGGGCACTGGTCGGTGCGCGGGGCGTCGTACTGCCGGTAGCCGTAGACGGCGGCGACGATCTTCCGGTCGCGACCGAGGTCGTAGGCGGCGCGGGCGTCGAAGGTCAGCTCGTCGAAGCCGGTGCCGAGCTGCGTGCGGCAGTGGTCGGGGTCCTCGACAGCCTGCAGCGGCGTGCAGCCGTCCTCCTCGAACCGCGGGACCCACGGCAGGCGACCGTCCGTGCCGACGACCGCGCCGCCGCTCTCCAGCAGGCCCACGGTGCGCCAACCGGCGCCGGCGATCAGGCCGAAGCGGTCCCACTGCGCCTCGAGCTGGAACCGTTCCGCGACCTGCTCGTCCTGCGACGACAGCCGCAGCGTGTTGCGGGGCCAGGCCTGCAGGTCGTGGAGGTCGGTCCACAGCGGGGCCTCGATCGGCACGGCGTCGATCGCGCCGCCGATCGCGTCGGAGCCGTGGCGGACGGAAGCCGAGCCGCGGACGACGTCGATCGCGTGGATCGTGGCGGCGTCGAGCGTGAAGAAGTACTGGTTGGGGCCCTGGCGCCAGAGCGAGTTGTTGAGGCGGATGCCGTCGAACAGCAGGACGGTCTGCTGGCCGGTGCGGCCGCGGACGAAGGCGGAAGCCTGGCCGGCGGCGGTCTGCTGGACGAACACCCCGGGCTCGTAGACCAGCGCATCGGGCGTGGAACGGGGGATGCGTTCCTGGATTTCACGCCGGCCGACGCGGGAGGCGGCCCGCCCGTGCGTGTCCTCGCCGGGCCCGCCGGCCCGGACGGTGGTCTGGTAATCGCCGTCGTCGGAGGGCTCCGGGGGCGGCGGGTCGAGGTCGGCCTCGTCGGCGTCCTCCGGAGGGGAGGGCTCGCCTTGGCCGTGCTCGGACCCGGCCTCCCCTGCCGCAAGCTCGGGTGCCGCGTCCGCGGCAGCCGGTCGGGGCTGGGCCTCCACCGCCGGAGGTTGGGGCTCGGCGGCCACGGGCCGGGGGACGAGCAGGGCGCACGCGGCCAGCACGCCGACCGGGGAGCACACCGCCATCCTTCCGTCACGGAGTCGACGGGCGTTCATCGTCCACATGATACCGGAGGGGGACGGCGGGACCCGCATTCCCGGAGCGTCGGCTACGGGCAGGGGAAGAGCGTATCGATCGCGTCCCGAGCCGCGTCGATGTCGACGGTGGTCGGATCGGTGCGGGCCAGCTCGGTGCGCAACACCCCGGCGACGGCCGGGTCGCGGACCATGGCCTCGCGGTCGAGCACGCCGCCGAGGATCCGGAGGAAGGCCCAGGCGGCGCGGCGCGCCTCGTCGGTGGCGGCGGCGGCGAGGGTGTCGAGGCGCTCGCGGACGATCAGCGCCACGCCGCGGATCGCGGCGCGGTCGAGCTGCGCGATCGCGCGGTCGCGGGTGACCAGGTCGGTGGAGACGCCGGTCTCGTGGTCGAGGTTCTTCCAGCAGCGGACGGTGAGCAGGCCGTCCCAGGCGCGGTCGTGGGTTTCGAGGTCGAGCGACCGGACGTAGCCGGCCATGCCGAAGCCGCCGTCCCGCGGCTCGCCGCCGGTGTAGTAGGCCCACGCCGAGTCGCAGTCGCGGGGGGTTTCCGTGCACGTGTGCGGCTCCTTGTAGGCCGAGACGTAGAGGAACCACAAGAAAGCGGCCTCGAGGCGCGCGGCCTGGACCCACGGGTCGGTGCCGGCCGCGCCGAGGGCGAAGGCGTCGTTGACGATCGGCAGGATCCGGCCGGGACCGACGCAGCGGTCCGGGTACAGCTCGGGGACCCCGGCGTCCGTGCAGGTGCCTTCGCCGGCGGGGACCGCGGGGTAGTGCAGGTCCTCGCGGCGTTGGACGCGGGAATCGAGGCCGTTGGCTTC
>JAFGHH010000177.1 GCA_016930215.1 Deltaproteobacteria bacterium
CGAGGTCAACGGCCTCCGGCAGGCATTCGGCACGCTGTACGCCCGGGCCGGGCTCGAGCCGCCCGCGACGCCCCACTGCGCCCTGGGCTCGGTCAAGACCAACATCGGCCACCTCGAGGGTGCCGCCGGCATCGCCGGGCTGCTCAAGATCCTGCTCGCCATGCAGCACGGGCGGCTCCCCCGCTCGCTGCACTGCGCGGAGCCGAGCCCGTACCTCGAGCTCGAGGGCAGCCCCTTCGAGCTGGTCGGGGAGACGCGGGACTGGGTGCGCCCGTCCGACGGACGGGGGGGCCGCTATCCCCGGCGCGCCGGTGTCAGCTCCTTCGGCGTGGGCGGAACCAACGCCCACGTCGTGCTCGAGCAGGTCGAGGAGGCGCCCATCGCGGCGGACGAGGACACCGGGGCGTCGCCGCAGCTCCTGGTGCTCTCGGCGCGGGACGAGGACCGGCTGCGGGAGTACGGCGCGCGGCTGGCGGAGTTCCTCGAGCGGCCGGGGAACCGGGTCCGCCTCATCGACGTGGCCCATACGCTCCGGGCGGGCCGCGACGAGCACGATCAACGCCTGGCCCTGTGCGCGGCCGACCTTCCGTCCGCGGCCCGGGCCCTGCGCCGGTACGCGCAGGGCGAGGCCGAAGCGCCGCTCGTGGCCGGCAAGGTCGGCGACCCCGGGGACGCGGCCGAGGTGGAGGCCGCGCTCGCGGCCGGCGACCTCGACGCCCTGGCTCGCCTGTGGGTCCGCGGTACGCCCGTCGACTGGCAGCGGCTCCCGGGCGCGGACCTCGGCCGACGGGTGTCGCTGCCGACGTACCCCTTCGCCCGCACCAGGCACTGGGTCCAGCCCGCCGCGGGGTGAGCTCGAGCGCGCTGCGCGGCCGCGGACCGGTCGCCGATTCTCTTGGAGCCCGGCGGCCGGTCGTGGTAGGAGACGGACGCTCGGATTCCTCGGCAGTGCGGCATCGGAGGCGTCGAGTGGGGGTTGACCGTAGGCCGGAGCGTTGATGGCGGCGGAGAACATCCTGGAGCTCACCTCGGGTCTCTACCGGTTCCTGGTCGCCACCGAGCAGACGTGCCTCGCCGGACGCAAGGCGGCCGAGGACGCCCGGGTCCGGGTCATGCAGCGGGCGCGCCGGCTTTCGGATCGGTTCCACGAGGCGCGCCAGAACGCGGGCGCGCGTTTCTCCGGGAGGTACGACGAGATCGCCACGAGCCTCCGGGAGTTCGCGAGCACGGTGGAGCTCCGCCGGCCCGCCACCGGCGCGGTGCGCGAGGCGTGGCAGCGCCTGGGCCGCCAGTACGAGGCGCTGGTCGCCTCGGTGCGCACGGCCCCGCGGCCCGCCGAGGCGAAGGTGCACCTCGCGCACCTGAAGCCGCGGAACTGGTACCGCAGCCTGTTCCACGTCTCGGTCGGGCTCGTCGCCACCCTGGCCTACCAGTTCCTGCTCGACCGCACGGCGTTGCTGCTGCTCGGGGCGAGCCTCCTCCTGGTCTTCGTGATCATGGACCTCCTGCGCCGCTTCTCGCCCGTGCTCAACGAGAGCTTCGTGACGCGCGCCTTCGGCAGGATCTCGCGTCCGAGCGAGGCCCATCGCATCCCGGCCGCCACCTGGTACCTCGTGGCGCTCCTGCTCGGGGCCTTCTGGTACCCGAAGCTCGCGATCCAGCTCGGCGCGCTGGCGCTGGCCTTCGGCGACCCGGCCGCGTCGCTGGTGGGCAAGCGCTGGGGACGGTGGAAGCTCCTCGGCGAGAAGAGCCTGATCGGCACGCTCGCGTTCTTCGGCGCGACCGTCGTCGCCACGGCGAGCTTCCTCGCGCTCGCGGCCCCCGGGTTGGGCCTCCCGTCCCTCCTGGGAATTTCCGCCGCGGTGGCCCTCGTGGGCGCGGTGACCGAGCTCCTCAGCCGCCGGCTCGACGACAATCTCACGATCCCGCTGGCCGCCGGGGGCGCGGCCTACCTGCTCCTCTTCCTGTTGTAGGTCCCGCAGAGCGGGTCGTCCGAACGGCGCGCGCCGCGGGCCCGCGCCTCACTCCGGATACAGGACCAGCTCCGACCCGTCCTCGGCGCGCAGCGTCTGTCCCCCCGACGGCGCCGCCCGAAGCAGGCGCCACTTCCGCGTCGCCGCCGCCTCGGGCCCGCCGCTGGTGGTGCCGAGCTGCTCGTTCACGGTCTGCGAACGGCTCCACTCGGCCCGCAGGACGAGCCCGTCGCCGCTCGGCGCCACGCTCCCCGTCCAGGTCGCCGACAACGTCGCGTCCGGCACCGTCTGCGACTCGTGAAGCACGAACCCGCCGGGCTCCGCCTCGGGAGGCCCCAGGCACAGGTGCACGCTGCGGTAGATGTCCGCCGGGTCCGAGCGATAGCAGCCCTCGTCGCTCGCGGCCGGCTCGGTCTCCGCGCAGCCGGCGGCGGCGGCGTCCAGGCGCTCTTCGACCGCCGTCAGCTCCGACGGCGCGTCCGCCCAGCCGACGACCTGCACCTCGAGCGGCCCTCCGCCGCCCAGGACGATCGTCCGGCTCGGCGAGTAGTTCGCCTGGGGCTCGGGCAGGGCGGACCGGTCGTAGCGCGGCTCGAGTCCGGCGTCGCGGGCGGCCTGCACCAGCGCGGTCAGCTCGGCCGTCGCGGCCGGGTCGAGCGGCGGGCAGCGGAGCACCGCCCGTTCGCCGTTGCTCTCGCGCTCGGCGTCGACCGCGCCGTCGTCGCGGACCGTGACGCTCCACACGCTCGAGCCCATCCCGTTGTGCATCGTCTCGGAGCGACGGACCGACGCGAGCACTCCGGACGACGCAGGGCGCGGCTCATCGACGCCCTGCCCTCCCGCCGGGCAACCCGGCAGCAGCGACGCCGCGACGGCGAGGGCGAGACCCGGCCCGGCGACCCGGTTCATCGCCCCGTCCTCCTTCCCGCAGACGGCCGGGGCCGTCCGAAGTCGCGCGGCCCGTACGGCCGCGGCGGCAGCCCCTCGACCTGCACCTCCGGGTGTTCCGCCAGCCACCGCTCGAAGGCGGCCCAGGCGCGATCGTACTCGTCGGTTTCCTCGCCCGCCTCCTCGCGGGCCTCCTCGTCGAGCGACGGCAGGCCGGCGGCCTCCCGTGCCTCCTCGAGGCTCAGCTCGCCGCGCTGCCACATCCGGTAGGCGCGCAGCACGGGGAACAGCTCGGGGCAGCGATCGGGGCCGCGGAAGTCGAGCGTCGCCGAGCGTTCCGCGCCGGGGTACCAGCCCGGGTTGACGTCGTCCGGGACGGTGCGGGGCAGCGCCATGTACGGCGTCTCGTCGGGGACGTTGGTGAACGCATCGTACAGCGGCGTGGCGGCGGCGTCGGTGCGGCCGAGCGGCGGGAGGCCGAGGATCCGCTCGATCGTGCGGTAGACCGACAGGAACGAGCCGTGGACGTGGCTGATGTGGCCGCGGCGGGCCCAGGGGCTGATCACGAGCAGGAACGAGCGATGGGCGTCGATGTGGTCGGCGCAGCTCTGCGGGTCGTCCTCGACGACGAAGATCGCCGTCGTCGGCCAGTACGGCGAATGGCTGATCTCGTCGACCAGCAGCCCCAGCCCGTAGTCGTTGTCGTTGATCATCGCCTCGGGGGTCAGCGAGCCGGCCCGGGTGCCGTTGGTGTGGTCGTTGGGCAGGCCGATGAAGACGAACGGCGGGAAGTCGCCGTCGAGGAGCTTCTCGGCGACGTAGCGCGCCTTGGCCTCGTCGCGCACCGCCATGTTGAAGAACACGCCGGGAAACTCGAGGTCCGTGTGCGAGAGCACGGTCTCGCCGCCGACCGACCCGAGCGTGCCGACGACCTCGCCGTAGTTGGTGAAATCGATCCCGTGGCGAATCAGGTGCTGGAAGAAGGTGCCGACGTCGGGCTGACCCTGGTCGAGCACCGAGACCTCCTCGAAGCCGCCGCTGCGGTAGTCCTCGATCCAGACCCGCTCCATGTACTCGGTGACGAACATGCCGGTCAGCCACAGGTGGCCCTGCACCGAGACCTCGGAGTCGGTGTAGAAGTTGTCGTGCAGCGTGAACTCCTCGGCCAGCTTGTGCTGGTTGGGCGTGATCTCCCGGCCCCAGTGGAGGTACTCGGACCCGGCGTCCGCCTCGGCGCCCGGGAAGTCGCCGAACACGCAGTCGAAGGTCTTGTTCTCCTTGACCACCAGCACGACGTGCTCGATCGGCGAGACGTCGCCCTCGCGCAACGGGATCGGGAACGGCGGCTCGCACTCCGCCGGGAAGTCGAACGGGAACACCGTCTCCGGCCGCCGGAAGTTCGCCTCGACCTGCGCGGTCCAGGTGGCGAGGTCCCCGGCGGCGAGGTCGACGACCATCACGCTGCCGGCGACCCAGTCCTTGATGTCGCGACCGGGATTGGGCCCCAGGCTGCCGCTCTTGCCGTGCGAGACGACCATCCGGGCGCCGTCCGGGGTGAACGCGAGGTCGGTCGGGTACCACCCGGTGGGGATCGCCCCGAGCACGGTGAGGTCGTCGGCGTCGAGCACCAGGACCGCGTTGTCGCCGCCGCGCGTGACGTACAGCCGGTCCGAGGACGGTTCGTACCAGACGGCGTTGGGGTTCGAGTTGCGGGCGGGCGTGGTCTCCCCCGGCAGGGCGAAGTCGCCGACCCAGGCCCGGGCCACGATGTCCTGGCTCACGGGGTGGATCGCGATCACCTCGTCGCCCCCGGACACCGCGGCGTAGATCCGCGTGCCGTCCGGCCGCACCGCCAGCCCGGCGGGGCTCGAGGTGGCGACGACGCTGGCCAGCGAGACGCCCAGGTCGAGCAGCGCGACGTGGATCCGGTCGCCGGCCAACGCCGAGGCGTACAGCTCGTCGCGTCCCGGGACCCAGACCACGTCCCAGACGCCGGCGGCGAGCGGAATGGTCCGGCGGACGGCGAGCGATGCGGCATCGATCTCGACGATGCCGTTGCCGATCACGCCGCCGTCGAAACGCGCGACCCACAGCCGCGAGCCCGTCGCGTTCATCGCCAGGCCGGCCGGGTAGCCGCCGACGTCGATCGCCGACGCCGCGGTCAGCGTGCCGTCGGGCAGCACGTTGAACACGTCGACGTCGCCGCCCACGCCGTTCGACGAGAAGACGCGCGTGCCGTCGGGGTGCACGGCCAGGCCGTAGAACGCCTCGGCCCGTTCGATGCGCTGCAGGATCCCGCCGGTCTCCACATCGACCACGTACAGCAACCGGTCGTCGTCGCTGGCGCTGACGACGTAGGCGACGGCGCCGTCCGGGTGGACCTCCACGTCCTGCGGGAACCCGTCCAGGATCGTCTCCGGACCGGCGGGGGTGACCGTGCGGCCGCCCGGAATCAGGCGCGTGCCGTCGGGATTGAGCCCCATCTGCAGCAGCGCCTCGGGCGGCGGCTCGGGCAACGAGCAATCCGGCGGCACCTCGACGACGTCCTCCAGGAACTCCGCGACGTCCTCCACCTCCGCCTCGGCCGCCTCGTCGGCCGCGTCGTCCTCCGGCGCGTCGACCGCACCATCGACCTCGGCCTCCCCGCCGGCGTCGTCCGCGGTCGTCGTGCCCGAGCCGCAATCGCACCCCGTCGCCAGGAGCAGCGCCAGCGCCACCGTCGTCCTTCGCAGCATCGGTCCCGACCCCTCCCTGCCCGTCGCGCCTCGCGGTTCTCGGGCCAGTCTGAGCTTCGGGATGGCCGGCGTCAACCGACCATCGTTCCGACCGCCGTTCCGACCGCCGTTCCGACCGCCGTTCCGGGCGGGTTCCCGCCGGGTGCGCGCCGGAGGCTTCCTCCAAGCGGCAGGCGGCTCCCGGGCGGGTCGTCGCGCCGCTTCCGTACCACGTAGTTCCACGTACCGAAGCAGACCAGCCCCCGTGCTAGGCTGACGCCCCGAAGGAGGCGCAGGGACGGGATGAGAGCCAACCCACGAACGACACGGGGGCGATTCCGTTTCCTGCCGGCGGCGGCCTGGGTCGCCGCCGGCCTGACGGCGGTCGCCGTCGCCTCCGGCGCGCGCGCGCAGGAAGGGGAGGCGGAGGCGGTGCGGGCCGGACCGGAAGGTGCGGCGGCGGAAGACGCGGCCGGTCGCACCGAGGACGGGGGGGAGGCCGACGAGCCGGACGGTCCGGACGAAGCCCGGCCGGCGACCTTCGACGGCGCGGCCGCGACCTCGTACGAGACGGTCGTCGTCGGCGCGCGACACCCGGAAGACCCGTTCCGCTCGGACCGCGCGGTGACGACGGTCGGCTCGCAGGAGCTGGCCGAGCGGGCGCCGCGGACCGCTCCGGAGGCGCTGTGGGAGTCGCCGGGGGTGTTCGTGCAGCAGACGAAC
>JAFGHH010000178.1 GCA_016930215.1 Deltaproteobacteria bacterium
CCGCCGAACTTGATGCTCGGGATCTCGCGGATCGACACGAAGAACACCTCGGCCTTGAACACGTTGCCGCCGGTGAACGAGTCGACCAGGTTGGACAGGAAGGGGATGTTGGACGAGTCCAGCGTGTGCCGTCCGGCACGCAGCGTGCCTACCACCTGGCCGTCGCGGAAGAACACGCCGACCTCGTCGGCATCGACGGTCAGCTGCGAGTACATCGGCACCGTCTCGTCCGGGTGCTTGTAGATGATGTGCTGCTTCGCCTCGTCCGGGCGAGCGATCATCATCTCCTTGACGCCGCGCTTGATGAATCCGAGGACCATCTGTGCACTCCTTCCCCCCGGCTCGTCCCGGAGGCGACAGCGCAGGAGCATACGGACCCCGGGGGAGGCCGTCAACCGGCGCCGCGGCCCGCCGCGGGCGACGCCGGCCGGACGTCAGCGGACCGCGTTCATCCGCGGGTCGACCGCGTCGCGGATCCCCTCCCCGACGAGGTTGTAGGCGGTGACGGTCACGAAGATCGCGAGCCCGGGGAACAACGTGAGCCACCAACTGCCCTCGTGGGCGAACGCCTGGGTCAGCAGCTCGCCCCAACTGGGCGTGGGGGGCGGGGTGCCGAAGCCGAGGAACGACAGGGCGCTCTCCAGCAGGATCGCGCCGGCGACACCGAACGTGGCGGAAACCAGCACCGGTCCCATCGCGTTGGGCAGGATGTGGCCGAACAGGATGCGGCGCGGGGGCAGCCCCAGCGCCCGGCCGGCCAGGACGAACTCGGCCGAGCGCAGGCGAAGCACCTCCCCGCGGACGAGACGCGCGATGTCGGTCCAGCGGGTCAAGCCGATGACGATCATGATCTGGAGGATCGTCGCGGCGGGCAGCAGCCCCTGGATGATCAACACGAAGAAGAACGCCGGAAACGCCATCAGCGCCTCGACGACACGCGACACGCCGGCGTCGACCCAGCCGCCGTAGAAGCCGGCCAAGGCCCCGAGCAGCACGCCGATCAGCACGTACAGGCCGACGGCCACGAGGCCGACGGAGAGCGAGACCCGGGTGCCGTGGACCAGACGGGCCAGCACGTCGCGGCCCCGGTCGTCGGTACCGAGCCAGTGGTCGCCGGAAGGGGGCTCGAGCGGCGCGATGCGACCGTCGGCCTTGGACTGCAGCGGTCCGTAGGCCACCAGCGGCATCAGCGCCCAGTCCTCGTCCCGGACCATCGTCCGGCGCAGCACGTCGTTGGTCAGCGGCCGCAGCTCGGGGTAGTCGATCACGTTCGGGAACGGATAGTGCTCGCCGCGGTACTTGAGCCAGATCGGACGGTCGGAGGCGAGGAAGTCGGCGCCGAGGGCCACCAGGGCGAGGAGGACGATGACGATCAGGCCGACCCGGTTCCAGCCGGAGCGCCAGAACCCGCGCCAGGCGGAGCGGCCCAGGCGGGGGCTCGCGGCGACGGCGGCGGACGACGGCGGACGGCGGCGCCACGGTCCGGGGAAACGACGCAGGCCGCGGACGGCGGCGGCGCCGGCGGCCCGGAACGCGGAGCACAGGCGGGGGACGAAGCTCATCCGCCCCCTCCCCGCCCCCGCTCGCCCGCCCCTTCCACGCCGCGCGTCATGCGCGGGTCGACGACCGCGTACAGGATGTCCGAGAGCAGCAGGCCGAGCATCGTCAGCAGCGCCGAGATGACCGAGACGGCCAGGATCCAGTTGTAGTCCCGGGCCCGGATCGCCTCGAACGTCTCCAGCCCCATCCCCTCGATGTTGAAGATGCGCTCGATCACCACCGACCCACCGATCAGGTAGGGGATCTGCAATCCGAGCAGCGTGAGGATGGGGATCAGCGCGTTGCGCATCGCGTGCCCCCAGACCACCCGCGCCCGGGACAACCCCTTGGCGCGGGCCGTGCGGACGTAGTCCTGGCGGATCACGTCCAGCATCGCCACGCGTTGGTAGCGCGAGAGGGCGGCGAGCGAGCCGTAGGTCAGGCACAGCACCGGCAGCACCATGTGCCACGCGGTGTCGGCCCACTGCTGCCAGACCGGCCAGGCCTGCCACCCTTCGCTGTGCAGCCCGCGCAACGGGAACCAGTCGAAATGCCCGAGGCCGGCGAAGTAGCGGATCGCGAGCGTGGCGACCCAGAACGAGGGGAGCGAGTAGAGCACGAACAGGATGAAGGTGACCACGCGGTCCGAGCGGCGGCCCGCGCGCAGCGCGGAGAACACGCCGAGCGGGATCGCCAGCAGGTAGGCCAGCAGGGTCGCGGTCAGCGACAACAGCAGCGTCACGGGCAGCTTCTCCCGGAGCTTCTCCAGCACCGGCCGGCCGTCGCGGGACGACTCGCCGAAGTCGAGCGTGGCCAGGCGGGCGAGCCACTTGGCGAAGCGGGTCTCGGTGAGCGCCCCGAGCAGGTGCTCCTCGTTGGTCAGCTCGACGTACTCCAGCCGGTGCAGCCACCACCAACCAAGCCAGTCGTCCAGCACGCGACGCCGCTCGGCGTACGGCTGCTGCGGACGGTAGGTCACGTCCCTGCCCGTGGCCTCCACGACGCGCTCGACGAGGCGCAGCGTGTCGACGTCCGGCGGGAGGTCCTCGAACATCGGGATGATCTGGGCCAGGGCGAAGGTGTCGAGGCGGCGCAGCTCCGCCGCGGCGTGGGGGTTGTCGCGGTCGAGCAGGGAGAGGGCGAGGCGGCGGGCGCGGCCGGGCTTGAAGTCGAGGTGGTACTCCTCCCAGAAGTCGCGCCAGGCCTCGAGCGGCGAGTCGCCGCGGGCCAGTTCCTCGGCCACGCCCATCCGTTCGGCCACCTCCGCGAGCCCCTCCAGCGCCGTCGCCCGGGCGGCCTCCGGCAGCGCCTCGAGCTGCGGCACGACATACGACAGGCCGGCGCCGCCCACCCGGGCAATGGCCCGGACCTGCTCGGCACGACGGGCGGGTTCGCCGAAATCGGCGACGAGGGCGCGCATGCGACGCTTGAGGTCGACGATTTCCGTGTTGAGGAACAGGGGCAGGTCGAGAAAGTACGAGCGGCGGAAGGACTCGACCGCCTCGTCGGACAACGCACCGCGCGACGTCTCCCCGCTCAGCTCGGCCTGCACCGGGTCGCCCGGGGCCAGGTGGATCAGCGCGAAGGTGACCAGCGCCACGCCGATCAGCGCGGGAATCATGCGGCCGAGGCGGCGCAGGACATACCGGATCACGGCGCCGCCTCCGCGCGCCAGCCGACCAACGCCAGCTGGAACCACTCGAGAGACGGGCGGGCGCCCGCCAGCTCGCGGTGCACGAGCGACACCTGGAGCGGCGAGAAGGTGAAAGCGTACGGCTGCTCCCGGTGGATCACCCCGGCCAGCTCGCGGAACATCGCGTTGCGCCGTTCGTCGTCCAGCACCCCCCGCGCCTCATCGACCAACCGGTCGGCACGCGGGTCGCTCCACCGGCCGTAGTTCTGCGCGCCGTCGGAGCGGAACACGCCGTGGTAGTCGTTCTCCCAGCGCAGGCTCCACATCACGCTGGCCACGTCGAACTCGTGCCTCCGGCAGCGCTCGGAGAACACCGACCAGTCGAGGACCGCGATCCGCATCCGGATGCCGACGCCGGCCAGGTCCTGCTGCACGATCGTCGCCATCTGCTGCAGCGTCTGCGACTGCGCGGCGACCAGGAAGGTGAACGAGAACGGGACGCCGGCGCGGTCCAGCCAGCCGTCGTCGTCGTGGTCCGTCCAGCCGGCCTCGGCCAGCAGCGCCAGGGCGGCGGCCGGGTCGTACGGCAGCGGCTCCAGCGCCGGGTCGTGGGCCGGGTGGCCCGCCGACCAGGGCTGGCACACCACGCGCGACAGGCAGCGCTCGAGCGAGCAGCGGACCGCCTCGCGGTCGATCAGCATCGTCAACGCGCGGCGCACCCGCGCGTCGGTGAACGGGGCCCGCCGCGTGTTGTAGGCCCAGAAGGCGTAGTCCGGGGTCTCGAGCAGCACGGGGGCGAAGCGCTCCACCAGCCGCTCGTCGGCGAGGTACTCCTCGAGCTGGTCGGCGGTGACCCGCGGCAGCAGGTCGATGTCGCCGCGGCGCGCCATCTGGAACGCCACCGTCCGGTCGCGGACCACGCGGAACAGCACCTCGTCCAGCGCCGGCGGCGAACCCCACCAGTCCGGGTTGCGTCGCAGCACGATCCGGTCGCCCGTCGCCCACTCGGCAAACCGCCACGGCCCGGTGCCGACGGGCGCGCGGTTGGCCGGATGCCCGTTCAGGTCGCCCGTGGCGTAGACGTGCCGCGGCAGGATCGGCACGAAACCGATCGTCTCGAGCAGCAGGAAATACGGGCGCTCGACCCGCAGCTCGACCGCGAGCGGCCCCACGGCCTTCACGGAGCGGACCATCTCGAGGTCGCCGCGGAGCGAGTCGGCCGTGACCGACGGGTCGAACAGCCGCTCGAAGGTGAACTCCACGTCGGCCGCCGTCAGCGGCTCGCCGTCGTGGAACCGCACGCCGGGCCGCAGCTCGAACCGGTAGACCAACCCGTCGTCCGAGACCTCGAAGCGCTCGGCCAACTCCGGGACGATCGCGCGCGTCCAGGGGTCGGGCCGGACCAGCGCCTCGAACACGGCGTGGGAGACGATGCGGCGCATCCAGGCGTCGGAACGGACGAGCGGGTTGAGGTGGGGCGGCTCGGCGTCGATGTGGACCACGACCCGGCCGCCGCGGCGAACCGGTCCGGGGTCCGTGACGCGGGCCTCGCCGGCGAGGCGGGCGAGCCGGCCGGCCAGGGGGTGGCTCGTGCAGTCGCATGGCCGGCCCGGGGGCAGATCGCCGCGCGAGGCCGCTTCGCCGCCGACGCAGCGGCAGCCGGCGGCGAGCGCGAGCACGGCGACGAGCAGGCCCAGGGCGGGCGTCGCGAGGCGCAGGGGCATCGCGGCACCGTACCCCCGGGGGAAACCCGCTTTCAACTTCCCGGGATCGCCCGCGGACGTTCCGTCTTTCCTTCCCCCCCGGCGCCATGATACTGTCCGGCCCCACTGGGAGGCGCGAGCATGAGAAACGCGACGGCGATCGTAGTGCTCTTGGCGGCGACGTGGTTCGCCTGCAAGGGCAAGGACGAGTCGGTGAAGGTGGTGAAGTCGCAGTTCAATCCGGGCCTGTCGCCGGTCCCGGGCGACATCCCCGACAAGCCCCCGCCCGAGAAGATCGGCGACGCCTGGACCATCTACGGCCTGTGGGCCGCGACCCAGGACACGGCCAAGTCCAAGCTGGTGGAGAACACCGAGGTGTCGGTGAAGGGCTACGTCGTGCACGTCGAGCGTCCGTCGGCCGACCCGTTCGGCCAGGACATCACGCCGCACGTCTGGATCGCCGACCAACCGTCACGCAAGGGACTGTACTTCCCGCTCACCGGCTACGCGGACAGCTACGTGGCGCTGGAAGAGGCGGCCGCCTACGACAAGTGCATCGAAGCGTGCACGAAGGCCAAGGGCGACCCGCTGGCCCAGGCGGCCTCGACCCCCGGACGCTACTCGCGGATCTTCGGCGACTGCGTCACGGACGTCCCGGAATGCCGGGCGCTGTACGAGGACAACCCGCGCGCCAACTTCTTCAAGCTGATGGGGCCCGTGCTCAAGTGGTACGTCCGCGACCAGGTCTGGGGCTCGCCCAAGCGCATGGCGATCGAGGAGGAGCTGCGGGGCTCGGGCAACCAGATCTGCGAGGCCGGCCCGGCGCAGCGGCGCGTGCTGGTCAGCGCGATGACGGCGGTGGCCCTGGGCTTCGACATCGAGCAGTTCAAGCGGACGGTCGAGGCGGAGATCAAGGAGAAGCACCCGCACGAACGGCTCGAGACGCTCGATCCGAAGATCCTGCAGAGCATCGCCAACAAGCACCTGACGGTGTACGACGAGCCGGCGAACGTGAAGACCCTCATCGATCGGGTCCGCGCGATGCGCGCCGGGACCGACCCGGCGACCGACCTGTTCGACAGCCGCAAGTGGGGCCCGGAGCTGCGGGGGGTGGTCGCGAAGGGCGACACGGACACGATCAAGTCGGTGGCCGACGACCTGCTGATGGACCTGCTGATCCGCTGGTTCTGGTCCAAGGCCGATACCAAGATCGATGCGAACAAGGCCTGCGTGTTCGACGACCTGATCGATTTCACCTCGTCGTTCAACATGGAGCCGATCGACCTCCTGACCCGCCGCCGCGCGATGCTCGGGCCGGTGCCCGGCACCAACTGGGAGCAGGCCATGGAGTCGCAGCAGCCGTTCGAGCTCAAGGCGAAGTTCGTGTCCCAGAGCCGCACCGGCTTCCTCGGCTGGCTCCTCGACGTCACCCCCACGATGGTCTGCTCGGTCAAGAGCAACTGTCCCGACTACCTCAACCCGATCTTCGGCGACGTGTACGACTTCGGCTTCGGCGAGACCGAAACTCCCTGACCGTGACGGCGCGTTCCCGCCGGCCCGCCCCCGCGACCCGCCGGGCCCGCCCGGTGCTGGCGCCCGAGGCGGCCCTGGCGCCGCTGGCGCCGCCGGCCCCGCGCGAGCCGCTGACGTCGCTGCCGCCGCCCGCGCCGACCCTGGCGCCGCTGCGCGCAGCCGCCGCCGGGCCGGTGACCCGGAGCCTGCGCACGGCCGGGCACCGGCTGCGGCGACTGATCGACCCCGAGTTCGAGCGGCAGTACGAGCGGATCCTGGAGCGGCTGGGGCTGCAGAACTTCGACCCCTTCGGGTTCAACGTCGGGTACGCGCGCTACGTGCTGCACGCCGCGGCCTGGATGTACCGCCGCTGGTTCCGGTGCCGGGTCGAGGGGCTGGAGCGGATCCCGCCCGGCCGCGCCCTGCTCGTCGCCAACCACTCGGGACAGATCCCGATCGATGGCATGATGATCGCCACCGCCCTGCTGCTCGACCACGACCCGCCCCGCCTGGTCCGCTCGATGATCGAGAAGTGGGCCGCCACGCTGCCGGCGATCTCCACCTTCCTCGCCCGCTGCGGCCAGGTGGTCGGGCTGCCGGAGAACTGCCGGCTGCTGCTGGAGCGCGAGGAGCTGATCCTGGTGTTCCCCGAGGGGACCAAGGGGATCTCGAAGACCATCGACCGCGCCTACCAGCTCGAGGAGTTCGGCTCCGGCTTCGTACGGCTGGCGCTCGAAAACCACGCGCCGATCGTGCCGGTGGCGGTCGTCGGCGCCGAGGAGCAGTACCCGTCGGTGGCGAACCTCAAGGCGCTGGCCGACCTGGTCGGCGCCCCGGCCGTCCCCGTCAGCCCCCTCTTCCTGCTCGGCCCGGTCGGCCTCTTGCCGCTGCCGACGCGCTACCACATCGCGTTCGGCGAGCCGATCCGGCTGGAGGGCGAGGTCGATGAGGAGGACGAGCGGGTGACCGAGCACGTCCACCGCGTGCGCTCGACCGTGCAGGAGCTGCTGCGCCGCACGCTGGAGCGCCGGGAAGGGATCTTCCGGTGAGCGGGACGGCGGGGGCCGGCGCGGGCGGCGCGGGACGGGCGCGGGCAACGCGGGGCCGGGCGGCGGTCGAGCCGTCGGTGGTCCTGACGGGCGTCTGCGGGCGGCTGGGACGCCTGCTGCTGCGGGGGCTGCACCGCGAGGGGCGGGTGGTCGGCATCGACCGGCGCGACTTCCCGGACGCGCCGCCCGACCTGGTGCACTACCGGCTGGACCTGCGCCGCAAGGCCTGCCGCGACGTGTTCCGGCGGGAGCCGGTGCGGGCCGTCGTGCACCTCGGGGTGATGCACGACCCGCGCATGTCGGCGGAGACGCGCCACGCCTGGAACGTCGAGGGGTTCGGCCGGGTGCTGGAGTACGTGGCGGCGCACCGCATCCCCAAGCTGGTGCTGCTGTCGAGCGCGGCGGTGTACGGGGCGCGGCCCGGCAACGCGCAGTTCCTGCTCGAGGACGCGCCGCTGCTGGCCGCCAGCCGGCTGTCGGAGATCCGGGACCTGGTCGAGCTGGACATGCTGGCCCAGACCTTCTTCTGGCGCGCGCCGGAGTGCGAGACGGTGATCCTCCGGCCGTCGTTCATCGCCGGGCAGGTGCACAACGAGATCTACTCCTACTTCCGCCTGCCGGTCGTGCCGCGGCTGCTCGGCTTCGACCCGATGATGCAGTTCGTCCACGAGGACGACGTGGTCTCCGCGCTGCGGCTGGCCCTGCGGCCCGGCCTGCGCGGGATCTTCAACCTCGGCGGCCCGGGCGTCCTGCCCCTGTCGCAGGTCATCGCCCGCGTGGGGCGGCCGAGCGCCCCGGTGGCGCACCTGCTGGCGCGCCGGCTGCTCGACGGCCTGTGGCGCTTCGGGCTCACCGACTTCCCCGGCCGGGAGATCGACTACCTGCGCTACGTCTGCATGGTCGACGACGGCCGCGCCCGCCGCGACCTCGGCTGGCAGCCCCGCCACACGCTGGACGAGACGATCCGGGCGATCCGCGACGCCGTCACGGCGTGAGGAGTCGAGGGAGTCGAGGGAGTCGAGCGGGGGCTAGCTGCCGGTCGCGAGGCGGCCCGCGAGCATGCCGCAGGCGGCCTCGATGTCGGCGCCGCCGGACAGCCGCCGCGTGAACGGCTGGCCCACGCGGCGGAACGCCTCGAAGAAGCCGTCCGCCTCCGCCTTCGTCGGCGGCCGGAACGGGTGGTGCGGCCCCGGCGCCACGTCGATCGCGCTCAGCCGGTACGGCACGTCCGGCAGCCACCGCGCCAGCGCCTCCACCTCGTCCGGCCCCGTGTTGTAGCCGCCCAGCATCGTGAGCGCGATCATCTGCCGCTCGTGCTGCGCCGCGTACACCTCGCGCAGCGCGTCCGCCAGCTCCTCGAGCGACCAGCGGGCGACGCCCGGCATCAGGCGGCGGCGACGCTCGGGAACGGCGGAGCCGAGCGAAACGGCCAGGCGGAACTTGCGGCGTTCCTGCGCGAAGCGGCGCATCGCCGGGACGACGCCCGCGGTACCGATGGTGATCGCCTTCTGCTGGGCGATGCCGACGGCGGGGTTGCTGGCGATCTCGGCGGCGGCCAGCGCGGTCTCGTAGCAGTCCAGCGGCTCGCCCATGCCGAGGAACACCACCGCCCGCACCGGCCCCGGCGCGGCGCGCACCCCCTGGACCATCTGGTCGACGATCTCCCACGTCTCCAGGTCCCGCCCGTACGGGATCCGGCCGGTGGCGCAGACCAGGCAGCCGCGGCGGCAGCCGAGCTGCGAGCTGACGCAGACCGAGTAGCGCCCCTGGGTCACGGGGATCAGCACGCTCTCGATGATCCGGCCGTCCGCGGTCCGGTAGGCCAGCTTGTGGAACGGGTCGACCCGCGACACCCGGTGCTCGACCGGCTCGAGCGTCGGGAGCGGCCAGGCGACGGCGTCGAGCACCCGGCGCGGCATGCGCCGCAGGCCGTCCGGGGTGACGCGGCCGGCCTTGACCACGTGGGCCAACAGCCGCGCCGCGTGCTCGGGCCGGCCGCCGAGGGCGGCGACGGCCCGGTCCAGCTCGAGCGGCGGCAGGTTGCGGGGATCGAGCGGCTGCATGCCTCGCTTCCTCGGCGCGGCAGGATAGCGGGTTTACTGCAGTTCAGACACTGGGGAGGCAGGTAGCCCGTAGGCCGTAGTTGCGCGGAAGGACGGGATTCGGGCCGGGCGGGGGGGC
>JAFGHH010000179.1 GCA_016930215.1 Deltaproteobacteria bacterium
CCGCACGGCCAGCGTGGGCGACGTGCCCGCGATCGCCTGGATCCCGGTGCCGTCGGCGGCGACGACGTGCGAGAGCTCGGCCGCGATCCCCGAGAACCGGGACAGCACCGACCACGCCCGCAGCGTCTCCGGCGCGCTCGGCAGCCCCGCCCGGCGGAACCACGCCGACCCGGCCGACTTGAACGACAGCACCTGCTGGACCATCGCGACTCGCTGCAGAACGGTCGTCGTCGCGTTGAGCGCCGCCAGGATCGCCGCCGCGTCGTCCACGTCGGCCACCGTGCGCCGCGGCTCGACCAGCGCCAGGTTGGCCAGCTTGGCCGGGTTCACGGTCGCCGCGATCGCCCCGTGCGAGAACGTCCCGGTCATCGAGATGACCTCGACGGCCAGCCGCGTGTCCCGCAGCCTGGCGTTGTCCAGCCCCGCGGGCTGCTGGTACGACGCGGGGTACTCCCGCTCGAACCACGCGACCGGCCCCGACTCCCGGTACCCAGACGCGAGCCGCTGACACAGCAGGCCCAGGTCGAGGAACCGGGACGGGACGAACCACGAGCCGTTGCCGTACCCGCGGAGCGTGTCGACCAGCCGCGCCGCCGCGTGCGTGGCCTCGAGGCTCGCGATCCGCTGCGGCACGCAGGGCAGGCCGTGGATCGGCGACACGTCGTGCCGGGTCAAGCACAGCCCCTCCAGCCCGAGCATCGAGGTGCCCCGGTACTGGATCCCGTCGAGCGCGAGGTCGAGCGCGTTGAGGTCGGCCAGCGAGAAGGGCACCGCCACGGCGTCCTTCAGCGCCACGAGCGGCGCCAGCACCGCGATCCCGCCCGTGCCCATCGTGCGGAACTCGCCGGCGGGGCTGTACGACAGCACGGGCACGTCCGGGTACTTGCGCGGGTAGGTGCCCGACCCGTCGGCCCCCGCCGCCCCGACGAGCTCGAGCGCCGCCGCCTCCGCCGCCCCGTCGAGCAGCCCCCAGCGCGACGCCAGCAGCACGAGGCCCGCGGCCACGGGGAGGGCTGGGTGGTCGGCGGGGTAGGGGCAGTAGGCCGCCAGCCCCTCCGCCGGGTCGCAAGCCAGGCTCCGCGCGAACACTCCCCTGACCTTCGCGAGGTCGACCGTGCCCGTCGTGCCCGCCACGCGCAGCAGCTCGGTCACCGCCCGCGCGGCCTGCGACGTGCACGCCAGCGCCTCGCCGTCGTCCAGCGCCCAGCCCCCGCCGGGCAGCTGCTTGCGGGACAGCTCCGAGGCGATGGCCTCCAGCTCGGCCGGGGTCATGGCCGCGGGCATGCCGGCGAGCGACAGCACCCGCAGCGCGTCGGCCGTCCCCCGCACGTTCCGCTGGGGCGAGTAGGGATCCTGGCGGAAGCGGTGGTCGGCCGCGTCGTAGCACGCCATGACCGCGTCGCGCGCCGCGGCGGCCTCGTCGGGCGAGAACCGGCCGAGCAGCGACAGCGCCTCGACGGCCAGCCGCGTGGCCGGCACCGTGGCGCCGCTGTACTCGGGAGCGGGCACGACCAGGCTCGGCACGTGGAGCTGGTACAGCCCCGACGCCGACGGGTTCATCGACACGACGTGCGCCGCGCACGCCGATGCGTCCACGCTGTGGAGCCGGCCCATGAGCCACAGCGCCCGCAGCGCCCACGCCGCGTCGAGCAGCGTCGGCTCGACCGCCCCCGGCCGCCCCTTGAACGTCCCGGCGACGGGGTCGTGGCACGACAGGAGGAACGCGCGCGCCGAGTCGTTCGCCGCCGCGGGCACGGGCTGGCGCAGCATGGAGAGGACGTCCAGCGCGCAGCCGGTCGCCACCACGGGGGAGTACCGGTTCGACGCGAGCCACGCCCCGCCGTCCTCCAGCGTCGACCAGTTCATCGAGTACTCGTCGTCGAAGTAGCCGCCAGCCGCGTGCCAGCGCGACCAGACCCAGCCGGCGAGCCGCTCTGCGTCCTCGGCCGGCACCGGGCCGTCCATGGCCACGAGCGCCTCGACCACGTCGCGCGTGACCAGCAAGGACGGGGGCTCCGCGTGCGGCACCGCGGGCGCGCCGTCCGCGGGCGTGCCCGTCCCCTGGACCGTGGCGTGGAGGAGGGCCTGGAGGAGGCCGGTGGCCGCGGCCGTGTCGGCGCCCCCGAGGGCGGGGTCCGAGAACGTGACGTTCGTGTACGGCTGCGGGATCGTGCCTGACTGGCGGATCGGCTCGGTCGCTGCCGGGGCCCATCGCGGCCGGCCCGCCGCCGCGCCCGCGACGACGGTCGTGATCATTATCATGATGATCGTGAGGGCGGTCGTCATGATGGTGGTTTGCTTGAGCTTCATGGTCGCGGTCACCTCCCCTTGAGCGCGGCGCTCCAGTCGATCGCGACCGCGCCGCTACCCGTCTCTACTGGCCCGGAATCCGCCCCGTCCCCGCCATCGCCCTCCTCGTCGGGCGCGTCGAGGATGTCGTCGCCGGCCGGCCGCTTACGCCTCGGCAACCCCGCCTCGGTGACCCGCAGCCGCGGCCCCGGTGACGCGGGTGCCACCACGCCCGCGGCGGGCCGGGCACCGGGCAGCTTGGCCGCCCTGGCCAGCGCGCCGAGCGCGGCGAGCGATGCCCCCGGCGGCGCTGCCTCCCCGGGCCCGTCCTGCCGCCACACGAGCTCGACGGCCTCGTCGACGCCGAGCGGGTCGAGCTCCTGGCAGAACGCCGCCTTGAACTCCCCGAAGTCGTCCTTCCCGACCCGCCGGGCCGCGTCGATGAGCAGCTCCCACGGCGGCCGCACGTGCAGCGGCGTGCGCGGCGCCACGTCCTGCAGCCGGGCGTCCAGCGCCCGCCGCACGCGCTGGTCGAGCTTCTGATAGGCGCTCGCGGCCGCCACGGCCACCACGGCGAGCGCCCCGGCTAGTATGTACCAGTACTGGAGCACCGGGATCGCCACCTCGGCGGGCAGGGCGCCCAGCGACGCCAGCGAGCCGAGCGCGGCGGCCAGCACGGCCACCGCGAGCCCGACGAGGACCGCGCGGAGCTTCCCGCCGCGCCGGACCCGCCACAGCGCGACG
>JAFGHH010000180.1 GCA_016930215.1 Deltaproteobacteria bacterium
CACGACGACCGAGGAGTGCTGCACGGACGGCTGCGTCTCCACGGGCTACGTCTGCGCCGCGCCGCCCGCCGGCACGCCGGGGACCGGCAACACCTGCCGCGCGGCCCGCCCCACCGGCTTCGCCGGCCTGCGCGTCTACCGCGACGCCGCCGACACCTGGGTCGGCTCGCGCCCGATCTGGAACCAGCACGCGTACCACGTGACCCACGTCCGCGACGACGGCATGATCCCGCGCGCGACCGACGTGCCTGCGAACTGGGCCATGCCGGGGCTCAACAACTTCCGCCAGAACGTCCAGGGCGACCCGACCTCGATCGGCTCCCCCGACCTCACGTCGGGCGGCGGCGAGTACGAACACTGGTGCGACCCGGCCGACCGCACCGTCGATCTCACGGTGCTCGTCTGCAACCGCGGCACCGAGCCGGTCGGCGACGGAATGACGGTCACGTTCTATGACGGCCCGCCGGACGAAGGTGGGACCGAGATCTGCTCTACCGTGACCGACCGGGCGCTGGCGCCCGGCGAGTGCACCCCGGCCGGCTGCGCCTGGGTCGGCGCCCCCGACACGCCCACCGACGTCTACGTGGACGCCGACCCCGCGGGCGAGGAGCGCGAGTGCGTCGAGGGGAACAACTGGACCACGATCCCCGGCGTGCGGTGCGAGGGAATCGGCTGACCGGCGCGCCGGGGACGGCGATCCGTTGACTTGGACGGCGGGCGGGTCTATGGGACCGGGCCATGTCGAGCGTGCTTCTCGCCGCCGGGCCGCAGAACCTGCCCGAGGGTCTTCCGGGCGCACTCGTCGTGCTCGGGCTCGGCATCACCGTCGTCTTCGCGGTCCTGGGCGGCCTGACCCTGTTGATCTGGCTCATCGGACGGGTGGCCCGCGAGCAACCGCCGCGGCCCGACGCGACGGAGCCCGGACCGGCGGCGACGGCGGCGAAGGCCGAGGCCGGCACGCTCGAGCCAAGAGCGCCGGGCGCGACGGCCGCCGAGCCCCCGACGACGGGCGAGACGGCCGCGCTGGCCGCCGCGCTGGCGCTGGAGGTCGGCCGGCCGACCGCACCGGTCGGCGGACCGTTCACCTCGGCCGAGCTGGCCGCGGTGACCGCCGCCGTGGCGCTCGAGGCGAGCGGCCGGACGATCCCGGTCGGCGGACCGTTCACCTCGGCCGAACTGGCCGCGGTGGCGGCGGCGGTGGCGCAGGCGGCCGGCGGTTCGGGGACGGCCGAGGCGGCGGCGATCGCCGCAGCGATCCGGTGCCGCGAGGCGGGCTTGCGGGGCGGAGCGGTGGTCGAGGCGGTCCGGAGCGTCCCGGAGCCGGGCGCCGGGGCCTGGGGCGAGGCGGCGTTTGCCGGGCGCGGGGGCGCGGGGCTGCCCGTGTTGCGACGCGGTTAGCGCGGGGAACGGAGACGCACGATGTCGGAGTTCCTCGGTTGGATGAACGAGCTGTGGCAGACGATGGGGTTCGACAGCCTCGTCTGGCAGCAGCCCGTGATGTGGCTGATCGGCGGCCTGCTGGTGTTCCTGGCGATCAAGTTCGAGTTCGAGCCGCTGCTGCTGCTGCCGATCGGCTTCGGCGCCATCGCGGTCAACGCGGCCCCGGAGCTGGTGGCGGCGCCGCACGGCGACGTCGTCGGCGGCCTGTACTACTACTTCATGTACGGCATCCACCTCGAGCTGTTCCCGCCGCTGATCTTCCTCGGGGTCGGCGCGCTGACCGACTTCGGCCCGCTGATCGCCGCGCCCTACACGTTCCTGCTCGGCGCCGCGGCCCAGATCGGCATCTTCGCCACCGTGGTGGGCGCCGTGCTGCTCGGCTTCACACACCAGGAGGCGGCCTCGATCGGCATCATCGGCGGCGCGGACGGCCCGACGACGATCTTCACGACGGCCAAGCTCGCGCCCCACCTGCTGGGGTCGGTGATGGTCGCGGCCTACTCCTACATGTCGCTGGTCCCCGTGATCCAGCCGCCGATCATCCGCCTGCTGACCACGAAGAAGGAGCGCACGATCCGGATGGAGCAGCTCCGCCCGGTGTCCCGGCGCGAGCGGGTGCTGTTCGCCCTGGTCACGACGGTGCTCTGCATCCTGGTCGTCCCCGCGGCCGCCTCGCTGTTCGCCATGCTGGGCCTGGGGAACCTGTTGCGCGAGGCGCTGGTCGCCGACCGCCTCAGCAAGTCCGCCCAGAACGAGATCATCAACATCGTCACCCTGCTGCTCGGCACCTGCGTCGGCATGAACATGCACCACTCGATGTTCTTGACCCTGGGCAGCCTCAAGATCCTGGTGCTCGGCGCCGTCGCCTTCTCGTTCGCCACGGCGGGGGGCGTGCTGCTGGGCAAGCTGATGTGCCGGCTGACCGGCGGCAAGGTGAACCCGATCATCGGCGCCGCGGGCGTCTCGGCCGTGCCGATGGCGGCCCGCGTGGCCCAGCGCGTGGCGCAGGAGGACGACCCCGAGTGCTTCGTGCTGATGCACGCGATGGGTCCCAACGTCGCCGGCGTGATCGGCACCGCCGCCGCCGCCGGCGTCCTGATCGCCCTCCTGCAGTAGCCCCGCCCCGACGCCCGTTCCCCGAAGTTGAAGCTCCGGACCTCCCGCACGTATATTGCCGACGACGATGAGACTGCTCAGCCGACTCAGGGTGTTCCTGCCGCTCGCCGTCGCTGCCGCCTGCGGCCCGGCGATCACCAACGTCTCCGCCGCCGCCGACGCCGGTCCGGTCGCGTCCCCCGATGCGACGGAGCAGGCGCTCGTCGATCCCGACCCCGCCGCCGAGGCGCTCGCACGCGCCCGGACGGCCTACGCCGGGCGCGACCTGGCGGCCGCCGCGGCCGCCGCGGACGAGACGCTCGCCGCCGCCCCGGCCCCCGAGGCGGCCGACGGTGCCCGGCTGCTCCAGGCCCGCGTGGCGCTGCTGGAGCGGCGCTGGGACGACGCCCGCCGCTGGCTCGGCGAGGTCCGCGGGGCGGACGCCAAGTACGTGCCCGGCTACCGCGAGCTGGCGGCGGTGCTCGCCGCCGACGCTCAGCGTCCGCTGGAGCAGGCGTCGGAGGACGAACGGCGCGCGACGGCCGAACGGCTCGCGGGGCTGGCACTGGTGCCCGGGGACGACCTGGTCGCCGCCGCCCGCCTCGCCGTCCAACTGCGCCTCGACCTCGCCCTCGGCCAGCGCGCCGCGCTCGTGCAGCACGCCGCCGCATACCTGCCGCTGGCCTCCTCCGGGGACGCCCGGCGCTGGACCGAGGAGGCCGAGCAGGTGCTGACCGACCCGTCGGCGCTGACCGAGAACGAGGTGCAGGAGCTGTGGACCGGCGTCGCCGGCGACTCGCCGCTCTGGCCGTCCCTGGCGCGACGCCGCATCGAGGTGGCCCTGGCCGCCGGCGACCTGACGACCGCCGGCGAGCTGCTCGAGCGCGCCGCCGGCGTGCGCCCCGGGGCGCCGTGGCTCCGCGAGCTGCGCGAGCGCGTGGCCTCCGTGGCCGACGTGGACGCCACGCGGATCGGCGTGCTCGTGCCGACGACCGGGCCGTCGGCGGAGCTGGGACGCCGCGCCCTCGCCGCGATGGAGCTGGCCCTCGCCCCCTTCGGCGACCGCTTCGTGCTGGAAGCCCGCGACACCGGCGGCGACGAGACGCGGACACGGGAGGCGGTGCGCGCCCTGGGAACGGAATCCAAGGTCGTCGCGATCCTCGGGCCGATCGAGGCGCGCGTGGCCGTCGCGGCCGTCGAAGAGGCCGCCGCCGTCGGCGTGCCGATCGTCTCGCTCAACGTCCAGCGCGACGTCGCCGACGCCGCCCGGTGCCGATTCCGCGAGTTCCCGACCTACGCCGCCGAGGTGGAAGCGCTGATCGGCTACGCCTGGGACCACGCCCGCGGACACCGCGTCGCCGTCCTGCGGGCCACCGGACGCTACGGCGAGATCGTGGCCGAGCTGGTCGCGGAGGCGGTCGAGCGACGCGGGGGCGAGGTGGTCGCCGTGGAGCCGTACGCCTCCGACCAGACGGAGTTCCTCTCCCTGGCCACCACGCTGCGGCGCGCCCGGCCGGACGTGATCGTCTTCGCCGACGCCGCCTCCCGCGTGGCGCTCGTCGCCCCGGCGCTCGCCTACGAGGACCTGTGGCCGCAGCCGTCGCCGCACGATCCGGCGTCCACCGCACCCGGCGGTCCGCGGCGCGAGGCGCTGTACCTGCTGCCCAGCGCCGCCGCCGACCCGGCGGCGCTGGCCGACGCGCGCCGCTACCTGGACGGCGCGGTGGCCGCCGTGGGCTTCGTCGCGGCGGCCCGGGCGGAGGACCGCACGCCGTTCGAGACCGCCCTCGCCGCCCTCGGAACGAACGCCCCGACGCAGCTCGAGGCATTCGCCTACGACGCCGCGCGGATCGCGGCGACCCTGCTCGACGGCGGTGCCGCAAACCGGCCGGCGCTGTGCCGCGCGCTGGCGCAGGCCGAGTCCGCCGAGACCGCGGCGCCCTTCGCGGGCTTCGGCGCCGACGGCGAGGCCCGCCGCCCGGTGCGCCTCGTCCACCTCCACGACGGCTCGTTCAGCGCCCTGCCGACCAGTCCCTGAAGCCCCGCCAGACCGCGTGCTGCATCGCGGACACATGCCGGCGATGTAGGCATTGAACCCACCTGGAGTTTCGACGAAAGCTGCGGGCCGATGGGGGCAATAACTGTCAGGATTGGTGCCTGGGCGGGAAGCACCGACGCGGGAAGGAGGCTCCCATGAGGTGGACGGGTCCGGCTCTGCTGGCGATCGCAATCGGAGGACTCGGTCTCGGCTGCGGCGACGATTCGACGGTCACGGATACCGGCGACGACGACGTGGTCGAGGATACGGACGGTGAGCAGCCGGACGAGTTGACCGACGACGCCCGCCCACGCGAGGACGTCGCGACCCCCGACGACACGGTAGAGCCCGACGACACCGTGGAGCCCGACGACGCCGTGGAGCCCGACGATGCCGTGGAGCCCGACGATGCCGTGGAGCCCGATGAGGCCGCGGACGTGTGGGACGTTCCCCCGCCGGACTGCACGGTAGACACCGACTGCGACGACGAGATCGACTGCACGGTCGACACGTGCGACCCGGGCACCCTCACCTGCGTCTTCACCCCGGACGACACGGCCTGCAGCGACGACGACGCCTGCAACGGCACCGAGGTCTGCACGGCGGGGGTCGGATGCGAGGCCGGAACGCCGGTCGACTGCAGCGACTCGGTCGCCTGCACGACCGACACCTGCGACCCCGCGGACGGCTCGTGCACCCACGCGCCGGTGGATTCCCTCTGCGACGACGGGATCGCGTGCACGATCGACAGTTGCGACCTCGCCACGGGTTGCGTGAACGCGGTCGACCACACGATGTGCGACGACGGCAACGCCTGCAACGGTACCGAGGTCTGCGTACCGGGAGTGGGCTGCGACGACGGCGCGCCGGTGGACTGCGACGACGGGGTGGCCTGCACGGTCGACGCCTGCGACTCCGCGGACGGCTCGTGCACGCACACGCCCGACGACTCGGTCTGCCCCACCTCGGCGCTCTGCTCGGGCACCGCCTACTGCGACCCGGTCGGCGGCTGTCTGGTAACGGCGCCGCCGACCTGCAACGACGGTCTGGACTGCACGATCGATGCCTGCGACCCGGCCACCGGGGAGTGCACGCACGTGACCAGCGACGCCGCGTGCAGCGACGGCCTGTTCTGCAACGGCGACGAGGTCTGCGACGCGACGCTGGGTTGCATCCCCGGCGTACGGACCTGCGCCGACTCCGTCGCCTGCACCATCGACACCTGCGACGAGGACGCCGACATCTGCGTGCGGACGCCCGACGACTCCCTGTGCGCGGACACCGACCTGTGCGACGGCGCGGAGATCTGCAACGCCGCCGTGGGCTGCATCGAGGGCGCCCCGGTGGACTGCGACGACGGCTTCGCCTGCACCACCGACTCCTGCACGCCCGCCACCGGCGTCTGCTCGTACACCGTGAACGACGCGGCGTGCGACGACGGCCTGCCGTGCAACGGGGTCGAGACCTGCGTGGTCGGTGCCGGTTGCGTGTCCGGCACGGCGATCGTGTGCGACGACGGCATCTCCTGCACCATCGACTCGTGCGAGGACCCGGCCGGCACGTGCGAGTTCATCCCGAGCCACGCGCTGTGTCCGTCCGGTTTCGTCTGCATCCCGAGCCGCGGGGGCTGCGTCCCCGGCACGGCGTGCGGGACGGACGCCGAGTGCGCCGACGCGTCGTTCTGCAACGGCGCCGAGACGTGCGTGGCCGGCATCTGCGCCGGCGGCAGTCCGCCGGACTGCGACGACTCCAACACCTGTACCGTCGACGACTGCTCCGACGCCCTCGGGGCCTGCACCCACACCCCGCGGGACCAGGACGGCGACACCTACGGCGATGACGCGTGCGGCGGAACCGACTGCAACGACCTCGACCCGCTGATCAACCCCGGGATGCCCGACGACGACTGCGACGGGGTCGACAACGACTGCGACACGTTGATCGACGGCGGCCTCGTGCCGGTCGGCGGCGCCTGCACGACCTCCGCGGACTGCTGCAGCGGTTCGTGCATCGGCGGGCTGTGCAACAGCGGGTACGGACTGTGCGAAGGCCCGGGCGAACCGTGCGTGTCGCCGGCCGAATGCTGCTCCGGCCGCTGCGAGGTGACGGCCTCCGGCGCTCGGGAGTGCGTGGGCACGGGCGTCTGCGTGTCCGAGGGCGACGCGTGCATCTTCTCGACCGACTGCTGCTCCCTGTGGTGCGTCGCCGGCACCTGCGCCGTCGGCTCGACCTGCCACATCGTCGCCGAGGCGTGCACGAGCGACTACGAGTGCTGCTCGGGAATGTGCGACGAGGTGCGGGGCATCTGCGAGAGCGTCGGCGGTACCTGCGCGCCGCTGGGCGAGGTCTGTTCCTCGAACAACGGCTGCTGCTCGGGGCTCTGCGACGCCGGCCACTGCGCCCTCTCCTTCTTCTGCCGGGCCCCGGGCGAGATCTGCAACGAGGGTGCCGACTGCTGCAACGGGATCTGCGACGGCGTCACGGCCACCGAGCCGGGCCGCTGCGCCTTCCTGGGCGGCTGCTTCACGGTCGGCACGCCGTGCACCGGGAACGCCAACTGCTGCTCGCTGGCCTGCGTCGACCCGGGCACCGGAGTCCGGGTCTGCACCTACCTCTCCGGCTGCCGTCCGATGGGCGAGCTGTGCACCACCGACGCCGACTGCTGCGGCGGTCTCTGCGAGCCGGACGATCGGGGGCTCTCGCTGCGCTGCCAGAACCCGCCGGGTTGCCAGCCGGCGGGCGAGATGTGCGGCATCGGCGCCACCGTGAACTGCTGCGGCGGCAGCGAGTACTGCCTGCCGACGATCGCGGGCGTCTCGCGGTGCTGGGCGGATGGCTGGACCGAGTGCATCGATGAGGGCGAGATCTGCCACTTCGGCGACGAGTGCTGCTCCGGCATCTGCACGCTCTGGCCGGACGGCTACTACCGCTGCGGCGCGACGTGCGTCCCCGAGGGCGGCTCGTGCACCTCGGACTTCGACTGCTGCACCGGCGTCTGCCGCGAGGGCGTCTGCGGCCCGCCCGACACCAGTTGCCTGCCGCTGACGTCGCCCTGCACGACCCCGGAGGACTGCTGCTCCGGGTTCTGCCTGGACGGGTTCTGCGGCATCCCGTCGGACTAGCGAGGCACGACGCAAGTTCGCAGGGGGTTGCCCTGCCGTCCGGTAGGGTCGCCACGTAGCCCCGAGCGACGCGAGGGGCGAGTGCGACCGCGAGCGCAACGTCCCGGGACCACTCGCGCCGGCACGCCCGCTTCGC
>JAFGHH010000181.1 GCA_016930215.1 Deltaproteobacteria bacterium
CGGCGGCTCCGGGACAAGCGGGATGCACAACGACCTGTGGGTCGTCGACCCGCTGGTCGGCTCGTGGTCGTGCCTCGCCGGGGACTGCGCCATCGGCCGCTGCCCGCCCGTGGGTTTTCCCGCGGCGCTGCTGACCCATCCGGCGTCGGGAGAACCCGTGGTGTTCCCGTCCCCGTTCGGCGGGTGGGACGATGACTGGTTGTTCGTCTGGCGGGGAAGCGCTTGGACGGGATCGCGGGAGCTGGCCGGCCTGGTTCCGGCCGGAGACTGCGACGGCGACACCAGCGCGGACCCGCGTGTCGGAGAGCGCTGCGCGGCGGGCCGGCCGTGGTGGGCCGTTCTCGGCATGATGGCCTGCGACAACCGTGCGGCGATGCCGGTCTGCATCGGCGGCTCCGCCGATGGTTCGGTCGTGGCCGAGTACCGGGTTCCGGGGGCGCGAGCGCTGGCTGTTTCCGGCCGGAGAGCGCTGGTCGGTCGGGCGGCCCACTTGGATGTGGTTGATCTGTCCGATTCGTCGGCGCCAAGGCGCGTGGGAAGCGTGAACGTCGGCGGCGCGGTGTGGGACATCGCCTCGCTCGGCAGCATGGCGCTCCTGGCGGCCGGGGCGCGCGTGGCCGTCGTGGACCTGTCGCGCGCCGACCGGCCCGTGGTGACGGACCGAGTCCGGAGTTGCGGCGTACCCGGATCGGTCGCCGTGACCGATCTCGGGCTGGGCGCCGCGCTGTGCGACCGCATGCTCGACGTGCTGGAGTTGGGCGGGCCGTCCTCGGTTCGACGGGTCGCCCGGGTTCGGCTCGAACAGGCACCGTCCGGCGAGTGGACCGTCGCCGGGTCCGCGGAGGAACCGGAAGCGGTCGACGATGTGGCGGACTGCGGCGCCGTTGCGTTCGTCGACACGGGCGGGACGGGCGCCTTCCCGGACCGGGACGGTGGGGGATGCCCTGGGCCGGCAGCGGGGTTCGTCGAGATGGAAGGGACGAGCGCGTTCGTGGTGCTGCGGTCGACCCTGGTGCACGTGGACCTCTCTGGGCCTGCGACTCCGGTGGTGGCCGGGACAGTGATGCTGCCCTTCGAGCCGAATGCGTTCCGAGTGGCGAGCGGCTTCGGGTACCTGGTGGGACCGCGAGACGCAACGGCCGTCGTGGATTGCCGGGACGCGGTGCCCGTCGTCACGGGGCGTGGTCACGACTTGGTCGAGTGGGTCGTAGGAGTGGAGTTCGGCGATGGAGTGGCGTGCCGGATTCGACATCCCGGGGTACTGGAGGTAGCCGATGTGGGCACGAGCAGTTCTGTTGATCCTGATGGTGCCGGGCATGGCGTGTCGCTGCCAGGAGGGGCCGGCGGTGGATGCGGCCGGTGAGACCATTGGCGACCAAGGGCTCGACCACGAGCCCGCCGATTCGCCGGACGCCGGAGCCGTCGACGACGCCGGAGCGGACGGGGTGGAGGCGGGCGATGCGGACACCATGATCGATAGCCGGATCGACGCGGGCGAGTGGAGCCCCGACGGCTGCGACTACTGGATGGTCGGCTCCGACGGCTGCGAGGGTCGGGAGTACGGGCACCCCGAGATGCCCCACAGGGATTGCGGGCCGGACGCCCGCGAGCTCTACCTTCCCCAGCAGCTCAGGTCGTCGGGCGGTGCAGCAGAGGACGCCCTGTCGGTCTGGGGGAACCACGCTTTCGTTCTCGAGGGGATCCGCGTCACGGCGATGAACCTCGAGACCGGAGAGCGCCGGACCATCCTGTGCGACGACACGGGCGTCGGTACCGTCTCGATGACGCAGTTCGGAGTTGCCGGAGTCCTGAACCGGAGCACTGCCGCATGGGAGGCTTGCCCGTGGCGGTACGACTACCTCCTGTTCGACTGGGATTCGCTCTCTCCGCGACTGCTGCATTCCGACTACGATCTTCCGGGACCAACGGGCATCCCATGCGAGGGCGGATTGGATCAGTGGGACATCGACGCCTACGGGGACCTCGTGGCGGTAGTGGCGTCCGACCACGACTGCATCCCGGCGGTGTTCACTCTCGACCTGCGCACCGGCGAATGGACCCGGCGGGTCCGCCTGCGTCCGACCCTCGGCTGGGTGAGCATCTGGGGCCGGCGCGTCGCGTACGCCGCGGGCGAGGTCTATGTCCTCGATCTGGACACCGGGGACACGCTTCGCCTGACCGACGACTCCTACGGCCAGGAGTCGGTCGACATCTGGGAGGATCAGGTCGTCTGGATGGACTGGCGCGACGGTGGTCGGGACATCTACCGCCACGACCTCACGACCGGCGAGACGAGCCGCGTGAATCGGCGCGCCGATGGGCTCGGGAATCCGCGCGTCTTCAACGGCCGTGTCGTGTTCCAGGGCGTGAACGAGGACTGGCTCCCGGTCGGGTCAACACGGATCTGGACCTTCGACATCCTATCAGGCGAGGAACGCCAGGTCACCTTCCTGCCGGGTCACCAGTTCATCGAGGACGTCTGGGAGGACAAGGTCTACTTCTCCTACATGCCGGACGACGGCGATGCTCGGCCCACGCTCTGCGAGCTGACGCTCGAGCCCCGGTAGGCCGCCGAGGCCGAGCCGCGCCCCGTGCCGTGCATCGGGACCACCGTGGTCGGCGCTGACTACATGCGCACGCGGCGGCCGAGGTGCATGGCGGCCTGGAGGCCGGTGAGGAAGCCGGACAGCAGCGTGCCGCCGTAGCCCGCCCCGGGCTGCGTCCAGGCCCCGGCCAAGAGCAGGCCGTCCACCGGCGTGCGCGCCTCGAGCCGCCGGCTCCCCGACTGCTCCGGCGTCGGCTCCCAGCCGAACAGGCTCCCGTCCGGGTCGCCGGACCACTCGGCCAGGTCGAGCGGCGTGAGCAGGCGATCGGCCTCGAGCCGCCGCTCGAGGTCCGGGAGCAGCGGCGCCAGCCGCGCCAGCAGCGTGGCCCGGGTCTCCACGGCGAGCGCGGCGCGGGCGTCGGGATCGAGCGCGGCCCAGCGGGCGAGGCGGTCGGGGACGGTCGCCGTGACCAGCGTGACCTCGTCCGCGCCGGCTTCCGGGCCGTGCAGCGCCGCCGTCAGCGGGCGGCCCGCGACCGACTCCTCGTCCAGCGCCCGGGCGTGGGCCGCCAGGTCGTCGCCGGGCGGGAACACCAGGTAGTCGGCCCGCGCGTCGAGCGCGGCGCGGGGGGCGCGCACCGCCAGCAGCAGTACGCAGGCGGAGGCCGACGGGCGCAATTGGGCGATGCGTTGCAGGTAGCCGGCGTGGACCGCCTCGCGCGGTACCAGCGAGCCGAAGGCGACGCGGGCGGGGACGTTGAGCACCACGACGCGCGCCCGCAGCTCCTCGTCGGCGGTGCGCACGCCGAGCAGCCGGCGCCCGTCGGTCAGGACGCCGGTCACGGGTGTCCGCGTGCGGACCGTTCCCCGCTCGCGCAACACCTCGCCCAGGAGCTGGGCCAGGCGCCGGCCGCCGCCGGGGAGGCGGACCGGCCGCCGCAGGGCCGCGGTGATCGACAGGCCCCACGCCGTAAACCCGTGGTCGGTCGGCGAGGAGCCGTAGGCGGGTCCGAGGGCGGCGAGCACGGCGCGGGCGCGCGGGAGGCGCACCGCGGAATCCAGGTACTCCGCCGCGGTGCGGCCGCGGTGCCGGAACAGCGTCGGGTAGAACAGGGGGAAGCCGAGGACGCGCAGCACCGCCGACCGCGTGTCGTCGCCGAGCCGTTCGACCTCGAGCGTCAGGCGGGCGAGCGTCGTGAACACGCGGCGCAGCCGCCGCTCCTCCTCCGGGAACGCCTCGACCAGCGCATCGCACGCCGGCTCCGGCCCCGCGGGCACGACCACCCGCAGGCCGTCGTCGCTCCGGACCTCGCAGACCGTCCCGGTCGCCTCCGGCGCCAGCCGGGACAGCACCCCGAGGTGCTCGAGGATCCGCACCTTGGGGTCGTCCTCGTAGAAGCCCTCCGAGCGGGCCCAGTTGGCGGGGATCAGCCGGTCGCCGACCTTCACGCTGCGGGCCAGGCCGCCGAGGCGGTCGTCGCGCTCCAGCAGCAGTACCTCGAGGCCCTGGCGAGCGAGGAACGCCGCGCAGGTCAGGCCGCCGATGCCGCCCCCGACGACGATGACGTCGGGCTCGGCCATCGCTCAGGCGTCGGAATCGGGCGTCGCGTCGGTGTCGGACTCGCCGTCGGGCTCGACGTCCGGTTCGACGTCCGGTTCGACGTCGGCGGTCGCGTCGTCGGCGGTGTCGGGCTCCGCGTCGGGGTCGGCGTCGTCGGCGGCATCGGGGTCGGCGTCGTCGGCGGCATCGGGGTCGGCGTCGTC
>JAFGHH010000182.1 GCA_016930215.1 Deltaproteobacteria bacterium
GATCCGGTCCAGCTCCCGGCGCTGCTCCTCGCGCGACAGGCCGAACGGCGCCACCTTCATCGTGCGCGCCTCCCTCGAACGCCGGGCCTTCGCTCCGCCACGTGGCGCTCTGTCCCTACACGTCGAGCCGGTACAGGACCATGTACTTCAGCTCGAGCCGTTCCACCTTCCTGAACCCGGCGCGGTGCGCCGCCTCCTCCACCCGCTCGGGCGGCAGCTGGTGGCCGAGCGGCGGGGCGTGCGGGTCCTCGCGGTACGGCCATTCCTCCACGGCGACGCGGGCGCGTGCCACGCGGCGCGCCTGGACCAGGCTCCGATCCACGTCGTGGATCTCGTGCAGCACGCCGCCCAGGAACACCAAATCGAACGACGAATCGTCGTACGGCAGCTCTTCCGCGGTGCACGCGAGGAACGCGGCCTGCGGCACGGCGGCACGCGCCGCCTCCAGCAGCTCCTCGTTGACGTCGCACCCGGCGACGGTCAGCCCGCGCGCCGCAAACGCCTCGGCGAACAGCCCGCCGCCTGTGCCGACGTCGAGCACCGTGGCGACGTCGAGCCCCTCGAGGCACAGCGGCACGACCCGGTCGATCTCCAGCCACACCAGTCGCTCCGGCCGTCGCAGCCGCGCCGCCGTTCCCGCGTAGGGTCGGTCCTGGGCCGCGCCGCCGCCCGCCTGCGCCGGCGCCCGGATCGATTCCGCTTCCGGATCTTCCGCCTTCGCCATCGCGGCGATTGTAGCCGCGGGCCATCGCGAGCGCTACCGCACGAACCCGAGCACCGCCTCCTCGCGGACCGCCGGATCGCTCGGACAGTGCTCGTCGAGCCAGTGGAAGTGGACGAGCGCGCCGGGGTTGTAGCAGCGGCGCAGCGGGCGCGGCATCGCGGACGAGCGCGTCGTGGCGAGCCAGCCGAGCGGCCCCTCGACGGTCGTGCCCTCGCAGGCCGGGTCGAGCGAGAAGAAGTGGGCGACGCCGGTGAAGCAGCGGTAGAGCATCGCGCGTCCCGTGCCGCCCTCGACCCACAACCGGAACGGGCCGTCGCCCGTCGTTCCGCCGCCGCACATCCCCGGCGGCCCGTAGAACGGGTTGCAGACCTCGTCGAACGCGCCGCCGTCGATCAGCGAGCGTTTCTCGGCGTCCGAGATCGTCAGCACGTGGTCGCCGCCCCACGTCCCGGTGCCGCGCCGGCGCAGCGACCAGACGGTGTGGAACCCCGCGGCGAGCCGGCAGCACGGCTCCGCGGAATCCGCGCAGGTCGTCGTCCCGCTGCGATAGACGCGCAGGCACGAGGTCAGGAGCTGCAGCCCCGCGTCGCCGCCCTCGACCGTCGGCTCGAGGTCCCGGTCGAACTCCACGCCGTACATGTCGACCCACAGGCTGTCGGCCAACCCGTCGCCGTCCACGTTGCCGACGCCCATCGAACGGCGCAGCGAGCCGAGGGTCGCCGGGTACGGATTCGGCTGCGGCTGCGCGATCATCTCGTTCCAGGCGTTGATCAGCAGGTAGTCCGGCTGCACCTCGAACGCCGTCTCGAACTGCTTCTGCAGCGTCAGCCCCTCGTTCCGTCCCGCCGCCTGGAACGGCAGCGAGGCGTAGCCGACCTGGTAGCTGTAGCTGACCGAGAGCACCGTCCCGAGCGGGCTGGCGGTCGTGTAGCCCTGCCGGCACGGGATCCCGGGGGACAGCAGCGTGGTGAACGCGCCGCCCTCGGTGCACGGCTGCATCCAACCGGCGTCGCCCGCGGCCAGCCGGTCGGCGTCGAGGTTGCCCCACAGCCGCACCGGGAGGACGCCTCGGGCGCGCGCCTCGTCGAGCAGCGACGCCTCGACGTCGGCACCGGCCACGATGAACACCACCGGCTGCCCGGCCGGCGCGTGCGTGAGCAGCAGGTCGGTGCCGGCCCAGGCGTCGTAGACGTCGAGCACCCTCCGCAGCATCGGCGTCTCGCCGGCGCCGACCGAGCGCGCCGGGACCCACGCGGCGATCTGCGGCGTCGGCGTCCCCGCGCGTTGCAGGGCGTGCCATTCCTCCAGCAGCACCTCGAGCGGCCGCAGGCCGAGCACGTCGCCGAACGGCGAGAAGGTCGGCAGGTTGGTCAGGTCGAGGTAGACGAAGTCGATCCCGGCGTCCCAGAGCTGCCGGGCGTGGCGCGCGGCGAGCGACGCGATGTCCCCGCAGTCCGGCCCCGCGTACGGCTCGTCGTACGGCGCCTCGCCGGGCCGCGGGCGGTACAGGCAGTAGAACCCCGGCTCCGGGCGCAGGTGGTAGTGGAACGCCATCGCCACGTCGGCGAGGCCGCGGTCGAGCAGCATGTCGCCGAACGCGGCCGAGGCGTCGCGGATCACCGCCTCGACGGTCCGCCGCTCGCCTTCCGGGATGCGCTGCATCGCCTTGGCGGCGTAGGCGTGCCAGGCGAGGTAGAAGATCCCGACCCGTCGTTCCGGCCAATCGATGACGACCGTCGTGTCGGCGTCGTCCGCGATGTCGGCGTCGGCATCCGGGCCGGTTCCGTCGTCGAGTGGGCCGTCGGGACCGATCGTGTCGTCCTGGGCCGCATCGGGGCCGGCGTCCGGGCCGTCGCCGGGCGTGTCGGCGTCCGGGCCGTCCGGCGCCGCGTCGACGTCGTTCGCGGCGTCGTCGCGCGGCGCGTCGGGCAGGCCCGGGAGCTGCCCGGAGCACGACGCGAGCAGCAGCGCCGCGAGCGTGAGCGACCAGCCTCGGGGATGCACGTTCACGTCCCGCCTCCTCGCGCCAGCCTGCCGGGCCGTGCGGACCACGTCAAGGCGGCAGCCTGGCAGGAGCGGCCGGCTGACGCGCGCGTGCCCGAAAGGAGGTCGAGAGAGGTCACCCGGCGGTGCCGGGTCCGATCCGCCGTCCCTGCGTTTTCGCGTCGTGCTTGGCGTTCTTCGCAGCCCTGCGTTACGATGGACCCGATGTCGCGGAACGGCCACCGGCGGGCGGAATTGCGCAGCTTGGCGCTGCACCGGGAGATTGCAGCGCGGATCGCCGCCGATCCCACGCTGCTCGGGCCGGCCCGCCGTCGGGTGGCCGGGTGGCTGGCCGCCGGAGGCCCTTCCCGGGAGTACGCCGCGGCCTGGCAGGCGCTGCTCGACGGGTCCGGCGAGGTCCTGCTGGCGGCGTTGAGGGCCGACGACGAGCGCTCGCGGGACCTGCGGCAGGCGACCCCCTTCGCGTACGTGGTCCCCCCGCGCGAGCGCTGGCGGATCTGGCGTGCCGTGCCGGACGACGAGGAGCCGGCACCGTGAACCGGTTGCAGCTCGAGCATCTGATCCGCGCCGCCGCGGACATCGCCGACGACGACGAACTGGTCGTCGTCGGGAGCCAGGCGATCCTCGGGCAGTTTCCCGAGGCTCCGCCGGACCTGCTGCTGTCGATGGAGGCCGACCTCTACCCGCGAAACCGGCCGGAACGCTCCGACCTGGTGGATGGATCGATCGGCGAGGGCTCGCCATTTCACGAGACCTTCGGGTACTACGCGCAGGGCGTCGAGCCGGGCACGGCCGTCCTGCCTCCCGGCTGGGAAGGCCGCCTGGTGCCCGTCAGGAACGCCAACACCCGCGGTGCGACCGGCTGGTGTCTCGAGGTGCACGACCTGGTGCTGTCGAAACTCGTTGCCGGCCGCGAGAAGGACGTGCGTTTCCTCCGCGTCGCCGCCGCCGCCGGCCTCGTGCAGCAGGACGTGCTGCTCGCGCGCCTCGTGGCGATGACCCTCGACGCCGCGGTCCGGGACCGCATGCGTCAGCGGATCGCCGAGGCCTGGCGGCTGCCGCCCGACGCTTGACGCCCCGCAGGGTGTTCCGCGCCGGTGGACGATCGGGTAAGGTTGGCGCGATGGGCCGCGTGACCGTCGAGTTCGTCGGACCCGTGCGTCGCCCGTGCCGCGAACGCTCCCTGGCGCTCGAGCTGGAGGCGCCGCTCGGGGTCCGCGCGTTTCTCGAACGCCTCGGGTACGCCCCCGAGGAGGCCGCGCGGCTGACCGTGCTGGTGGACGGCAAGCGGCAGGGTCCCGACGCCCCGGTGCCCGACGGCGCCCGGGTCGAGGTCCTGCTGCCCGTCGGCGGAGGCTAGAGGATGAAGCTCGAAGGATTCTCCCACCCCCGTTCGATCGAGGAAGCGCTGGCCGTGCTCGCCGGCGCGCCCGGCGAAGCGCGGCCGCTCGCCGGCGGCACCGCGGTCGTGCCGATGGCCGACCGGCGCGCCCGCGTGCTGGTCGACCTGTCGCGCGCCGGGCTCGACACCGTCGTTCTCGAGGGCGACACCCTGCGCCTCGGTGCCACGGCCACGCTCGACGCGGTCGCCCGTGGGAAGGCCGTGACCGACGCGGGGCTCGACGCCCTGGTCGATGCGGCCGGCGCCGCGGCCTCGCGCCGCCTGCGCCGCCAGATCACGCTTGGCGGCAACCTGGTCGGCCTCTACCCGTGGTCCGACCCGGTACCCGCGCTGGTGGTCCTGGGCGCCGTGGTCCGCGTGCGCAGCGCCGCGGGGCAACGCGACGTGCCGATCGACGACTTCGTCGCGCGGCACCCGTCGAAGGTGTTGCAGCCGGGCGAGCTGGTGACCGAGATCCGCGTGCCGCGCGCCGCGGCGCGCACCGGCAGCGCGTTCCTGAAGTTCGCGCGGTCCGCCGTTGATTACGCGCTGTGCGGCGCCGCCGCCCGGCTGCGGCTGGACGGCGACGTCGTCCGCGAGGCGCGGGTGGCGGTGGGCGCCTTGCGGCCGCTGCCGATGCGACTGGCCGCCGCCGAGCAGGCGCTGGTCGGGAAGGCGCCCGACCCGGCGACGCTCGTCGCCGCCGCGGCCGCGGGCGCGGCCGAGGCCGAGGTCTCGGCGGACTTCCGCGCTTCGGTCGAGTATCGCCGGGAGGTGTGCGGCGTGCTGGTGCGCCGCGTGCTGGAGACCGCGGCCCGCCGGGCCGCCGGGAGGTCCGCATGAAACTCGAGTTGACGATCAACGGCGTGCCGCGCGCGCTGGACGTCGCCCCCGACGCGCTGCTGCTCGACGTGCTTCGCGACGTCGCCGGCTGCAAGAGCGTCAAACGCGGCTGCGAGGCCGGCGACTGCGGCGCCTGCACCGTGCTGGTGGACGGCCGGCCGCTCGCCTCCTGCATGCTGCTGGCCGGCCAGGTCGCCGGGCGCAGCATCACCACGGTGGAGGGGCTCGGCACGCCCGAGCATCCGCACCCGCTGATGACGGCGCTGGTCGAGGCCGGGGCGGTGCAGTGCGGGTTCTGCATCCCGGGCGTGATCCTCTCGGCCAAGGCGCTCCTGGACGAGAACCCGAATCCCACGGCCGCGGACGTCCGCGAGGCGCTCGACGGCCACCTCTGCCGCTGCACCGGCTACGTCAAGCAGATCGAGGCGGTGCTCGCCGCCGCCGCGGTCCTCCGTGCGGGGAAGGGGGGTGCGCGATGAGCGGCCGCCACGAGTTCAAGGTCGTCGGGCACAGCGAGGCGAAGGTCGACGCTTTGGGCATGGCCGCGGGGCGCGCCGCGTACGTCGACGACATCGACCTTCCCGGGATGCTGCACGCCAAGCTGCTGTGGAGCCCCCACGCCCACGCCCGCATCACGCGGATCGATGCCTCGCGCGCCCGGGCGCTGCCGGGCGTGGTCTGCGTGCTGACGCACGAGGACGTGCCGCGGATCATGCACACCACGGCCGGCCAGGGGTTTCCCGAGCCTTCGCCCTACGACACCGCGATGCTCGACTCCAAGGTCCGCTACGTCGGCGACCGCGTCGCCGCCGTCGCCGCCGAGACCCGCGCGGTCGCCGAGCAGGCGCTTCGGCTGATCGACGTCGAGTACGACGTGCTGCCGGCGGTGCTGGACCTGGGCGACGCGATGAAGCCCGGGGCGCCGGTGATCCACGACGAACCGGACTGCAAGGCGGTGATCCCGGTGCCGTTCGAGCCGCAGCGCAACCTGGCCGGCCACGTCGATATGCAGCTCGGCGACCCCGAGCAGGCCTTCGCCGCGTCGCCGGTACAGGTCGACGTGACCTGCGAGACGCACTACGGCCAGCACACCCCGATCGAGCCGCACGTCACGATCTGCTGGCTCGACGCCGACAACCGCCTCGTCGTCCGTACCTCGACCCAGGTCCCGTTCCACGTGCGGCGCATCGTCGCCCAGTCCTGCGGCATCCCGGTCCGGCGCGTCCGCGTGGTGAAGCCGCGCATCGGCGGCGGCTTCGGCGGCAAGCAGGAGGTGCTCGAGGACATCGTCGCGATGCTCGCGCTGCGCACCGGCCGGCCGGTCAAGCACGAGTACACCCGGCCGGAGGAGTTCGTCTCCTCGCGCACGCGCCACCCGGCCCGCAGCCGCGTGCGGCTCGGCCTGGGCCAGGACGGCACCCCCCAGGCCCTCGACCTCGAGGTGCTCGTCAACACCGGGGCCTACGGTTCGCACGCGCTGACCGTGGCCTGCAACTGCGGCTCGAAGACCCTGCCGCTCTACCCGTGTCCCAACGTCGGCTTCCGCGCCGACTCGGTCTACACCAACCTCCCCGTCGGCGGCGCCTACCGCGGCTACGGCGCGACCCA
>JAFGHH010000183.1 GCA_016930215.1 Deltaproteobacteria bacterium
CGAGCCGAGCTGCAGCATCTCGACGATGCCCTGCGGCTTGAGCACCTTGGCCTCGAAGCCGGGCAGCGAGACCTGGGGGCGGTACGAGCGCTCCGTGCCGTGGACGCCGATGCCGGCGTCGGCCAGCAGCGCCAGCACGCCGGCCTGCATGCGGCCCTTGGGCAGCGCGATGCGCAGCAGCGGTTCGGAGCGGGTCATCTCGGCCTCCTTCCTCGGCCGGCCCCGTCGGTCGTTTCGCGTGTGGTCCGAAGACGCGAACGCCGGCGGGTGCCGGCGTCCAGGGTTCGATCGTGCGCTACACCCCTAGCCGGCCCGCAACGGGTGGCAATGATGGTGCAGGCGGCAGCACGACCGCATGGGCGAAGGATGCCCGCGGACCCGGTGCGTGTCAAGTGTCGGCGTGAGGGGCGCGGCGTGAGGGCGACCGACGGACCCCGCCCGGCGGACCCCGCCCCGCCGATCGCGACGGTGCGGTTGCCGGCGGCACGGGCCGCGGCCGGTTCGGGTGGCCGATCCGGGAACCCCGTGCTAGGAATTGCCTTGTCCGCAACAGGAACGGAACAGGCTTCGAACGAAGGGAGGGACCCGATGGAACGACGCTTCACGACCTGGCTGGCGCTCGGGACCATGGCGCTGCTGGCGGCCGGATGCGGCTCGACGACGGGCGACGACACGGACGCCGACGGCGACGTGCCGACCGAGGGGACGACCGACGAGCTCGACGTCCCGGCGGACGGCGACGTCCCGACGGACGGCGACGGGGACGGCCCCGACGGTCTCTGCCTGTGCACGTCCGACGAGGACTGCCAGGACGACTCGTACTGCAACGGCGAGGAGCAGTGCGTGGACTGCGAATGCCGCCCGGGCGTTGCGCTCGCAGACGGCACGGCGTGCGACGACGGCGACCCGTGTACCGCCGACGAGGCCTGCACGGGCGGCATCTGCACGGGCGGCATGTCGGTTTGCCTGTGCGACACCGACGACGACTGCGTCGCGTTCGACGACGGCAACCTGTGCAACGGCCGGCTGCTGTGCGTCGGCCGCGAGTGCCGGTTCGCGCCCGAGACGGTCGTGACCTGCGACCCGACGGGCAACACCGACTGCCGGGTCAACCTGTGCACGCCGGCCACCGGGGAGTGCGCGATGACGGCGGTGGCGGACGGGATGAGCTGCGACGACGGCAACGAGTGCACCGTCGGCGACGCCTGTGCCGCCGGCCTGTGCGTCGGCGGGCCCTCGACCTGCGAGTGCGAGGCGACGGCCGACTGCGCGCCGTACGAGGACGGCGACCTGTGCAACGGCACGCTGGTCTGCGAGCCGGGGAGTCACACCTGCGTGGTCGACCCCGGCACGCTCGTGACGTGCGACCCGAGCGGCGACACGGCGTGCCGGGCCAACCGCTGCGACCCGGCGACGGGGACCTGCGGGATGCAGCCGCGTGGGGAGGGGACGAGCTGCGACGACGGCGACGCCTGCACCGTCGGCGACGCCTGCGCCGCCGGTTCGTGCGTCGGGGCGCCGCGGTCGTGCGCCGACGGCAACCCCTGCACCGACGACGGCTGCGACCCCGCCTCCGGCTGCGTCTACACGCCCAACACCGCCGCCTGCGACGACGGCAACGCCTGCACCGTCGGCGACGCCTGCAGCGGCGGCGTCTGCAGCGGCGCGGCCCGCGACTGCGACGACGACAACGTCTGCACCGACGACGGCTGCGACCCCGCGACCGGCTGCACCCACGTCAACAACACCGCCGCCTGCGACGACGGCAACGCCTGCACCGTCGACGACGCCTGCAGCGGCGGAAGCTGCACCGGAGCGGCCCGCGACTGCAACGACGACAACGTCTGCACCGACGACGGCTGCGATCCCGCCACCGGCTGCACCCACACGAACAACACCGCCGCCTGCGACGACGGCGAGTTGTGCACGACCCCCGACGTCTGCAGCGGGGGCGTCTGCGTCGGCACCGCGACCGGGCTCACCGAGTGCGACGGCGCGTGCTACGACCTGCTGACCGACCGCAACCACTGCGGGGACTGCGACACCGCCTGCCTCTTCGACGAGGATTGCGTCGGCGGCCACTGCGTCGTCCGTGCCTGGGAGACGGTCGGCCGCGCCGCCGTCAACCCGACGCTCCCCGCCCTGGCCCACGCGCTCGGCTCCGACGGGACCACGCCGCACGTGGCGTGGGTCGCCGACGAGGCGACGGACAACGCGTACGTGCACCGGCTCGGCGCCGTCGGCTGGACGCAGCTCAGCGGCACGCTGAACGGCGGCGCGGAGGCCCAGCCGGTGATCGACATCCAGTTCAACAGCACGCAGCCCTACGTGTTCTACATGGACCGCAGCATGCTGATGACCGAGCCGGACCACGTGAAGACGCTCGACTCGGCGGGTGCCGGCTGGATCGAGGTCGGTGCGCCGGGGTACCGGCCGGCCTGCGTGATGCACTTCAACGCGGCGCTGGCGCTCGAGGGCGCCCGGCCGCACTTCTCGTTCGTCGGCGCCGGCGGCTGCGGGATCGGCGTCGGCCACGCCCGCTGGACGGGCACCGCGTGGTGGGACACGCCCAACCCGCCGAGCCCGATGGGCACCGGGCTGCTCACCATGAACGGCGGCGGCTCGAGCGACGTGGTCTACGACGGCACCCGGGCGCTCGTCGCGCTGATCGACGAGGGCTGGCGCTACGTCCGCTACTGGACGGCGACGATCGAGCCCGGCAGCTGGGCCAACCTGGGTCCGTCGTTCAACCGGGGCCCGCCGGTGGCCGGCACCGCCGCCGCCAACTACCTGTGGATGGCGCTCGACGCCACCGGTCGCGTCTGGGTCGCGTTCGCCGAGCAGGAGGCGGGGGTGCAGAGGGTGTTCGTCAAGCGCTACGACGCGACGAGCGGCGCCTGGACGCTGATCGGCGGCGGGCCGGTGAGCGACCCGACGCGCAACTCCGACTACCCGTCGCTGGCGTTCGTCGGCACCACCCCGCACGTGGCGTGGGTCGAGGACGTGAGCGCCTCGGGTGGTCCCGGCGTCGCCGGCGGCGTGATCCGGGTCAAGCGGTGGAACGGGCTGGCCTGGGAGCGGGTCGGCGCGCCGCTGAACAACGACGCGGCGGCCGACGCCCTGCTGCCGTACCTGGTCGGAATCGGCGCCGTGCCGTACGTCGCGTTCCGCGAACCGGTCGCGGCGCCGCAGCGGATCTACGTCAAGCGCTTCCCGTAGACGACGGTCCCCGCCGCACGTGCGCTCCGTCCGGGTCGAGCCGCGCGCGGACCGCGGCGGGATCGACCTCGTCGGCGTCCCAGCGCACGCGGCCCTCCATCCCGCCGGCGACGGCGAGGAACTCGCCGCTGACGTGCCGCGAGGCGGCGGGGGAGGCGAGCAGCACGACGGCGCGCGCGACGTCCTCGGGCCGGGCGAGCTGCCGGAGCGGCATCGTGCGCACGACGCGGGCCACCGAGGACGGGTCCGCCAGCGCCGCGCGGGCCATCGGCGTCACGGTCCAGCCGGGCTCGACGACGTTGACGCGTCCGTAGGGGTCGAGCGCCACGATCTCGTTCTTGAGCGACAGGGCCAGGCCGCGCAGCGCCGCCTTGGCTGCCGCGTAGTCCGCGTGGCCCGCCTCGCCGAAGCGGCCGGCCGTCGAGCCGATGAGGACCAGCGCCGCCCCATGGCCGTCCGGGCGTGGACCGGTCCGGGCCAGCGTCCCGAGGAAGGCCCGAGCCGTCCAGATCGCGCCCAGCAGGTCGACCTCGATCGTCCGCCGCACGCGCTCGACCGGCAGCTCGTCGAGCCGGCCCGTCTCCGGCGGCCAGACCCCGGCGCAGGCCACGCAGACGTCGATCCGTCCGAACCGTTCCACGGTCCGTTCGAACGCCGCCTCGACCTCCTCCGGCCGGGTGACGTCGGCGCCGCAGGTCAGCGTACGGTCGCCCAGGCCTTGGGCCCGGACCTGGTCCTCCAGCTCCGCGCTGCGGGCGTGGCCGAGCAGCGCCAGTCGGGCGCCCTCCTCCGCGAAGGACTCGGCGATCGCGCGGCCGATGCCGCCGGAGGCTCCGGTGACCAGCACGACCTTGTCCGACAGCTCGAGTTCCATCGTCGGCTCCCTGCGCGCGGCCGCCTAGGCCGCCGCCGAGAGGAGTCGGACCACGCGCAGCAGGCGCGCGGCAGCTCCCACCCCTCGCAAGCGCAGCTGGCCCGAGGCGAAGCGTCGCGCGACCTTGCGCCCCGCGGCGTCCCACAGGATCGGCAGTCCCGAGCGTCCGATGCGCAGCAGGGACAGCTCGAGCACCGCCTCGGAGGTTGCCGTCACCGTCGCCTCGGCCCGCGGCAGGACCCCGTCGACCACCGTCAGCCGTCCGCCCTCGAAGACCAGCGTCAGCTCGACCTCGATGTCGGGGGCTCGCAGGCCGAGCCACAGGTCGAGGCGCTCGAGGTCGGCGAACCGTTCGGGGTGCGCGGCGAGGTTCTGGCGCACGAGGTCGGCGACCATCGAGGCCAGGCCGTTGTCCTCGGCGCCGGGGGTCACGACGATCAGCCCGCCTTCGGCCATCACGACCTCGTCACCAGGCGGCGCGGAGCACCTCGAGCACCAGCGCCGGGTCCATCGCCATCCGGGGATTGTAGACGATCGACGCGTCGGAGATCGTCGCCTCGGCGAGCGCTTCGAGCGCCGTTTCGGGAACGCCGACGTCGCGGTAGCGCACCGGCAGGCCGGAGGCCCGCGTCAGCTCCCCGACGCCCAGCGCCAGCGCCTCGGCGGCCGCCGCGTCGTCGGTCGAGGCGGTGAAGCCCATCGCGCGGGCGAGCTCGCCGTACGGCTCGGCGGCGTCGGGGGCGTTGAAGCGGATCACGTGCGGCAGGGCGATCGCGTTGGCCAGGCCGTGGTGCACGCCGTGGCGCGCGCCGACGGTGTGGGCGATGGCGTGGACCAGGCCGACCTGGGCGTTGTCGAAGGCGGTCCCGGCGATCGCGGCGGCCACCAGCAGCTGCCCGCGGGCCGTGAGGTCGGCCGGCGCCGACAGCGCGCGCGGCAGCCAGCGTCGGACGAGCCGCGCGGCGTGCAGCCCGAGCGCGTCGGCGATCGGGTTGCGCTGCAGGGAGTGCATGCCTTCGATCGCGTGGGTCAGCGCGTCGAGGGCGGTGCCGGCGCCGATTGCGGGCGGCTGCCCGACGGTCAGCGCCGGGTCGAGGATCGCGACGTCGGGGATCAGGTGGAAGTCGCCGAAGACGAGCTTCGAGCGCTCCTCGTGGTCCTTGATCACCGCGTAGCGCGTGACCTCGCTGCCGGTGCCGTGGGTCGTCGGGATCGCCACGTGCGGGGTCTGCCGGCGCGTCAGGTTCTGGAAGCCCTGGTGGTCGACGAGCGACCCGCCCTCGGTCAGGACGATCGCCATCCCCTTGGCGGTGTCGATGGCCGAGCCGCCGCCGAGCGAGACGAGGCTGTCCGCGCCGCGCTCGCGGGCGTAGGCCGCGCCGGCGTCGACGAGGTGGATTCCCGAGTCGGGCTGGGCGTCGGCGTAGGTCCCGACGCAGCGCGCGCCGAGGGCCGTCTGCAGCTTGCGCACGAGCTCGGTCTTCTCGCTGAGCACGCGGTCGGTGACGACCACCGCTCGCGAGAGGCCCATCCGCTCCAGCTCGAGCGGCGCCTCGGAGAGCGCCCCGACCCCGAACACCACCCGGGTCGGCGCGTAGTGCAGGAACGACAACGAGTCGTCGTACGGCATCGGCCCTCTCCCGCGGACGTCACTCGTCCGCGAACGCGGTCGCCACCATGGTCGCCGACTCGACCAGGTCCCGCGCCGCCTGGACGAACCGGACGATCACCGGGAGCTGCCCCTTGGCGAGCTTGAGCTTGCCCTGCATCATCCCCTTGATCGGCTCGAGCTCCTTGCGGATCACCTGTTTCCAGCGGGGGTAGTCGCCGACGATCACGAACGCCGAGCCCGCGTCGGCCTCGGCGCGCGGCACCAGCTTCGCGCCGCGGCAGACGCCCTGGTGCAGGTCGAGCCACATGCAGGCGTCCTCGGCCAGGCCGGCGGCCGGGTTGGCGGTCACGACCAGCGTGATCACCCCGTGCGTCCACTCGCGCCCCGAGTTCTTGTACGCCGGGTTGCCGTTGACCGCGTCCTGGAACGCCGCGACCCACTCCGCAGACGGGAACTTGAACGCCATGCCTCACCTCTCCGTTCCGCCGCCGGTTGCCCCCCGGCGCGCCTTCGTGTACGGGCTCAGTTAGCAGAGGGGAGGCGGCGAGTCGAGTCGATCGGTAGGGGAGGCACGCAGCCGGCGCCGGAGGCGGCGGCAAGTGCTCCCGCACGAAGCGCGCCGGGGTGCGCGGGCCGAGCCGGCCGGAATCCCGGCCGACGACGGGATGGGAGACGAAGGCCGTTGAGGAGCGAGCTGCCGTTGTTGACGCGCGAGGGGTGGTTCCCGTCGTGGCTGCGCTGGGGATTCACCACGCGGCACGGCGGCGCGTCGAGCGGGCCGTACGAGTCGCTCAACCTGGGCTGGGACGTCGGCGACGACCCGGAGCGGGTCCGGGAGAACCACGCGCGGCTCGGCGCCGCGCTGGGGTACGACGCGGAGCGCCTGGGCACGGTGCGTCAGGTCCACGGGAAGAAGGTGCTGCTCGCGCGGAACCAGGAGCAGGCGCGAGCCCTGCGCGGCACGCGTGCCGACGGCATCGTCCTCGCGCCGCGCGAGGACTCGCCGCGCGATCCGGCCGGCGGGCTCGCCGCGCTGGTGCGCGTCGCGGACTGCTGCCCGGTGATCGTCGCGTCGCTCGAGCGGCCGGTGGCGGCGGTGTTGCACTGCGGCTGGCGTTCCACGGTGGGCGGACTGATCCCGGAAGGGCTGCGCCGCGTCGCGCACGAAGCCGGGACCACCCCGGCTGCGCTCGCCGCCGCCGTCGGTCCGTGCATCGGCCCGGACGCCTTCGAGGTCGGCGAGGAGGTAGTGGAGAAGTTCCTGCTCCGCGTCGGCACGCACGTCGTGCTCCGCCGGCCCGGGTGGTCCAAGCCGCACATCGACCTGCAACGGGCCGTGGAGACCCTGCTGGTGCGCCACGGTGTCCCGGCCGACCGGGTCGTCCGCTTCTCCCGTTGCACCGTCGCCGAGCCCGCCGATTTCTTCTCGTTCCGCCGCGACGGCCACGACGGCGGCCGACAGGCCGGCGTCGTTTCCCTCTCTTCCTAGAGCACCGACCCTCGTTCCCTGTCCCCTGTTCCTTGTTCCTTGTTCCTTGTTCCCGTTCCCCGTTCCCGTTCCCCGTTCCCTCTCCCTCACCGGCACGGATTCCGCACACTCCGCCCCTTGGACCACGGCGTGCCGGGATCCAAATCCTCCGGCAGGATCCCGGCACGCCGCTCCCTGTTCGAGAATGACAGGCGCTGTGCCAGCTTGTCGCACCCCGTGGGATCCGGTGAGGCTCTCGACGGGGTCCCGGTACCGTGCCATCCTAGGGTCGAAGCGGGGTGAAACGATGCGGAGAATCAACGGTTCGTGGTTCGTCCTGACAGCGGTCGCGGTCCTGGGCACGGCGGCCTGCGGTCGCACGCCGGTACTGCTGGACAACTGCGGGGACGGGGTCTGCACGTTCGAGGAGTCGTGCGAGACCTGCCCACAGGATTGCGGGCCGTGCGGGGAGTGGTGCGGCAACGGGTACTGCGCGCCGACCGAGGACTGCACGAGCTGCCCGGCCGACTGCGGGGTGTGTCCCGGGTGCGGCGACGGCCGCTGCTCGGGCAGCGAGACGTGCAGCTCGTGCCCCGAGGACTGCGGCGTCTGCCCCGGGGTCTGCGGTGACGGCGTTTGCGACGCGACCGAGTCGTGTGCGACGTGTCCGGGCGACTGCGGCGTCTGCCCCGGCTGCGGCGACGGTTTTTGCAGCGCGGAGGAGACGTGCCTCTCTTGTCCGGCGGACTGTGGCGCGTGTCCGGGAAGCTGCGGCGACGGGCGCTGCGAGGGGGCGGAGGACTGCGAGAGCTGCCCGGCGGATTGCGGGGCGTGCCCGATGGCCTGCGGCGACGGCATCTGCGACGCGGGGGCGGGCGAGGACTGCCGGACCTGCCGGGCCGATTGCGGGCGCTGTCCGACGTGCGGGGACGGGGTGTGCATCTCGACCGAGAGCTGCGTCGATTGCCCCGAGGACTGCGGGGTCTGCCCGGACGTCTGCGGGGACCGGGTCTGCGGGCTGACCGAGACGTGCGTCACGTGCCCCGCCGACTGCGGTGTCTGTCCCGACCGCTGCGGCGACGGCGCCTGCGGGCCGACCGAGAGCTGCCTCTCGTGCCCGGGGGATTGCGGGCGCTGTCCCGGCTGCGGCGACGGCACCTGCGCGGGCGGCGAGTCGTGCGTCACCTGTCCGGCCGACTGCGGCGTCTGTCCCGACCGTTGCGGCGACGGCGTCTGCGGGGTCACCGAGGACTGTGCCGAGTGTCCGGCGGACTGCGGTCTCTGTCCCGATTCCTGCGGCGACGGCCGTTGCGGTGCCACCGAGACCTGCTTCTCCTGCCCGCTGGACTGCGGGCCCTGCCCCGGCTGCGGCGACGGCACCTGTTCCTCCACCGAGAGCTGCGTCTCCTGCCCCGCCGACTGCGGGATCTGCGTCGATGTCTGTCCGGACGGCGTCTGCGGGCCGACCGAATCGTGCGTGACCTGCGCGGACGACTGTGGCGCCTGTCCCGTCGTCTGCGGGGACGGCATCTGCGGGCTGACCGAGAGCTGCCACACCTGTCCTGCCGACTGCGGCGGCTGCCCCGACGTCTGCCGCGACGGCGTCTGCGGCCCGACCGAGACCTGCGCCTCCTGTCCCGACGACTGCGGGCGCTGTCCCGGCTGCGGCGACGGCCGTTGCGACGCCGGCACCGAGACCTGCGTCACCTGTCCGGCCGACTGCGGCGCGTGTCCGGACGAGTGCGGCGACGGGGCGTGCGGGCCGACCGAGACCTGCTGGAGCTGTCCCGGCGACTGCGGCGTCTGCACCGGCATCTGCGGCGACGGCGTCTGCGACCGCACCGAGAGCTGCGCCTCGTGTCGCTGGGACTGCGGCGAGTGTCCCGGGGTCTGCGGCGACGGCCGCTGCGAGCGCTCCGAGAGCTGCTCGGCGTGTCCCGACGACTGCGGCCCCTGCCCCGACTCCTGCGGCGACGGCACCTGCGGGCTCACCGAGACCTGCGAGTTCTGCCCGGCGGACTGCGGGTCGTGTCCGGTGCGCTGCGGCGACTGGCGTTGCGACCCCGGCGAGACCTGCACCAACTGCTGGCTCGACTGCGGCGTCTGCGCGGGCTGCGGCGACGGCCGCTGCAACCGCTCCGCAGGCGAGAACTGCAACACCTGCCCCTGGGACTGCGGGATGTGCCCGCCGACCTGCGGCGACGACGTCTGCGCCTACGGCGAGAGCTGCTACGACTGTCCGGCCGACTGCGGGCCGTGCGACGAGGTCTGTCCGGACGGCGTCTGCGGCTCCACGGAGTCGTGTGCGACCTGCGCGGCCGACTGCGGCGTCTGCCCGCCGCTGTGCGGCAACTGGGTCTGCGAGCCCGGCGAGGACTGCGACTCCTGCCAGCCCGACTGCGGCATCTGCCCGCCCGAGTGCGGGGACGGCCGCTGCACCTTCGAGGAGAACTGCGCCGACTGTCCCGCGGACTGCGGCGCCTGCCCCGACCGCTGCGGCGACGGCGTGTGCGGCGTTTCCGAGACCTGCACCTCCTGCCGCGCCGATTGCGGCGTCTGCCCGACCTGCGGCGACGGGGCCTGCGACTACTCCGAGCACTGTGCGACCTGCCCCGAGGACTGCGGCGCGTGCCCGCCGATCTGCGGCGACGGCGCCTGCACCGGGTCGGAGACCTGCGAGACCTGCTGGTATGACTGCGGCCGCTGCCAGGTCTGCGGCGACGGGACCTGCTGGCTGACCGAGGATTGCGCGTCCTGTCCCGCCGACTGCGGCGCCTGCCCCGACGTCTGCGGCGACGGCCGCTGCGGGCCTTCCGAGCTGTGCTACACCTGCCCGGGCGACTGCGGCGCCTGCCCGACCTGGTGCGGCGACGGGATCTGCGAGGGCGACGAGGACTGCGCCGGCTGCGCCAACGACTGCGGCGCCTGTCCCGGCTGCGGCGACTTCTACTGCGACGAGGACGAGGACTGCTGGAGCTGCCCGACCGACTGCGACTACTGCGAGGACACCTGCGGCAACGGCCACTGCGGCTGGACCGAGAACTGCGTCGTCTGCCCCGAGGACTGCGGCCCGTGCTCCGACGTCTGCGGCGACGGAGTCTGCGGCACCACCGAGAGCTGCTGGCGCTGCGCCGAGGACTGCGGCGCCTGCCCCGACGTCTGCGGCGACTCGCAGTGCGGACCGACCGAGGACTGCAGCACCTGCATGTGGGACTGCGGCTACTGCCCCTCGTACTGCGGCGACGGGATCTGCGACTACCCCGAGTTCTGCACGACCTGCCTCCCCGACTGCGGGATCTGCTCGTGGTGCGGCGACGGCTACTGCGGCCCCTACGAGCGGTGCGTCACGTGTCCCGACGACTGCGGAAGCTGCCCCGACGTCTGCGGCGACCACGTCTGCGGCCTGACCGAGGCCTGCGGCACCTGCCCCGCCGACTGCGGGTCCTGTCCCGACGTCTGCGGCGACGGCACCTGCGGGCCGGCCGAGAACTGCCGCGGCTGCCC
>JAFGHH010000184.1 GCA_016930215.1 Deltaproteobacteria bacterium
CATCGACCATCCCGACGAACACCTCGCCGACCAGCTCGCTCGGCTCGTTCCAGGCAAGCACGAACGACGACCCGCTCCAGACGAGGTTCGTCGGCGCGCGCGCGGCCCCTTCGCCCAGCTCGGCCGCGACACCGTGCGGGGCCCCGTCGAGGAACCGCTCGAGACGCACGAGCGCCCGGTGGCCCTCGTCGTGGACGTAGGAGAGGCCGAGGACGCCGGGGCCCCAGCCAAGGGCCGGAGCGGAGGCGTGGACGGTCGCAGGGGACACCGGGGCGGGAGCGCGAACCAGCCGGCACACGGGCTCGACGGGAGCCGCCCCCCTCGTCTCGGCCCCCGGGGCCGGGAGCGGAGCCGCCGCCGCGTCCGCCGACGCCGCCGCGGACCGCTCGCCGCCGCCGCGCGAACAGGCGGCGGGCGCGAGCGCCACGCAGGCCGGGAGGGCGAGAAGCAACGACGGGAAGGGGCGCGCGGGCCGTTTCACGGGGCAACCTCGTGCCGCGGGTCGCGACGCGCTAGTTGCGGAACGGTTTCTCGATTTCCTTGCGGACCTTCTCGGCGTCGACGCCGCGGGCCACCGCCAGCTCCTTGACGATCAGGGTCCGGGCGGTCTCCAACATCCGGCGCTCGCCGAAGGAAAGCTGCTTCTCGTTCTTCAGCCGCGACAGGTCGCGGAACACCTCGGCCAGGTCGTACAACGAGCCGGTGCGGATCTTCTCCATGAAGCCGCGGTAGCGCCGGTTCCAGGTCTGATGGTCGAGGTACACGGACGGCTCGTTGAGGATCGACATCACCTCGCGGATCTCGGCGCGCGAGGCGACCTCGCGCAGCCCGACCGTGGTGGCGTTGCGGACCGGGATCATGACCTTCATGTTCGAGTCGAGGACGCGCAGGATGTAGAAACGCTCGGGCTTGCCGGCGATCTCCTTCTCGACGATCTCGATCACCTCCGCCACGCCCTGCGCCGGACAGACCGCCTTGTCCCCTACCTTGAATACCGCGGTCTCCGCCATCTCTCCGCCTCCCCGGCGTCCGGAAGCCCGTCCGCCGGTCGTGTCGTCCCGTGTGGAAGCCTTCGGAATTACACGATTCGACACACGTGACATCGTCGTACTATAGCCGCCGAAGCGAAGGAACGTCAACGACGAATTTGGATGCGACCGTCGGGCACGGGTGGTCGTCAGCGGATCTGGCCCGCCAACTCCACGAGCGTCGTCTCCGGGAGGTCCGAGACGAGGGCGTAGACCACCTCGCCGTCGCGGAACACGGCGTAGTGGATCTCGCCGCGGCTGCTCGCGAACACGGTCCGTCCGCCGACGTCGTAGGCCCGCTCGCCCCCCACCGGACGCGCGTCGCCCGGGACGACGAGCACCGACAGGGAGTGCCCCTGCAGCTCGTACCCGAGATACGCGGCGTCCCGGTCGCCGACGTGCGTCAACCGCCCGCCGCGCAGCCGAATGCGGGCGTCCGCGAACCGCGGCACGCGGAGCGCGAACGGGACCTTGCCCTGGAACCAGGCCGCGGCGGCGCCGCCGTCCGCGGTCGCCAGCTCCAGCGGCAGCGTGCGCTGCACGACGCGCTCGTGCCGATCGACGAGCTCCGCGGCGAAGGGGTCGCCGTCGTGGCGGGCGGCGAGCTGGAATCCGGGGGGCGCCGGCGAGGCGGAGGGAGGTGCCCCGCCGGCGCCCGAGGGCTGCGCGACCACGGAGCGGTCCGCGGTCGGCCCGGAACCCGGGGACGGCCCGCGCGCGACGAAGGCGACGAGCAGCACCAGCCCGGCGGCGGCCGCCACGCTGCCGGCCGCCCAGGCCGCCCGGCGAACCCGCCGGGCCCGCTGCGCCCGCCGCAGCTCGAACGACACGCGCTGCGCCAGCCGCTCGGGCGCCCGCGGACGGTCGGCCAGACGCCGCACCTCGCCCCCGAACCACTTCTCGAACCGCGCCTGCGCCGCGCACGCGGGACAACTCGCCAGATGCGCCTCGATGCGCGCCGCGTCGGCCGGATCGAGCTCGCCGTCCTTCCAGGGCCCGAGAAAGCGGCGGACCCATCCGCACGAGCCGGTTTCCATCGTCGTCGCCTCTCAGCGGGCCGTCCGCAACCGGACGACCTCGCCCGTCTCTCCGCCGTCCCCGGCGGCTCCCGGAACATCCTCCTCGCCCGACGCCGCCTCCGGATCCACCGCCCACTCGCGCCCGCGCAGCAGGTCCTGCTGCAGCAGCTTGCGCGCACGGTGCAGGCGCGACATCACGGTGCCGATCGGCGTCCCCATCGCGTCGGCCACCTCGCGGTACGTCAGCTCCTCGACCTCCGTCAACACGAACACCACCCGGAACGCCTCGGGCAGCCGGTCGATCGCCCGCTGCAGTTCGTCCGAAACAAGCGGCTGCTGCATCGTCGCCTCGGGGTCCCGCAGACACCGCAACGACGCGTCCGACACCAGCCCCTCGTGGTACGGGTCGTCCGCCGGCAGGTCCGCCGCCCGCCGCTCGTGCACCCGCCGCCGATAGCGGTTGTAGTAGCAGTTCGTCAGGATGCGCAGCAGCCACGCCCGAAGGCTCGTCCCCTCCTCGAACCGGTCGAACGCCCGGAACGCCCGCAGCAGCGTCTCCTGCACCAGGTCCTCCGCATCCTCGCGGTTGCGCGTGTAGCGCACGCCGACCGAGTACAGGAGGTCCAGCAGCGGAAGCGTCAGCTCCTCGAACTTCCTCGCGTCCACCGGCACTCCCATCGTCCCGCGCGTCCCTCTCCTGCCTTCGAACCCCGTGGGACGGCCGCCTATTCCACCGCCGCCGGCCCGGAACGCAGGCCGGCCGACGGGAGCGCTGCGGGTCTCGCCGGAACGTCTCAGCGGCCGGCGCCGGCGCCCGGCGCCCGGCGCCTTCGGCGGCGGGCCGGAGCCTTGCGGGCAACTCTCTTCTCGAGAGCCGTGAGCCGCTCGTCGAGCGCCCGGACCTCGGCCCCGATTCTCTTCAACGGTTCAAAATCGCTTACGATCTGGTTGACGAGCTCATCGATCCGCCGCTGCACCTCTTCGGCCCGCCGGACCAGGCTCGCCAGCATCTCGTGCCGCACCGGCTCCGGCTCGGCCGCCGACTCCGACCCGGCCGCGGCCGGCTCCGCAGCCGACTCGGCCTTCCCACCGTCGCCGCGGCGGCGGAACAGCTCCCGGACCCGGACCTCCAGTTCGGGGCGGCGAAACAGGGCGAGCAGCGTGCCGAGGGAGTAGCGGGGGTCGCCGCGGCGCCCCGCGTCGCACAGGATCTGGGCCAAAGCGGTCTGGGTGACGTCCTCGCCGGTGCGGTTGTCGATCACGCGCACCTCGACGCCGCGCCGCACGAGCGTTTCGACGTCCTGGAGGGTGACGTAGCGGCTCTCGGTCGTGTCGTAGAGCTTGCGGTTGGCGTACCGCCGGATCGTGCGTTGTTCGCGCGGCTCCGAGGGCTGTTCCACGTCGTCTCCCTTCGTCGGCCGGAGGGCCACGGCCGAGAAAGACCGCCGAGGGTCGGCGAGTCCTTCCCGCGCGCCCGGTGGCGAGTATACTACCGCCGACCTGGGCCGGGGCGAAGGGGGTTCGCGTCCCGCGGCCGGAGCGTGTGATGGTCATCACCTGTCCGAACTGCAAGCGGCGTTTCAACCTCCCGATGAGCCTCGTCCGCTCGCGGAACACGAAGCTCAAGTGCTCGAAGTGCAAGGCGACGTTCGCGCAGGACCTGCGCGAGCTGATCGGCGTGCCCGCGGCGAAGCTGACCGAGGAGGACGAACGGCTGATCGCGTCGCTGCCGGCGACGCCGCCGCCGGTTCCCAAGGCGCCGCCGACCGCTCCGCGGCTGCCGCCCGGAGCGCGGCCGCCGGCGAGCCCGGGCCCCGTTCCGGCCCGTTCGGACATCGACACGGCCAAGCAGCCGATCTTCTCGCCGACCGCGACGGTGGGGGAGCCGCCGTCCGACTTCGACGACCATGCGCCGACCAAGCAGATGTCGGTGGTGACGTCGCGCCGGACGACGAAGAAGACGCCGTCGATTCCCCCGGTGGCGCCCCCGCCGGCTCCCGGCGCGCGACCCGCGGCCGCCGCCCCGCCCGTCGCGCCCCCGCCGGCTCCGCCGCTCGTACCGCCGCGCACGCCGCCCCGCCCGCCGGCCGCCCCGGCTGCGCCGCCCCGGGTGATCGACGGCTACGAGTCGTACGGCGAGGCACCGGCGATCGATTCCGAGCACGAGGAGGCGTTGGCGCGGGCCGACGCCGCGCACGCGGAGCTCGAGACGGCACGACGGGCCGCCGAGCAGGCGGAAGCGGAGGCGCGGGCGCGGGCCGACGCGGCGGCCCGGGCGGCCGTGGAGGCGGCCCGGGCGCAGGCCGCCGTCGACGCCGCGCTCGACGAGGCGATGCGCGAGGCGGCCGCCGAGCAGGCGCGGGCGGCGGCGCAGGCGGCGGAGGCGCAACGCCGCCAGGCCGAAGAAGCGGCGCTTGACGCCCAACGCGCGCGGGAGAGCTACGTCGACCAGGAACGCGCCGTCGAGCAGCCGGCGACGTTCGAGGCCGGCGCCTCCGACCGGCCGCCGGTGGAATTCGACCGGCCGCCGGTGGAAGGCGGCGACGTCCCGATCGACGTGCCGCTGGACGAGGGTCCCGCGACCCCGGCGCCGAGGCCGGCGCCGGTCACCGACCCCCACCAACGGGCGCTCGACATGTTCGGCGGCGGCCTGACCTCCTCCGGTCGCATCGTGCTGACGACGATGGCCGACGTCGATGACGTGCTCGAGCTGTCCGACGAGGAGCTGCCGAGCCGCTGGCGGTGGGTGGGGCTCCCGACCGGGGCCCTGCTGGTGCTGCTGCTCGTCTTCCTCCTGTTCGTTCTGGCCCGCAACAGCTGGCGGCTCGACCTGGCCAACTTCGGCGGTCAGATCAAGTACGCGTTCGGCCTCGGCGGCCCGGTCCAGGACGACCGCAACTGCCTCGCCGCCTCGGCCCGACTCCCCGTGCTCGTGCGCGGCCAGGACGGCGTGATGGTGGTCGTGCGCGGGACGATCAACAACTTCTGCCAGCGCTCGATCGCCGGCGCCGAGATCCGCTGCACCCTCGACGGCCCCGGCGGACCGTGGACCGATGCCGCTCGGCCGTTCTCCTCCTCGGGGGCCTCGGACCTGACCGAGGAGTCGCTGGCCGAACGGACGACGGGGAGCATGGCCTCGGAAATCGGCCGGCGGGAGAACTCGGCCGGCGTCGTCCTCCCGGGCGCAACGCACGAGTTCTGGTGCACGTTCCCGAGCGCCGCCGGCTCGGACAACCGCGCCTCGCGGTTCCGATCCTCGTTCGAGGTGACCGTGCCTTGAACGCCCCGACCTGCGCCGCTCTCCGCCGGCGCCTCGGCTCGGTGCGGGAGCTCGACCAGCGCGTGGAGCTGCTGGCCGAACAGGTCCGCGGACAACCGACGGACCGGCTGCTGGACCTGCTGGCCGAGCTGACGCGGGCGGCCGTGCGGCGCGACCCGGCCGCCATCGAGGCGGTGCTCGCGTGGATCGTCCTGTCGATGGCGCCACGAACGCCGCTGGCGGCGCGCGAGCGCGAGCTGTTCCGTCGAGCGCAGGAGCGCAACGACCCGCTGCTGTTCACCCTCCTGCAGCCGCCCTTCCCGACCGTCGTGGCCGAGCCGCCGCCGGGCCAGGTGCTGACCGCGCGGGACGGCCGACCCCTGACGCTCGGGGAACGCCGCGCCGCCGCGCGCCGCGGCAACCGCTTCCTGCTCGATCGCCTGCTCGCCGATCCCGACCCCGACGTCGTCGCACGAGTGCTGCGCAACCCCGCGCTGACGGAACGGGAGGCGGTGCGAATCGCCGCCTGGCGCCCCGGCCGACCGGAGGTCCTCGTCGAAGTGCTGCGCTGCCCGCGCTGGGCCGTGCGCCCCTCGGTCCAGGCCGCCCTGCTGCGCAACCCCGCCATGCCGGTCGCCCTGGCGACGCGACTCGTGCTGCTGCTGCCGTCCCCCAAGCTGCGCGAAGTGGCTCGGGACCTCGAGGCGTCCCTGCTGGTCCGGCTGGCCTGCCGCCGACAACTCGAGACGATCGGCGGCCGCCGACGCGCGCCCGACGTTCAGTAGCCGACCGCCAGCGACTGGCCGAACTGGCTCTCCTCGGAATCGGGATTGTCGACGGTCGCGCTCGGCGACGACGGCACCGTTCCCCCGGACGCCTTGAGATAGATGAACACCGCGCCGAAGATCGATGTGCCCGTGCCGCCGGCAGGAGCACCGACCGCCACGTCGTGCTCGCCGTCGCCGTTCAGGTCGAGAGCGCCCGCGACGGCCCGGCCGAGGTGAATCCCGGTCGCACCGCCCGGGGGCAGCAAGGTGACACGCGGCGTGGTACCGAGGGTCGGACGGCCGAAGTAGACCTCGACGCGCCCGCTCAGCGAGTCGACCACGGGGATTCCCACGACGAGCCCGCGCTGACCGACCAGGCCGACCTCGCCGCTCGCCGCAAACATCCCCCCGAACCGGTCGGTCGCGCCGGTGCCCGCCAGCACGGTGTCCGGCGTCGCCGGAATGCCGGCGGCCGTGACCCCGTACACCAGGATCTGCCCGGCGACGTCGACCGGGGCGCCGGCCTCGGGACGCCCGATCGCGAGGTCGGGATAGCCGTCGTCCCCGAGGTCGCCGAGGCAGGCCAGGTCGAACCCGAACCGTCCGTGGCCGGAGTCGGGCGGGTCCAGGATCACCGGCAAACCGGAGGCCACGCCGCCGACGGCGCCGGCGTAGGCATACACGCGCCCGATCAACGTCGTCCCGACCGACCACGTCGGGGCCGCGACCAGCACACCGTGGCGCCCGTCGCCGGACAGCTCGCCGGCGGAGGCGACGGTGTTCCCGTACGCCTGTTCCGCGAGCATCTCCGTCGGCCCGAGCACCTGCGCTTCGCCGGTCGGCAGCACGGCGGAGCCCCGGTAGATCAACGCACCGCCGTCCGCGGGCACCGCCGACCCGGCGCTGATGCCGGGGGCGCCGACCACCAGGTCGGCGAATCCGTCGGCGTCGAGGTCGCCGGCGTTCGCGAGGTCGTACCCGAGCACGGCGGTGCCGCCGAGCGGATAGTAGACCCAGGTCCGGACCGGCGTCGCGGCCGGGCCGGTCGCGCCGCCGCGGTACAGCGACACGCGCCCGTCCCGCGTGCCGGTGCCGTCCCGGAACGGCTCGCCGACCGCGAGATCGGCGAAGCCGTCGGCGTCCATGTCGAGCGCCGCGAGGCTGTAGCCGAACTGCGCACCGGTTCGGCCGGTGAGGGGCACCACGGTCCACGGCGTCCCGGCGACGCCCCCGCTCGTGCCGCGGAAGACGTGGATCCGGCCGAGCGAGCTGCCGTACTCCGGCGCCCCGACGGCGAGGTCCGAGCGGCCGTCGCCGTCGAAGTCGGCCGCCACGCGGCCCACCTCGAGGTAGCGCACGTCGCTCCACGCCGAACAGCCGGCGGCCCCGTCACAGGCACGGACGCGCCAGTAGTAGCGGCGGCCGAGCGGCGGGGTCACGGTCTCCACGGGCAGGTTCGTCGTCGGCCGCCACTCGGTGGCCGCGATGCCGGAGGCCGTGCGCTCCGGCGTGGGGAACGCGCAGCCGGCGAAGCCGGGCGTCGTGCAGCTGTCGTCGACCTGGATCTCGTAGGTCGCGGTGCCGCACCCGCCGGTCGCCGGCTCCCAGCCGAAGAGCGGCTGCAGGGCGCGGCTCGAACGCGGCGCGCCGGTGTAGGCCCCGTTCCAGGGCCGGCGGGTGCGCGGGGTCGCCGGCGGCGGCGCGACCGTCGTGCAGTCGACGGGACAGGCGCAGTAGGTCTCCGTTCCGTTGCAGCACCCGTCGCCGCAGCTGAAGGTGTCGTCGATGTCGTCGATCAGCGTGTCGCAGTCGTCATCGACGCCGTTACAGGTCTCGGGCGGCAGCTCGCACCCCCCCCAGGCACACTCGTCGGAACACCGCAGGATGCCCGCCGAGCCGCAGCTCGTCGTGCAGTCGCCCAGCTCGCCGGCGCAGCAGGCGAACTCCTGGTCGCACAGCGTGTCGCAGTCGTCGTCGACTCCGTTGCAGATCTCGACCGGCGGGAGGCAGGCGCCCCACCGGCAGTCGTCCCCGCAGGTCTCGCTGCCGGCGGAGCCGCAACCCGTCGTGCAGGTACGGGGCAGCTCGCCGTCGCACTCCTCGCCGCTCTCCGTGATGCCGTTGCCGCAGATCGAGGTTTCGTCCGCGTCCGCGTCGGCGTCCGCGTCGGCATCCGCGTCGGCGTCCGCGTCGGCGTCCGCGTCGGCGTCCGCATCGGCATCGAGCACCGGGCAGAAGTCGGCGCCGTCGTCCGAGAAGATCATGCTGTCGGCCGCATCCATCGGCACGCATTCGGCAAGACCGTCGGCGTAGCGGTAGCTGGAGGGGCAGGTCATGTCGAAGCGGGCACACCGACCGGTCTCGCAGACGCACATCGCGGTGCCGGCGAGGGCGCAGTAGACCGCCTCGCCGGTCTCGGGGTCGGCGATGCCGCATCCGTTGATGGGCGGCACGTCCTGACTGCCGTCGTCGCCGCCGCCGCAGGCGGCCGCCGACGCTCCGGCGCAGAGGCACAGGGCAAGACCGGCAAGACCGGTCCGACGCGCACGATGAACCGACATGGTTGGACCTCCTCGAGGCGGACGGCTCAGGGCACGCACCCCACGCGGGCCAGACGCACCGAGCCCCCGGCCAGGTATGCGACGACGAAACCGCCGTCCGGAATCGCCGCCAGCTCCGGCCGCGAGCCGCCGGTGAAGCGCAGCGGCTCGGCCTGCGGAACCCCGTCCGCATTCACCCGTATCAACTCGACGTCCGTGGCGTTCTGGTAGGCGACCGCGAAACCCCCGAGCAGGTCCGGAGCGACCACGGGACCCGTCACGCCCCCGGTGGCAAGCTCCGTGGCCCCGACGCGCACGACCCCGTCCGCGCCCAGCGTCGTCAGCATGACGGTCCCGCCGCCCTCTTCCCAGACCACGGCAAACGCGTCGCCGGAAGAGGCCGTCCGCGGCCGCGCGGACGTGGTCTCGGCCGTACCGCTCAGCCCCAACTCCGACCCCTGTACTTCCAGGCTCGTGTTCAGCCGCTGCCCCCGGATCTCCCCCGGACTCCCCGCCGACCAGACAACCAACAGCGTCGTGTCGGCAAGAAGGGACACGGCAGGGTCGCGAGGATTGGAACCACCTGCCGGTTCAGATCTCGCCGCGACTACCGGCATGGCCCGGTCCTCAACGGCCACCATCTGAAGAGTTGGGACACTCGCAACTGTCTCAATCCACGCACAATAGAGCGTATCAACAAGGAGGGAGCGAACAACAGATGGCGAAGCTGACGGGTTGTTGTTCAAGAGGTCGACGGTCGTGGCCCCACCCAAGGAGTAGGTTCCGACACCCAGAACGGCACTCCTGACACTCATCGTCTCGCCGCCAACCGACGCCCCATCAGAACTACTCCAGCCGAACGACGCAATGGTGCCACCTCCCGCGCCATGAATCCGATCCCCGAAACTGCCCGAGGCTAGCAATTCAACTCCCGTTGGCGGGCTGCCATCGAGCAGCGATGCTCGAATCAGCCTTACTTGCCCAG
>JAFGHH010000185.1 GCA_016930215.1 Deltaproteobacteria bacterium
ACTGGGATCCGGACCTTGGGCTGCGACACGGCTGCGACTCGTGCCCGGGCTTCAGCACGGCCGACCGCGGCGTGGACGTGGAGATCGCGGACGGCGATCCATGGGGTCGGGCCTGCGACGGCTGCCCCTTCACCGAGGAGGTGAACCGCACGGACTTGGTTGTCCCGACCAATCCCACGGTGCAGGATCCCGCCGACCTCAGTTGGCACTGCGACACGTCGTCGCCGGATCCGACCTGCGACGAAGACGCCGACTGGATCGCGGCGCGCTGCGATCCCTGCCCGCTTCTCTATGCGGTGAGCCCGGTGCCCAACGAGGATCCCGACGGCGACGGGTATGGCGTGGCATGCGACATCGATAACTGCGAGGACTGGACGGTGGGGGGGTTACGGATGCACACCCCGGACCTCCGCTGCTCCGATTCGTACGGTGACGACGACGGCGACACCATCCCGAACCACTGCGACAACTGCTGCAAGGAGGACAACCCCTGGCAGGAAGACGGTGGATGGGGGCGGGACGACTACGACTGGGACGGCGACACGCTCGTCCCCCCGCGCGGGGACGGCATCGGTGACGCCTGCGAGCCGTGCCGTGGAACCCCGGACTCCGTCCTCGCCCTTGAGTGGAACTGGTACTTCCCGGAGCTGGGTCGGGTGGATCCGGACGGAGATCGGGTCGGGAACTGGTGCGGACCCGACGTGATCGCTCCGGACAACTGCCCGCTGCTCGCGAACCCGGATCAGACCGACTCCGACGGCGACGGCATCGGCGATGCTTGCGACCTTTGCCCGGCGCTGCCCGTTTCGGGCGGAGGCTGCCGCGACCCGGGATGCGCCCAGTACCGCTACGTCCCTCCCGGCGGTGGGCCGCAGGACGCTGACCTGCCGTTCGACGGCCATGCGGCTCGTTTCTCGGCAGACAGCGACGGCGACGGGCTCGGCGATCAATGCGACCTGTGCCCGTTCGAGGCGCAGCCGGCACCGAGCCCGGGCCCCTGCGGGATCGACGACCTCGGTTGTCTCGATGCGACAGGTGCGCTCGTCGCGTACGACGCCGACGGAGATCTGGTCGGCGACCGTTGCGACAACTGCCGGCGGGTCGCGAATGCCGACCAGTTCAACTGCAACGAGACCGAGGAGCGGACCCGCTATGGAAGACGGACCGGCACCACCGAAGGCTTCCTGGGCCATGGCGACGCCTGCGATGCAACGCCCTGCATCGTGAACTGCCGATCGTTGCTGAACCCTTCCGCGCCGGAGATCCTCGGCAGCCACCGGCTGGAACGGGTCTCCGCGGAATCGGGCCACGAGGGCGAGCCCTGCGACGGAACCCACGCCCTGACCGGTGTCGAGTCGTGCCTGTGCTACGACGGCGAGCCGGCCACGCTCGGCATCTGCACCGTCGGCTTTTCCGATCCGGACGCCCGTGAGGACTACGACCCCTCCCTGGGCACGCACGATGCCGCCGGAGGCCATCGCTACGCATGGAGAGACTGGACGCTCGGCATCCAGACATGGTTCAGGGGCTGCGCTTGCACGGATGAGGAGGTCGCCGAGCATCGGTGCGGAGAGATCTGTCCGCGGATGGGCGGCGACGGCAGTGACGGGAGGTGGAGCCAGGCCACCTGGCCCGACCAGCCGACGGGCGCTGGTGGCGCACCGGACCATCCCAGCAGCTACTATCGACGCCTGTACTTCGCCGACGACACCCGCGGCCGGGCCGGTCCCCGCTGGGAAACCACCGGCGACTGGTTCTCGTGGTACGCGCCGCACATGCGGTCGCCGCGGGAGTACGACCCGGCGGAGGACGGCCCGTACATCGTCCAGGAATGGAGCTTCCTGACCGACCTGGAGGATGACACGGACGAGACGGGTAGCCCGCTGTTTCCACGCGACCAGCCGCGCGAGTCCTTCCTCTGGACGGAGGCCGCTCCGAACGCCGCTGCCGGGTACGGTGGCTGGTCGCGCGAGGATGAGGGAAACCGCTATTTCAGTGCCCGGCTCGGCGGAAACGCCCACGACTGCCGGTTCGGTGAAGGGCCCGTCTGGGACCGCCTGGTCGACATCATCGGGCCGTTCCATGAACCGTACGGAACGCAGGCCTGGAGTCCGATGCAGCGGCCTCCCACGAACCAGCAGTACGTCGCGCTTCTGGACGAAGACTGCATCTACTGCCTGGACTACCTCTTCGACGACCCCGGCGAGTACGTCGGCGGGATCCTGGTCTACGACTGGGACGCGCCGAACAGGCAGTACGCGAATCTCGTCGGTTCCAAGGTCGTGGGCGGCCAGTTTGCGCTCCGTTCGTCGTCGCTGACTCTGCTGGGCCTGGGCGATGACGGAGGCGGCGGCTACGTTCTCTTCGGCGGGATCGACGCGTCCGGCAACCGGAGCGACCAACTCTGGGTCGCCGGATTGCAGCAGGCGACCGAGATCGGAATGCAGGAACCACGCACCTACTTCGCCCTCTCGGAGATGGTCCGCGGCTCGAACGATCGATGGCCGTCCGCTCGCGTCGGTGCGGCGCTGGCGCCCGGTGCATTCCCGGCTCGGACTCCCTTCGGTGATGTGCCGGCGGCCGTTGGCTCCGCAGGCGTCGTCCCGACACGGACCAGCGACCTCGAGAGCGAACACGGCCAGCCCGGGTCAGGCAATCTCGGCCTTCGCGTCGTTCTTGTGGGTGGCGAGGGCGAAGACGGGCTTCTCGACGACATCTGGCTCTACGACGGCGAGTGGCGGCAGGTCGAGAATCTCCCGGAAGCCGATGGCGGCTTGGCTGAAGCGGGCGCTGCCGTTCTCGGCAACGACCTGTGGCTCTTTGGCGGCCGTCAATCAACGGGGCCGAGCGATGACCTGTGGCGGATCGACCTGGCCACAGGCTCCGCCCAGCGGATCGACACGGGCACGGGACCGGCGGCACGGGTGCAGCCCGTCGTGGCGTTCCGGCGCGCACCGCCTGAGATTCTCATCTTCGGGGGAACCGCGGGCGGGATCGCCTTCAACGACTTGTGGGCCTACGCGATCGACTCGGGCACGTGGCGACGCCTGGCCGGCCCCTGCTCCGGTCCCGGCTGTCCGAGCGTGGTGGGCGGCGAGAAGCTGCTGCCGGATCCCGCGGGAGGCAGCATCACGGTCCTGGCGAACCCCTCCGGTCCGGCCCGGGAGGAATGGGCTTGGACCCTGGCGGCCGGGACGTGGGAGTCGTTGATCGAGTCCTACGAACTGGACGAAACGAAGGACTGCGACGGCGACCACATGCCGGACCTTGCGTGGGGTGCACGCTGCGGAGCGGGAGGCACGGGATACCCGTTCCAGGGACGGATGAGATGTGACCCGGCATCGGGTTCGCTCGCCTGCCGACCCCCAGCCGCACCTGCCCAGATCCTCGCCGAGTACCGCACGCCCGGGATCCAGGCGGTCGTCGCGGCGAACGGATTCGTCGGGATCGTCCAGGAGCGTCAGGTCCAGTGGCACCGGCTCCTCTCGGACGGTTCGCTCGCGCCGGCCCGCACCATCCGGTTGAACCGTCCAGCCGCCGACGCGGCCGTGTCCGGGGACTACCTGTTGATTGCCGACCGCAGTGGTCTGACCATGTACTCCCTGCTCGACGGCAGCGAGACCGCGCAGCTTCCGACGTGCGGGAAGGCCAGGCGCGTGTTCGTCGATGGCGGGCGGGCGTACATCCTGGGCCTGCGCTCGATCCTCGTGCTCGACGTCACCAACGCGGCGACCCCGAGCGTCCTGGCCGACCTCCGGCTTGCCGCCTTGCCGGGCGGCCTCGCTTGGGCGACGACCTCCTCCGGTTGCTCGGCGTTCTACACGTGGGCCGACCTCGTCTGCGACGCGAGCGGGTTCTGCCCATGGCTGGGTCGGGTCGCAGCGGATGAGGACGGTCACCGCCTCTTCCTGAACCTGCTCGGATACACGTACGTGCTCGACTTCCGCACGGGACTGTCGCCGAGCTTCTCGCCGCCGGTTCGCACCGGTCTGACAACGGCCCTGCGTGCCGAGGACGAGCTTCTCTATCTCAACCGAGGTTGCGGAGATTCGACCATGTACGGTCTGGAGGACGGCATCTGGTTCCACGCCGGCTCGCACGACGTTCCGGATTGGGTGAGCGGCACGGCGAGCACAGGAGCGTTCTCGATGCGTAGGGGACCGGCCAGGCTGTACGTGGCCGAGAGGCAGTAGCGATGCGCTTCTCGCCGGCCCGACTCATCGCGGGAGCCATGCCGACGTTGATCGTCCTGGTCGCATGCCGGTGCGGAGGTGACTCGGCTTCCGATGCCGCTGTCGAGGTGGGTTGCACCATCGAGTCGTGCGACGAGCAGTGCCGGGCGATGGGCCGATGCTACGGAAGCTGTGCGGGCGGATACTGCACCTGCTCGACGACATGCGGCGATGCGGACGGCGATGGGGATCGAAGCGATTCTGTTGGCGACGACGGTCCAGACGCCGATGTCACCGACGACCAACTCGACGAGTTCGAAGACGGAGCGGAGGTGGTCATCGAGACGCGCGACGCTGCGTCCCCCGGAATCATCTGCCGCAAGGTGCCGAAACCTCGCGGGCGGACTGCGCCTCCTGCCGCCGGATTCGGACCGTTGGTTGCACACAGCAACTCGGCCGGATCCGCTCCTGCACTGCCGAACGTGCTCGAGTTGTTCGACTGGTCTTCGACCGTACGGACGGTCCTTGACGACCTATCCGACGTGACGTCCGACGGAACCAGACTCGCCACAGATCCGACGTTGGACGCTGCGGGTCGGGTATTATACGTGCGAACGTTTTTCGAGGATACTTCTCCCACGGACTACATCACACACAACGAGCTGCGCATGCTGAGCATCGCGACCACGCTGAGCCAATCTTTGACCACGAATCAGGGTGACCCGGGACGCACCACCATCGACTCCGTCACCCTGGACTACCCTTGGGTCACGTGGCGGGACGCAAGCGAGGACACAAGCTACCTCTGGTTGGCCTACGCCCTGAACCTCGAAACGGACGAGAAGATCGACCTCGTGCCCCGCGACAGCGGCGTCATCGGCGTCGGATTGCTCGACGGGATGGCGCTGGTCGACCAGACGTTCTTCACCCTCGTGGACCTCGAGACCGGCGAGCGGCGGCTCATCGTCCGACGACAATGTGACGACATCTCCGGCTCGCGGTGCGACGGCCGTTGGGGCGCCGTGATCACGCCCGACTGGGTCGCATGGTTGGATTCGCGGGCCTACCCCGACTGCGGATGGTTCGTCCCGTGCCGCACCCAGATCTGGGGTTGGAACCGGACGACGGAGACTGAAGCGCCGCTGGTCACCTCGGACGGCATGCACGGACCGCGGCTTGCCGGCCGAGGCCCGTGGCTCGCGTACGAGGACCAGCGCCACGACCCCGACCCGTACCACAACGCGGACGACGAGGAGCAGACGATCTACGTCCTACACCTCCCGACGATGACCGAGTTGCGCGTCGAGGACTGGCCGGGGTTCCAGTTCTGGCCGTCGCTCTACCCGAACGGCGACGAGTACCACGTCTTGTTCTACGAGGAGATCGGCACCGCGGGCGTCGTGGACGACCTCTGGGACTGTTCCCTCCCGGTGCTGTAGACCCGTCGCGTCTTCCTGTCAGGCGTACGTCTTCTCGGAGCCGGAGCAGCGGCCCGGCGACAGCTACGCGGTGTCGGTGGGCGTCGGTCGCCCCCGCGTCCTCGGTCCCATCGCCTCGTGCACCCGGGCCGCCAGGTCTTCGCTGCACCGGCTGCGGCGCAGCGCTTGACCCCGGCGGAACTTCGGCCCAAACTCGAAGCTGTACGGTGGCGATTCTCGGAAGGGAGGAGACGATGAATCGATCTGCCTGCCTGCCTGCCTGCCTGCCTGATGTGTCTGTTGCTGCCGCGGGGTGTTTCCGCGCAGACGGATGAAGGCGCGGGGGTGTCGGAGGATGTCGCCCTGCAGAACGCGGAATCGGCTGCGGCCTGGGCCGCGGCGGTCGCGGGCCTTCCGGAGGCGCCGGCCTCGCCCTGGCCGACGTGCGCCCTGTGTTCGCCGGTCAAGGAAGCGCCGGGGGGACCGCCGCCGCCCGGGGGA
>JAFGHH010000186.1 GCA_016930215.1 Deltaproteobacteria bacterium
AAGCCGAGCAGCTTGCCGACCTTGTCGAACGCCTCGCCCGCCGCGTCGTCGCGCGTGGCCGCCAGCGGCGCGACACGCTCCGGACCATCGACCCGATACAGCGCGGTGTGGCCGCCCGAGACGACGAGCGCGACGTAGGGAAAGCGGGGCGGCGGCTCCGACCTTCCCGGACGACGCACGTGCGACGACAGCAGGTGCGCATGCAGATGGTGCACGCCGACCAGCGGTACGCCGCGGGCGTGGGCAATCGCCTTGGCGGCCTGGATGCCGACCAGCAGCGAGCCGACCAGGCCGGGGCCGGCGGTGACCGCCAAGGCGTCGATCCCGGCCAGCGCACAGCCGGCGTCACGGAGGGCGCGGCGCAGCACCGGCAGGATCGCCGTCAGGTGCTTGCGCGAGGCCAGCTCCGGGACCACGCCGCCGTACCGGGCGTGGACGCGGATCTGCGAGGCGACCACGTCGGAGAGCACGACGGCTTCGGGAAGCCCCGCCGGGGGCTCTCCGCCCGGACCGGGTCGCGCCGGCAGGGCGACCTCCAGCACCGCCGCGGCGGTCTCGTCGCACGAGGTCTCGACGGCCAGCAGCTTCAAGGCGGAGGCGTGGAGGAGATCGGCGTCCCGAGGATCCGGGCGACCTCCTTGCGCAGTCGATCGACGCGGAACGGTTTCTCGATGAAGCCCGTAAAACCCTCGCGCGCGGCGCGCTCGCGGTCCGCCTCGCGCACGCTGGCGGTCAATGCGGCGACCGGAACCTCGGCCATCCCCGGCAGGTCCCGCAGGCGCCGCGCCGCCTCGTAGCCGTCCATCCCCGGCAGTCCGAGGTCCATCAGCACCAGGTCGGGACGCCGCTCGCGGGCCAGCGCCAAGGCCCGCGTGCCGTCGCTGGCGTGCACGACCTCGTGCCGGTCGTACGCCAGGATCTTCTGCACGAGCTGGAAGTTCGGCTCGTTGTCTTCGACGTACAGGATGCGCATCCGGGACCCCTCTACCCCGAAGGTACTTGCCTCAATCCACCGGTTCCTTGCGCAGCCGGAACAGCCCGTACAGCCGGTCGGTGCCCGAAATCAGCCGCACCTCGACCGACCCATCGACCATCAACGACAGGACGGCCAGGATCTCCCGGTCGGCCAGCTCGGCCGGAGCCGTGGAGGCCGCACGCGCCCAGTACATCCCCGAGCGCAACCGGCCGGCCGGAAAGCTGAGGCCGGACAGCGTGTCGTGCCACAACGGCTCGACGGACAAGAGCGGCGCGTCGGTGAACAGCCCGTCCGAGGTGGTGATCCGTGCGACGTTGTCGGTCTGGAACTCCTCGAAACGCAGCGTCAGCTCCATCGCGGTCCCGGCCCCGAACACGTCGTCGACCGTGTCGCCGTCCGCGTCGAAACCGGTGCGGACGTCGTCGGCGGAGACGATCGAGCCGCGGTAGACCTCGCCGCTCGCGGTCGAGAACCCCTCCAGCTCGCGGCAACCGGACGCGCCCAACGCCGCGAACAGGAGCACGGCGGGCGGCAGGATCCGGAGGTGGCGCGGCGGGAACATCGGCCCGAGTCTACCAGCGACTTCCGGCAGCGTCCATCACCCGTCCGGGGGGCTTCCGGCGATGCGCCGGGAACCCGTCCGAGGACCGGCGACCCGCAGCCGGCGACCTCCGCCCCTCGACCGCGGATGAACCTGCGGGGGCGCCGGTGCGCTACACTGGCAGCCGATGCGTCACCGGATCCCGTCGCGCGACCCTCGTTCCGGCCACCCGGACGGGCGGAGCCTCGCCTGGCCGGCCGTCCTGCTCCTCGTCGGCTGCACGACCGTCACGACGACGATCCACGGCCCGCGCTTCGGCGCCGGCATCGACCTCGACCATAACCTGGACGTCTCCCCGCGCCTGGAGGCCGGGTACTCCTACCTCTCGTACCGGGACGCCGCCGGCTGGCTCGCCGGCGGCGGCGGGTCGTACTCCCCGCTCACCGGCTGGGGCCAGCTATGGGCCGAGGTGGGCGGCTGGATGTTCCCGCTGCTGCCGCTGTACCAGATGCCGCTGACCTTCCGCCTCGGCGCCGCGTTCCACCCGGACTTCGAGCCGACCCTCGCGGTCTCCTTCGGCGTCGGCGGCGAGTTCTACAAGGCGCCCACAAGCTGCAACCCGCCGCTCGAGGGTCCGTGGGAGGGCTGCCCGCCCGACGTCTGGCTCTGGACCGACACCGTCTACCCCGACTGGGTCCCGCAGGCGCACTACCTGGCGACGATGCTGCCGCTGGTCGATCGTCGGGGGTGCACCGACGGCGACTGTCCGCTGATCATCCACACGCTGATGTTCGATCCGATCCTGGCCCTGCACTTCTTCACGGAGGACGAGCCGTGAGCGTCCCGTGTCTCGCGATCTGGGCCGTCCTGGCGGCCGGTTGCGCCGGCTGCGTCCCCCTGCGCTACGCCGACTGCGGCAACGGCACGATCCGGCTGGACGACGACCCGAGCCACTGCGGCCGCTGTCACGCGAGCTGTCCCGAAGGAGTGCCGTGCGTCCGCGGGCGCTGCGCGATCCCCGAGGGGGCGACGGTCTGCGGCGAGCCGGACGAGGCCGGCGACCCGGGTGCAGCGCCGCGCTGGCGACGCCCCGAGGACTCCGGCTGCGGCGCCCCCGCCCGGAGCTACCGGGAGCCCCGGCCCCCCGTGCGGTGCCGGGTCATCGATCCGGCCCGCGACCCGGCCCACTGCGGCGTCTGCGGCAATGCCTGTCCCGCGGGCGCCACCTGCGTGGACGGCGACTGCGCGTGCAAGCCGGGCCGCACGCGGTGCCTCGTGGCGCGATCGGACAACCCGTGGTCGGGTGACGGGTCAGCGAACGAGCCGCCCGACCCGGAGCTCGAGCCGTGGCGCTGGGACGACCCGGCGACGCTGGACCGGTTCGAGCGCCGGTGCGTGGACCCGGCGACCGACGCGGCCCACTGCGGCGGCTGCAACCGGACGTGTCCCGCAGCGGCCGAGTGCGTCGACGGCGAATGCCGCTGCGGGGACGGTCGGACGTTCTGTCCGCGGGAGACGGCGCCGTGGGAGACGCTCGAACCGCCCGACGCCGCCGGCGTCTGTCTCGACCTCACCACGTCCCAGGCCTCCTGCGGCGCCTGCGGCAACGCCTGCGCCGACAACGAGCGTTGCGTGGACGGCCGGTGCGTACCGTGCTGCGAAGAGCCCGCCGCGCCCGGGCCTCCCTGACCTACGGTTCCGGGACGAGCGGCCCGACGACGAGCGTCCGGTCGCCCGCGGGGCTGACGACACCGCCGGCGACCTCGAAGCTGCCGTCGACGGTGCGAACGACGATCAGGCCCGGTCCGCCGCCGCCGCCGCCGCCGTTGGAATCGCCGTCGACGCCCGGGAGACCCACCTCTTCGTACTGCCCGGCGCCGCGGCCGCCCGAGCCGGCGCAGTGGCCGTAGGCGCTGCCGCCCGCGCCGCCTTGGACGCCGGCCGGCCCGTCCTGGCCGGGATCACCGGGCGTCGCGTGCGCGTCGCAGGTCGTCACGCCGGTCCCGGTACCGCCGCCGCCGCCGCCACCGTTGGTGGCCAGCGTTCCTTCCGGCAGCACGACGATCGGCGCCTCGAGCACGATCGTCCCGCCGCCGCCTCCTCCTCCGCCGGAGCCCCAGTTGGTGGAGGGAGCGGCGTCCCCGCCCCGGCCGCCGCCGCCGCCCGCGACGATCGTGCCCAAGATCGCGATCCCATCGCGGCCGATGATCTGCAGCGCTCCTCCTCCGCCGCCGCCCGCACCGGCCTTGGCGCCGGCGCCGCCGCCCCCGCCGCCGCGCAGCGGTTCTCCGGGAGTCGTCGCCGTCGCGGACTCGCCGCCGGCGCCGCCGAGGCCGAGGGTCCACGTGCCGCCCGCGCCGCCCGCGCCGCCGG
>JAFGHH010000187.1 GCA_016930215.1 Deltaproteobacteria bacterium
GCGCAGGGCTCCGCCTCGCACGACGCGGCCGGCCGGCCGATGCACCGGCACTCCAGCGCCTCGCCCGTCCAGCTGCACTCGCCTCGCATCGTTCTTCCGTCGCTCGAGCACGATTGGGCGCAGTCCAGCTCCGAACACTCGGCGTACCAGCCGCCGGTCCACGGCTCGCGCGACACGACCGACTCGTCGCCCACGGGCGTCCGTTCGGAGCAGCCTGCCGCCCAGGCGACGGCCAGCGCCGCCGCCGCCGGGAGCACGCACCGGGTCGCGCGGGTCGCTCCCACTACTGCACCTCCACGTCGAGGGAGTGCTGCTCCTCCCGACCGCAGGTCAGGACGAGGGTCGCGCGTCCCGGGGCGAGGCCGAACACGTGGAACACCCAGGCCACCACCGAGTCGCGGCGAACGGCGACCACCTCCTCCGACGAGCCGGCCAGGTGGACCGTCTCGTCGGCGCACGGCACGAGGCCGCGCATGCAGATCACTCGGCGCACTTCGCCGGCATCCAGCGGGGTGGCCAGCGGATCGTCCGCGGAGTAGGTGCCGTCGCCCCGGAGCCAGGCCATGCCGCAGGTCGTCGGCTCCTCGGCCGCGCAACCGGACCACATCGCCAGGGCGCAGGCGACCGCGGCGCCCGACCATCCGATCCGGATCCGCGCTCGCCCCCTCATGGTCCCGCATCCTCTTCCGGCAGCGGGTCGAGGCAATCCACCCGCACCACCTGCGTGACTCCGGTCGTCGCTTCGTGGATCGCCAGCTCGGCGATGCCGGTCCACAGGCAGTCGATGTGGAGGTAGCGACCGTACCCCTCGACGCGCAGCGCGCCGGCCGGCTCCACCGTCGCGTCCCAGACCGCACGGCCCATCAGCGGCCGGCCGTCGGCCTGCAGCTCGAGCACGACGTCCACCGAGGAGCGGAAGCCGACGACGAGGAACGCCCCGGCCCCTGCGGTGCCGGGGCCCCCGGGAAAGTGCAGCACGAACCCGGTCGGGACGACGACGTCGAGCGGCACCCAATCGATGAGGCCGTCGCGGGCGCCGTAGGCGCCCAGGAAGACCGTTCCCGGCGCCAGCCCGCGCAGGAGGCCGCACCCCGACCAGGCGCGCTCGGGCTGGAGCGACTCGACGCAGCCGCCGGAGGAGTGGCCGACGAAGGCGACGGCGCCGACGGCGAGCGGCGCGAGAACCTGGTCGGTGGGGTCGTGGATCGTGTCCCAGCGGAAGAACTCGCCCCGGCCGTTGCGCCCCGGCGTGGCCTCGTCCGGCGGCGAGCTGAAGCAGCCCGCGGCGAGGCCGGCGGCCAGCAGCCCGAGCCTGCTACTCGGCCGGCACCCAGGCATGAATCCCTCCGGTCAGGATCGGTCCGTGCCACGGGCCTTCGCGCGCGAAGGCGACCGGCTGTTGCAGGGCGACGAACAGGGCGAGGCCCTCGACGGCGCGGTACTCGCCGCCCGCGACGACGACGGCGAAGCCGCTGCCGAACGGAACACCGGGAACGGTGTCCGGGTCGGAGAGCAGCTCATCGATGCCGCCGGGCTGGTTGCTGAAGGAGACGCCGCCCCAGGCTCTCCAGCTCCCGGACTTCCATCCGACGAGGATGTCGCCGCGGAGACGGGCGCCGAGCACCGTGCCGGTCGAGCGGGAGAACGAGCCCGGCTCGCACCCGCCCGCGCAGATCTCGACGACGTCGGTCGGCACGCCGAGCAGCAGCAACTCGAGCAGGAATCCCACGTAGACCCCGCCGCCTACCTCGGGGCTCACGGTGAAGCCGAGGCCGGCGCCGCCGCCGAGCGGTCCGGGGGTGGGCAGACCGGAGTCGAGCGGCTCGACGGCGCCCGCCGGGAAGGTCAGCTCGGCCGGAAGCCGGATCTCGGCGATCTCCCGGAAGCCGAAGCGCAGGGCGAACTCGAGACTCGTGCGGGCGATCCACGGTGCGGGTCCGCTCTCCGCAGGATCCGCGGCGTCGAGCAGCGCCGTCATGGTCGATGAAGCCACGGTCAGTTCCGCGGGCCCATGGGGACATCCGGACCACGCGGCGGCCAGGGGCGGGGAGACCAGCGTGGTGCCGAGGGCGCGTCGGGCGGCGGCGGCAGCCGGCGTCGCCGCCAGCACGAGCATGGCGACCGTTCCTACCGCGGCGGCGCAGCGACCCATCCGGCAACCTCGAAAGACCGTAGCACGCCGGCGGCCGGCGGCAAGAAGACGACCCACCTCCAGGGACGGAGCGAATCACTGGCCGAGCCGCGCGCAACGAGTGGTCGGGTCTTTTGCGACGCCTTCGCCGCGGAAGCCCCCGGTGTCCGACTGGTGCCGGACTTGACGGACGGTGCGGTTCCCGTCAGGTTTCAGGCAACGGGCGGGGCCGGGGCTTGCCGGTGCCGGGCCGGGGAGGTGAGGCGTGAGGTGGACGAAGGCAATGCTGCCGGCGCTCGTGGCCGTGCTGCCGGCCGCCTGGGCGGCGGGCTGCGCGGACACGGGGACGGATCTGGTCCACTGCGACCCCGGGTACACTTCGTGCAGCGGGACGTGCGTCGACCTGCAGGACGACCACGAGAATTGCGGGCGGTGCGGCCACCCGTGCAGCGAGAGCCAGGCCTGTGTCGATGGCTCGTGCGTGCTGCACTGCACGCCGCCGATGGCCAACTGCGGCGACGGCTGCCGCGACCTGCAGAGCGACCCGGCGAACTGCGGCCTGTGCAACAACCGCTGCGGGGCGGACCAGGCCTGCGTCGGCGGGGTCTGCGTGCTGGACTGCGGGACCGGGACGACCGCCTGCGGCGGGAGCTGCCGCGACCTGTCGACGGACGCGGCGCACTGCGGCGCGTGCGGGCACGCCTGTGCCCCGGGCGAGCTGTGCGAGGGCGGCGCGTGCGTCGTCTCGTGCGGCCCCGGGCTGGCCGCCTGCGGCGGGAGCTGCCGCGACCTGTCGACGGACGAGGCGAACTGCGGCGCGTGCGATCACGCCTGCGCCCCCGAGGAGCGCTGTTCGGAGGGCACGTGCAGCGTTGCCTGCAGCCCGGGGCTCACGGTGTGCGGCGACGTCTGCCGCGACCTGATGAACGACCACGACCACTGCGGTGCGTGCTTCCACGCCTGCGAGCCGACGGAGGCCTGCGCGGTCGGCACCTGCTTTCCGACCTGCGAGACGGGGTTCACCTGGTGCGTCGACGCCTGCGTCGACACGCAGACGGACGAGGCGCACTGCGGAACGTGCGGGCACGCCTGCGCGACCGGCGAGAGCTGCGTGGCCGGCGTCTGCTCGGCGGTCCAGCCGGCCAGTTGCCGCGAGGTGCTCGAGCTGGGCCTGGGGACGGCCGACGGCCCCTACACGATCGACCCCGACGGCGACGGACCGCTCGCCCCCCGCACCGCCTGGTGCGACATGACCACGGACGGCGGCGGGTGGACGCTGACCTACAAGATCCGCAGCGACATCGACCAGGGCAGCAACCCGTGGTGGAACCAGGTGATGCCGGGCAGCGGCACCGTGTTTCCCACGACGCTCGACGTGCCGGCGGGGCACTTCGAGGGGCCGACGCTGGCGGAGCGGGCGAGCCTGACGACGCGGACGGGGGCGACGGAGTGGCGCGCACAGACGCGGCGCGGCGGCACGGCCGTGTTCGACGTCGCGAGCTCGGACACCGGCTCGGGCGGCCAGGCGCTGCGATGCTTCGCCGCCGGGACCTGCACCAGCGCGAGCCAGACGTGCAGCGCGAGCGTCACCGACGGCCGCGTGCTGCTCAATGCGCTGGGCGGCCCGATCGCCGCGGGCGGCACCGGCTACGTCTGCGACGTGGGCTGGACCGACTGCAGCTACTGCGTCGACTGGAGCGAGATCCGCACCGACGCCACCGCCGGCGGCGATACCGCGCAGGCGATCCGCTACGTGGGGGACACGTCGATCGCCCTTTCGGACGCCACGACCTACTACTTCATCCGCTGAACGGGCCGTGGTGTCGCGGGCGGTCCGCCGGGGGAGGACCTCGGCGCTCAGTGTCGGTGCAGGTCGTGGTGCATCACCTGCCGGGTCGCCGTCAGCCGTTCTTCGGCCGGCATCTTGGACAGCTCGCGGTTGAGGTGCTCGTCGTTCTCCTTCATCAACAGGTCGGCGACGTAGTCGATGATGCTCGGCGGGAACACGCCGGAGGACTCGTACATCGCCCGGCGCTCGCGCAGCAGCCGCGCGCAGGCCACGCACGAGCCGGGGAGCGCCTCGAGCTTCGCCAGCAGCTCGGGGTCCTTGAAGATGTTCCCCTCGACGTAGGTGCGGTCGGCCAGCTCCAGCATCCCCGGGGCCGTGAGGCCGTGGTCGGCGGCGGCGGCCAGCCCGGCCAGCAGCAGGTGGAACAACGCCGAGCCGTCCGGGGAGCGGATCTCGACCGTCTGGCGTCCCCGCTCGTCGACGAACCGGGTCGGCTCCTGCGGGTTCACCTGGCGGGCCAGGTCCGCGGCCCCGCTCCAGCCCAGCGGAACGCGGATCAGCACGGAGCGGTTCGAGTGTCCCCAGCAGATGCGGGTCGGCGCCTCCTGGTTCGGAACCAGGCGCAGGAAGGCGGCGGCCTCGGTGTTGCCGAACGCGGACAGCGTCGCCGCGTAGTGGACCATGCCGCCGATCAGCTTCGTCGCCTCGTCGGACAGCCCGCGGCGCTCGCCGGTCATGATGTTCCGTCCGTCCCTGGTCAGCTCGAGGTGCACGTGGAAGCCGTTGCCGGCCACCCCCTCCTCCAGCTTGGGGGCGAAGGTCGCCATCATTCCGTGGCGGAACGCCACGTTCCGGATCAGCCAGCGCGCCAGCGCGAGCGAGTCCCCCATTTCCTCGAGCGGCCGCGTGACGAACTCGATCTCGTGCTGTTCCGCCCGGCTCCCCGCCAGGACGGGGTTGTCCGACCGGACGGACTGGATGTATCCCACCTCGGCGTGCGCGTACTTCACCGCGCCGGTGATCTGCTGCACGTGGCGCACCATCTCGTCCACGACCCCGGCCCCCTTCACGAACGGGGAGGCGCTGTGGTAGCCGGTCTGGCTCGCGCGCGTGTAGTACTCCGTCCCGCCGGGGCCGACGAGGAAGAACTCCAGCTCGCCGAGCGCGAGGAGCTCCAGCCCGGTCCGCTCGCGAAACCGCCGGCTGGCGAACGCCAGGATGTTGTCCGGGGTCAGGCGCGCCAGGTTGCCTTCGCGGTCCAGGAACCGGCAGATGAAGTCCAGGCTGCCCGGATCGAACGGGTTGAGGAACGCCGTCGGGTACGACGGCACGACGTACAGGTCCGAGACGGCGGCATCGACCAGGCCGCGGAGCAGGCTCGAGCCGTCCACCCGCTCCCCCGACGCCAGGATCCGCTCGGCCTGCCGCAGGTCGCCGAACGGCAGGCGCATCTCCTTGAGCTGTCCGTCGAGCGCCGTGTAGTGGAACGTGAAGCGCTCGATGCTCTTCTTCCGCACGACATCGAGCAGGTCCCGGCGGGTGAAGGCGTTCCGTTCCTTGTCCAGGAGCAGGCAGAGCGGGTTGGAGAGCGGAAGCTGGTCGACCATCGCATCCTCCCTTGGCGACCGGGGAAGATACCCGAGGTCGGCGCGCGCTGCCACTCCTTCGCCCGTTTCGGCTTGCGCGCCGCACGGCGTGCGCTACGGTGCTGCGGGATGGGGCGGGTTCTTCCGGGTCGTGGTCTTCCGGGCGGGTGGCTGGCCCTCGCGGCGGCGGCCGCGGCCTGCGGCGGCGGCGGGGGGAGCGACGGCGGCGATACGGGCTTCGTGCCCGGCCCGTGCGACGAAGGGCCGGCCGTGCCGTTCCGCTCGACGCTCGACTGCGAGGCCGAGTTCGAGGCGCAGTCCGCGCGGCCGCTGGACGCCTCGCTGCCCGGCGCCCGGACGGTGAAGACGGTCGTCGACACCCTGGAGGGCGACGCCGTGTACTTCCAGGACACCGGCCGCTATCCGCTGCACCGGACCTTCGCCGTCGAGCAGCTCGGCTGGCCGGAGGTGCTCGACTTCACGATGCAGTACTACTCGCCCAGCCGCCGGTTCCTCCTCGGCGCGATCACGCACCTCGAGGGCCCGGACGTCCGGGTGTACGAGCTGGCGCCGTACGACACGGCGTCGCTCGAGATGATCGTGCGGTCGTTCCGGGCGCTGGCCGCGGCGGCGTGGTTCGGAAGCGAGCTGGCGTTCCACCCGACGTCGCTGCGCCAGGAGGAGCTTGCCGCCGGGCTGCCCGACGACATCCGCGTCGTCACGACCGACGAGCTGTACGACGGGATCGACTACCAGCCGCTGAACCTCGGCGAGACCGTCGGGCAGGTCCGCATCCTGACGGTCGCCGAGCTCGAGGCGGGCTACGTGAGCCCGCGCGAGCTCGCCGTGCTCGACCGCGTCCCGAACGACATCTCGGTCGTCGCGGGCGTGGTCACCGAGGAGTTCCAGACGCCGCTCTCGCACGTCAACGTGCTGTCGCAGCAGCGCGGCACGCCGAACATGGGCCTGCGCGACGCGCGGGCGCGGTTCGCCGATCATGCGGGCGGCTGGGTCCGGCTCGTCGTCGGCGCGTTCGACTGGCGCGTCGAGCCGGCGACGGAGGCGGAGGCGGACGCCTGGTGGGAGGCGCATCGGCCGGCGCCCGTCGAGGTGCCGCCCCCCGACGTGTCGGTGACGACGCTGCTCGAGATCGACGACGTGGGCCTCGACGACGTCGCCGCGGTCGGCGGCAAGGCGGCCCATTTCGGCGAGCTGCGGAACGTCGCCGCAGGGGTGACGGTCCGCGACGCCTTCGCCGTACCGGTGCACTTCTACGTGCAGTTCGCGCGCGAGAACGGCTTCGACGCGCAGCTCGACGCGCTGCTCGCCGACGAGACGTTCCGCTCCGACGGGACCTACCGCCGCATGCGACTGGCGGAGCTGCGGGCGGCGATGGCGCGCACCGCCCCGGATCCGACGCTCGTCGCCGCCGTCGAGGCGCGCATCCTGGACAAATTCGGCGACGTCCGCGTCAAGCTCCGTTCCTCCACCAACGCCGAGGACCTCGAGGGACACTCGGGTGCCGGGCTGCACGACTCCGAGGGCGCCCGGGTCGGCGACCCGACCGACCCGGTGGGGCCCGCGATGGCCGCCGTCTGGGCCAGCCTCTGGAGCTTCCAGGCCTTCGAGGAGCGGGCGTACGTCGGGATCGACCACCACGACGTCGCGATGGCGCTGCTCGTCTGCGCCTCGTACACCGACGAGGCGGCGAACGGCGTCGCGATCTCCGCCAACCCCTTCGACCCGGGACCGACCGGCGAGGACGGGTTCTACGTCAACGCGCAGCTCGGCGAGGAGAGCGTCGTCTCGCCCGCGCCGGGCGTGACCGCCGACCAGCTCGTCTACTATTTCTACCACCCCGGACAGCCGGCGACGTACCTCGTGCACTCGTCGCTGGTCCCCGCCGGCGGGACCGTCCTGACGACCGCCGAGCTGTCCGAGCTGGGGACGGCGCTGGACGCGATCCGGCGGCACTTCGACGCGTTCTACGAGCCCCCCGCGGGGTTCGCCGCGCTGCCGATGGACGTGGAATGGAAGCTGACGGCCGCCGCCGCGGGCGAGCGCCGGATTGAGGTCAAGCAGGCCCGGCCGTGGCCGGGTCGCGGAAGCGAGGGACCATGACGAAGCGAGGCGGGTGGTGGTTCGCGGCGCCGGTGCTCCTGCTCTGCGCCGCCCCGGCGACGGGCTGCGGGGACGACGACTCGGGCGAGCCCGACGACGGCGGCAACGACGCCGCCGACGTGGAGGCCGAGTCCGGCGCGGATGCCGATGCGGACGTGGGCTCCGACGCGGACGCCGATGCGGATGCGGACGCGGGCGCGGACGCCGATGCGGACACCGACGCCGACGACGACGGCGGCGACGACGCGGGGTGCGAGCCGCCTCCGGCGCCGCCGGTCGTGCCGCTGCGCGGCCAGGTGCGCGTGACGGCCCGGGACCTCGGGACGAGCTCCTCGATCGATGGCTCGGCGGTGTTCGCCACCCCTGCGGCGCTGGTCTGGCACGAAGAGGTGATGCGCGAGGGCGACTGCCGGCTGCTGCACTACGACTCGACCGGCTGCACCGAACCCTGCTGGGACGGCGTCTGCCGCGGCGGCGTCTGCGAGCCGTTCCCGACGTACCAGGGCGCGGGGACGGTGACGCTGACGGGGCTCGGCTCCGGAACCCTGACGCTGGCCGACTACGGCGCCGGCACCTACTACGGCTACCTGCCGGACACGTCGCTCGTCGCCGGGGCGGCGGTCGGCGTGCAGGCGACCGGCGGGGAGTTCCCGGCGTTCTCCATCGACGGCGTGCAGCCGGCGCTGCTCGAGGCGACCTTGACCACCGCCGACGAGTTGGACCTGGTCAACGGCGTCGACAACGTCGTGCGCTGGACCGCGGCCGACTACTGCGGCAGCCGGATCCGCCTGCAGCTCAAGACCCCGACCGCCGCGCACGGACTCCCGCCGGTCTGGATGATCGAATGCGACGTCCCGGACACCGGGTCGCTGACCATCCCGCGGGCGCTCGTCGAGGCGTTTCCGGAGACGGAGCGGCGGGAGATCTGCGTGCTGATCGATTGTCCGCCGTCGGTGATGACCCGCTACACGCGCGCCGTCGGCGGGGCCGCCGGTGCGGAGGCCGAGCTGGTGGTCGAGAGCAACCTGACGTTCTACCTCGTGCACCCGGCGCCGTGAGCCGCGGCGCGCGGTCGAAGGAGGGGCGCCCATGAACGGACTCTGGAAGCGGATGCTGCTGCCCGTGGCGATCTCCGTGCTGGTCCTGCCGGCGGGCTGTTCCGACGACGACTCGAGCGCGACCGACGACGGCGGCGGCGACGTCGCCGACGTGGAGGCCGAGTCCGGCGCGGACGGCGACGCGGAGGCGGACGGCGATCCGGACGAGGGAGCGGACACGGGCGCGGATGCGGATGGAGATACCGACGCCGACGCGGAGGACGACGGCGATGCGGACGCGGGATGCGAGCCGCCCCCGGCGCCGCCCCTCGTGCCCCCGCGGGGCCAGGTCCGGCTGACGGCGCAGGGCGAGGGGCCGGGGGTCCGGGTCGATGGGACGGCCCAGTTCGCCGACCCCGCCGCGCTGGTCTGGCACACGGAAGTGCGGCGCGAGGGCGACTGCCGGCTGTTGCACTACGGCGCGAGCAGCTGCACGGAACCCTGCTGGGACGGTGTGTGCCGCGGCGGCGTCTGCGAGCCGTTCCCGGACTACCAGACGGCGGGGACCGTGACGCTGACCGGGCTCGGCGCCGGCCCCGCGACCCTCGAGGACATGGGCTACGGTGTCTACTACGTCTGGTTGCCGGGATTCACGGTGGTCGGCGGGGCGGCGGTCGGCGTGCAGGCGACCGGCGGGGAGTTCCCGGCGTTCTCGATCGACGGCCGGCAGCCGTCGCCGCTCGAGGCGACCTTCACGACCGTCGACGAGCTGCACCTGGCGAACGGCGTGGATACCGTCGTGACCTGGACGCCCGCCGACTTCTGCGGCAGCCGGATCCGGCTGCAGCTCAAGACCACGACGGTCTCGCACGGGCTCCCGCCGACCTGGATGATCGAGTGCGACGTCCCGGACACCGGGACGCTGACGATCCCCCGGGCGCTCGTCGAGGCGTTCCCGGCGACGTATCGCTGGGAGGTCTGCGCCGGGGTCGACTGCCCGATGTCGGTCCTCGCGCGCTACACGCGGGCGACCGGGGGCGCCGCCGGCGCCGAGGCGGAGCTCGTCGTGGAGAGCGTGCGGATGTTCTACATCCTGCACCCGGCTCCGTGAGAGACTCCCGTGGTCCGGCGCCGGGTCCTGCGCGCGCCGGGGGAGGAAGCCATGCGAGGGATCTGCTTCGGGGCGCTCGGACTCCAACTGCTGCTGCTCGCGGCCTGCGGGGACGATGACTCCGCGGGAGACGTCGCGGACGTCGCGGACGTTCCGGTCGAGGATGTCGGCGACCTGCCGCGCGACGTCCCGGGAGACGTGCCGGCCGAGGACGTGGCGGATGCCCCGCCTGACGGGCCGCCCTCGGCGCTGACGGTCTGGGCCAACACGGGCGAGGACAAGGTGACGCGGGACGACCTGCGGGTCGCGACGGGCGGCGCCGGCTCCGTCGTCAACTCGGCCTGGGACGGCGCGCGGGTGAAGCTGTTCGGGGCGCGCAACGAGGTGGTGTCGTTCGACCTGGTCCTCGAGGCGCCGGCGGGCGCGGTGACCGGCGTCACCGTGACGCTCGATGGGCTCGCGGGGCCGGGCGGGACGACGATCGGCACGCGGGCCGCCTCCGGCGACGGACTGTTCGACTGGCGCGGCCGCAACATCGAGCTGTTCTACGTGCGCTACCTGGCGATCGAAGGGTTGAGCGCGCTGGCCTACGACACCTACGACGAGCGGCACGTGCCCGAGCGGATGCGGCGGCCGTGGACCGGGGAGGGGAGCGCCTCGGGGACCTGGACCGACCGTCCGGACGCGGACAAGGAGTACCCGGACATCGCAGTGCCGCTGGAGCTGGAGACCCCGTTCGACGTGGCGGGCGGCACGAACCAGTCGATCTGGGTGGACGTCTACATCCCGCGGGACGCGCCGGCGGGCGACTACGCGGGCACGTTGCATGTCCGGGACGCCGCGGGGGGCGACACCGCCGTCGGCGTCGACCTCGCCGTGCGCGACTTCACCCTCCCCGACGCCCCCCACCTCGGGACGATGCTCTTCACCAGCTACGAGAACATCAACAACCGCTACCTCGGCGAGCCCTGGCCGTGGGAACCCGACGACGTCGCCGCCTCGCTGGCGGTGCGGAACCGGCATTTCCAGCTCGCCCACCGCCACAGGATCTCGCTCATCGACGGCGGCTCCAGCGACTCGGGCGAGGATCGTCCCCCGTCCGAATGGGAGCCGCGGCTCGACGGCGACCTGTTCACCCCCGCCATGGGCTACGAAGGCCCCGGCGAGGCCACCGGCAACGGCATCTACTCGATCGGCACCTACGGGGGCTGGGGCTGGCGGGACGAGGGGCAGTCCGGGATGCGCGCGCACACCGACGGCTGGGCAAGCTGGTTCTCGACGAACGCGCCGACCACCGAGTACTTCCTATACCTCATCGACGAATCGGACGACACCGCGCAGATCGAGGAGTGGGCGTCGTGGATCGAGACCAACCCGGGTCCGGGGAGTGCGCTCCTCTCGTTCGCCACGACGTCGATGCTCCGCTCGCGCCCCGCCATGCCGAGCCTCGACGTGCCCTGCACCTGGGCGCCGGCGATCGGCGACCCGGCGGCGAGCCAGGCGGCCGTCGACTACTACGTGACCACGCCGGGCAAGCGGGCCTGGATGTACAACGGCTACCGACCCTGGACCGGCTCGTTCGTCACCGAGGACGACGGCGTGGCGCTGCGGGTGACCGCGTGGAGCCAGTACGCCAAGCGGATCGCGCGCTGGTTCTACTGGGAATCGACCTACTACGACAACTTCCAGGGCGGCACGGGCGAGACCGACGTGTTCGCCTCGGCCCACACCTTCGGCGGGCACGACGGGCGCGACGACGTGCGCGGCGAGACCGGGTGGAACTACACGAACGGCGACGGCGTGCTGTTCTATCCCGGCACCGACCGGGAGTTTCCGGAGCAGTCGTACGGCGTGGCGGGGCCGTTCGCGAGCCTGCGGCTGAAGTTCTGGCGCCGCGGGATCCAGGACGGCGACTACCTGGCGTTGGCCGAGGCGGTCGCCCCGGCGGCGACGCGTGCGATCGTCGAGGGGGTCCTGCCGCGGACGCTGTGGGACTACGGCGTCTCGGACCCCGGGGACCCGACCTGGGTCCGCACCGACATCTCGTGGTCGAACGACCCCGACGTCTGGGAGGCCGCGCGCGCGGCGCTGGCCGACCTCATCGAGGGCGGTTGAGCGGGGCGCGACGGCGGCGCACGGCGGCGAGCGCGAGCAGCAGCATCGGCAGGGCCCAGCGGCGGTCCGGGTCGCTCCGGCCCGCGGCCCGGCAGCCGCAGCCCGGGTCGTCGGCGGCGACCGGGGGGGTGGTCGCGTCGGGGCTGTCGGGTCGGGCGCCGTCCTCGACCGGCGCATCGTGGTTGTCGGGTCGGGTGGCGTCCTCGACCGGCGTGTCGGCGAGGTCGTCCGCGTCGTTGCCGCCGTCGGTCCCGGCGTCGGCGTCCAGCAGCGGCGCGTCGCAGGATCGTTCGCAGGTGCCTCCGCAGTCGATTCCCTCCTCGCCGCAGTCGAGGACGCCGTTGTCGCAGTGGCCCGCGCACGGGTCGTCGCACTCGGAGATCCGCACCGCGGTGTACTGCAGACCGTCGAAGTGGCCCATCAGGGGGCTGGCGTTGCCGCCGAGGAAGGCGTAGCGCAGCCGGGGAACGTCCGCGGACAGGTGGCAGCAGTTGGGGTAGACCGGGGCCGTGACCGTCGCGCGGTGCTCGCCGTCGACGTGGTAGCGGGCCTCGACGGCGTCCCACTCCATCGCCAGCGTGCGCGCGGTCGGCGTGGTGGGGTCGAAGCCGGGGATGCCGCCCTCCTGCCAGTCCGCCACGTCGAAGTGGAAGCCCGGGCGGTCGGCGCAGTCCGGAGCGCAGGTGCATTCCGGGTCGCAGTTGCGCGGTTGGAGGCCGTAGACGTACCAGACCGCGCTGCGGGGGCCGAGGGTGTCGGCGTCGACGAAGCGGGTCCCGTCGAACACGAGGCACGGGGCGTACTTGAAGAACAGGATCGACTCGTTCTGCGCGATCGAGGTCCCGTGGCTCCCGTGGTCGCCCTCGAACAGCGAGACGAACTCGGTGTACTGACCGCCGAAGTGGTCGGTGTTTCCCACGTACTGCGCGTACGGTGCGAAGTTGGCCACCGAAACCTCGATCCGCCCACAGGTCAAGGGGTGTCCCAGGTCGTAGACCAGCACGTCGTCACGCGCGTGCGACGTCCAGCCCGAGCCCGAGAAGACCCCGCCGCGGGCGACGCGGCCCGCGGCGCACGGTCCGGTGCAGGTCGTCGGATCGGACAGCGCGTCCTCGACCAGGACGGTGTCGGCTCGGACCGACGTCGCGCCGGGCCCGAGCCGGCCCGCCAGGAGGAGCGTTCCGAGGAGCAGCATCGTTCGTGGTCGGCTCCGAGGGTCCGGCATGCGGCGACCTTCGCACGGAACGGTCGATTCGAACAACATCGTTCGCGCGTCCCGGTCGCTCGACCGGCCCGGACCGGACGCGGTTGCCGTTTCCGTGCGCATGGTCTACGAATTGGAAGGTGAGGAACGGCACGATCCGGCGGATCCGATGTCTGGCGGTCCGGCTCGTTGCGGTCGTGGCGTTCGAGGCGCCCCCGGCCGTCGGGGTCACGCTGAGCCTGGTGTCCGAGAGCGAGCCGTACCCGGGAATCACCTTCCGGCAGTACCGGACCTCGAGCCCCGCGACGGACACCTGGGTGGCGCTGGTCGACCTCTGCGCCGAACGGGTGCACGTCGATGCGACGCGGGCCCCGTCGGCCCTGCAGACGACCGGTTCGTGGGCGTCCGGGCGCGGCGTGCAGCTCGCGACCAACGGGGATTTCTACCGCACCGGCCCGGTCCGCGTGTACGGCAATGCGGCGGGGGACGGAGTGGCCTGGCCGCGGTCGCAGACGGGCAACGACCCGGCCTACGAGTCGGAGTGGTACTACCAGGACTACGGGTGGATCGCGTTCCTGTGGGACCGCGTCGAGTTCACGCACACCAAGTGGGTGAAGAACCACGCGGACGAGCTGGGTGCCGTCGGCGGCTGGCGGCCCGGCGTGGTGGCGCCGCCGCTGCCGCCGGGGACGTTGGCGGTGGTGAGCGGGTTCCCGGAGCTGGTGGTCGAGGGGACGCAGATCACCTGCGGCAGCCCGACCGACAGCTCGTGCTTCCCCGACCGGGGCGACATGCGCGAACGCCACCCGCGCACGGCGATGGGGCTGACCGCGGATCTCGGGACGTTCATCCTGGCCGTCGTGGACGGGCGCACGACCGCCTCGGCCGGGATGTACGGTGCCGAGCTGGCGGAGCTGATGTTCCGGCTCGGCGCCTGGGAGGCGTTCAACCTCGACGGCGGCGGCTCCTCGACGATGTGGCTGGGCGGTTCGGTCCGCAACCGACCGTCCGACGGCTCGCAGCGCGCCGTCGCGAACCACTGGGGCGTGTTCGCCGGGACCGCCGGGGGCCGCACGAGGCGTCCCGGGCACTGCGGCAGCTCCCCGCCCTGCGCCGTGATCCCGCCGGAGGGCGCGATCCTCGAGGAGGACGGCCCATGCTTCCAGACGTACGGCGACCAGGACTACTGGCGCTCGGAGGCGGTCGGCCACGGCGGGCACCTGTTCTGGACCAACGCCTGGCAGACGAGTCGGCCCGACAACTGGGCCTGGTGGCGATTCGAGTTCGAGGAGGCCGGGGAGTACCTCGTCGAGTTCTGGGCGGAGTCGGGCTTCGCCGTGTTCGACCGCACGCGCTACGTGGTGCGGGCCGCCGGCACGTCGACGACCCTGACCATCGACCAGTCCGCCGGCACCGGCTGGCAGCCCCTCGACTCGTTCGAGTTCGACGCGGGCGGCTCGCAGTACGTCGCGGTCCACGACGACATCGATGCGGCCGTCGCCGACGGCCGGCACATCGCGGCCGACGCGCTGCGCCTGACCCGCGTCGGCGGCTGGTGCGGCGACGGGATTTGCGGGGACGGCGAGGACTGCGAGCGCTGCCTCGAGGACTGCGCCGGCCCCGTCGAGATCCCGGACAACGGCATCGATGACGACTGCGACGGCACGACCGACGAAACGGGCGCGGATGCCGACGCGGACGCGGACGGCGACGGCGACGCCGACGCGGACGGCGACGCCGATGCCGGGGCGGACGCGGACCCCGTCTTCGACGCCGCCGACGGGGCGCCGGACGTGCTCTACGTGCATGTCGACCAGCCCGGTTGCGGCTGCGCCGTGCCGGGGAGCGCGGGACGGAGAACGGCGGCCTGGCTCGCGCTGGCCTGTGCCGCGTGGCTGCTCCGGCGACGGCGCCGCTCGCGTCAGCCCGGGAAGGCGCGGCTCGGCCCGTGCGGGAGGGAATCGTGATGCGTTGCGGAATCCGTGCGGCGGTCTGCTTGCTCGTCGTCGGCTGCGATTCGGGAGAGCCGCTGGTTCCCGACGTCGGGGACGCCGACGCAGTGCTCGTGCCCGACGGCGTCCTGCCGGACGTTCCGGACGAAGCGGGTCCGGACGGGGACGGCGACGGCCCGGGCGACGACGCCGACCCCGACGGTCCGCCCGACCCGCCGGTGTGCGGGGACGGCAGGTGCACGCGGACGTCCGAGAGCTGCGCCGCCTGCCCGGCCGACTGCTCGTGCTGGGCTCCCCCGCACCTCGTGCGGCCGTTCGGCATCTGGAAGTACCTCGACGACGGCTCCGACCGGGGAACGGCCTGGACCGCGGTCGACTTCGACGACTCGGACTGGGCGGCCGGCCCGGCCGAGCTGGGCTACGGCGAGGGGGACGAGGCCACGGTGGTTTCGTACGGTCCGGACGCCTCCCGCAAGTACACCACGACCTACTTCCGGGCGTCGTTCGAGCTGCTCGACCCGACGACCTACGCCGGCCTGAGGCTGCGGCTGCTGCGCGACGACGGTGCCGTGGCGTATCTCAACGGGCACGAGGTGCTGCGCAGCAACATGCCGGACGGGCCGATCGACGTGGCGACCGAGGCGTCGGCCGGGGCCGACTGCGAGGATTGCTGGTACGAGGCGTCGGTGAGCGCGGGGCTGCTGACGGCGGGAGTCAACGTGGTGGCGGTCGAGGTCCACCAGGTGGGGCCGACGTCCAGCGACGTCAGCTTCAACCTCGAGCTGACCGGCCGGGCCGTCGGCGAACCCGTCTGCGGCGACGAGGCCTGCGAGCCGGGCGAGAGCTGCGGCGGCTGTCCCGGGGATTGCGGCACGTGCCCCGTCGCCTGGTCGTTCTTCGCGATCGGCGACACGCGCAGCAACGACGACATCTTCCAGTCGAACGTGGTCAGCATGCTCGACTACGACCCGACCGCCGTTGCCTGCTTGAACGGCGGCGACATCGTGCTGGGCGGCGGCGCCGACGTCTGGAACGTGCACCAGCACGTCCTGGCCGACGGCGCGCCCGACCCGACGGTGCCGCCCGACCCGACGGGCATTCCCCGGCAGAGCCGGTTCCGCACCGACGCCGTCGAGTTCGGCGACTACATCCGCTACTTCGGCGTGATCGGCAACCACGACGTGGAGGTCGCCGACTGGCACGACAACTGGAATCGCTACCTCCCCGGGCAGGCCGCGCTCGGCGTGAACTCCCCCGACGGCGTCTACTTCTCGTTCGCCTACTCCAACGCCCTGTTCGTCGTGCTCGACAGCGAGCACCCGAGCGCCGCGCAGACCGCCTGGCTGGCCGACCGGCTCACCGACGTGCACGCCCGAGGCGCGTTCTGGAAGTTCGTCTTCTTCCACTACCCCGTCTACCCGTGCAACGAGAAGTCGCCGTTCGCCCGCGGACTGCCGTGGGTGACGCTGTTCGAGGAGTACGGCGTGGACATCGCGTTCGTGAACCACTCGCACACCTACGAGCGAACTTGTCCGATGCTCGGCGGGCGTTGCGCCGAGGGCGGGGTGATCTACCTCAATTCGAGCGGCGGCGGGGCCGGAACGCGGGTCGTGCTGCCGACGAAGGCCGACACCGTCTCCTACGGCGGGCGGACCGACAGCTACGACTGTGCGGAGGTCCTGGTCCGCGGTCGCGGGGAGTGGCACCAGTTCTGCCATCTCGAGGTCGACGGTTGCCGGCTCACGCTCCGCTGTCTCGGGCACGAGTACTGGATCACGGGCGAGGCGCCGTTCGACGTGTTCGAGCTGGACCGCTGCTGACCGCGGGCTGCCGCACTCCCCGGCATGCCGGCCGCGGCCGGATCCCCTTCGCCTTGCGTCCCGCCCGCGCCCGCGTCAGACTTGCCTTCGAGACTCCACGTGGAGGTGCCCGGATGAAGCTGCCCGCGAACACCACCTGGGGCCTTGTCGTCCTGCTCGGGACCGCGGCCTGCGGCAGCGTCGTGCAGGGCGAGTCGGACGTGCGCGCGGACGCGCGGGCCGACGCGCCGCACCCGGAGGACGGGGCCGTCGAGGACGCGTCCGGGGATCTCGACCCCGGGCTCGACGCCCGTCACGACGCCGCGGACGTCCCGCTGCCCGACGGCAGCGATGCCGAGAGCTGCACCCTCGACGAGCAGTGCAGCGACCTGGAGCCGTGCAACGGCAGGGAATCGTGCGACGAAGGCGTCTGCCGGCCGGCTACGCCGCTCGCGGACGGCTCGGTCTGCATTCCCGAGGGGTCCGTTTCCTCGCACGGTACGTGCATGGGCGGCGTCTGCGTCTGCGTCGATCAGGTGGTCTGCTTCCCGGACGCCGACAACGACGGGTTCGGCGTGGGGCCGGACTGGACGTGCCGGGCGGAGTGCAACGACCACTGGGCGGCCGACGCGACCGATTGCTGCGACAGCGAGAACTCCGTCCACCCCGGCGCGACCGGCTGGAAGACCGAGTCCTACGTCTGCACCGCGACGGACGGCGGCGAGTCGTTCGACTTCGATTGCAGCGGGGACGTGGAGCTGCAGTACCCGCTGACGGCGTCCGGCGTGTGCGTGGGCTCCTCGAGCGACGTCTGCGCGGACATCATGCCGGGCTGGTGCTCGCCCGACGGCATGACCGGGAACCTCGAGACGCTGTGTGTCGGCGTGACCGTCCCCGCGTGCGGGGCGTCGGACCGGTTCGTGCGGGCGTGCGTGGCGACGGGCGACGGGACGGCCGACGCGAAGGCGACCGCATGCCGATTCGAGGTCGCCGAGCTGCAGCAGGCGTGTCGCTGAGGGCGCCGGCGGTGGGTTCGGGTCGCACCCCTCCGGGACTCGCCGGCGCGACCCGCGAGCGCGGTGCGGCACCGGCGGCTCCCGTGCGGGCGGGCCCGCTTCCTTGACGCGCCCCCCCGGCCCCGCCAGACTGTGATTCGTGGCTGCAGGGACCCGGAGCGCCCTCCGTTGTCGCGCGGCGGCGCGCCTCGCCCGGCACGGCGTGTGCCTCGCGACCGCGCTCGCCGCCTGCGCCGCCGCGTGCGGCCACGACTGGTCGAACACCGGCGATGCCGACGACGGCGGCACGTCGCCGGACGACGGGGACGGCGACGCGGAGCCCGAGGCGGACGCGGGGCCGGTCTCGTGCGCGACCCGGTTCGATTGCGCGGGCGGGCCGTGCGTCGACGGGTTCTGTTGCGACGGGCCGTGCGACGGCAACTGCGAGGCGTGCGACCTCGCGGGAAGCGAGGGCCGCTGCGCACCGGTCCCCGCCGGGACGGATCCGGACAGCGAGTGTTCCGCCGAGTCCCCCGCGACCTGCGGCCAGGACGGGTTCTGCGACGGCCGGGGCGCCTGCGAACGCTACGGGGCGGACACGCCGTGCGACGACGGAAGCCCGTGCACGACGGGGGACGCGTGCGACGGCGCGGGCGGGTGCGTCGGCACGGCCTCCGCCTGCGACCCGGGGCCGGGGAACGAGTGCTGCGTCGGGGCGTGCGACGAGGAGACGCTCGGCTGCTTCACGGAAGCGACGGAGTGCCCGGACGTCTGCGGCGCGACGTCCCTCGAGACCGGGCGCACCTGCTCGGGGTGCGGCCCCGCGCACGCCGTGGGCGCGTGCGTCGGCACGTCGGCCCGGGTCTGCGACGACGAGCGGCACGTCCCGTGCGAAACCGTGGTCTGCGGCGGGATGGTCCGGTACTGCACCAACGTCGGCGGGATCTGGGAGTGGCGGATCGTCCGGGAGTGCGACGACGGGATCGAGTGCACGACCGACGATGCCTGCACCGACGAGGGCGAGTGCGTCGGTTCGACCGGGGCCGGCTCGGAGCTTCTCACGACCCCGGAGGACTCCACCTTCACCATTCCGTGCTACCACGAGCTCACGGTCGTCGTGCGGGGCGGCGGGGGCGGCGGCGGCAGCTCCTACTACAACTACTCCAGGTCCGGGAGTCCGGGGGGGGCGTCGTCCTTCCAACTCGTCGAGGCCGGCGGCGGCGTCGGCGGGCCCGGGTCGCCCGGTGGAATCGGCTGCCACGACATCGACGACGGCGCCGGCGGGGCGGCGTCGGGCGGTACGACGAACATCGCGGGAGACCCGGGGAGCAACGGCGACGGCGGCGACGGCGGCGGACCGGACGGCGGTGCCGGCGGGGCCGTCGGGGACGAGTCGGCGGGCTCGCCCGGCGCTCCGCCGGGCGGGGGCGGGGGCGGCGGCTACCTCGTCAACTGCGGTGGAGGCGGGGGTGGCGGCGCGTACGCCTCGCGGACCTACGCGCCCGGGGAGCTGACCGTCGGCTCGTGGGTCGGCGTCGCGGTCGGCGCGGGCGGTGCGGGCGGTCGGGGGGGCTCGGGCGCCGCGCGCGGCGGGGACGGAGCGGTCGGCTCGGTCGCGATCGATTGGCGCTAGCAAGATCCCTCGACGGTGGAGCGCGGGTTGTCGCCTCGGCACGCGTGGCGTAGGCTGGGAGCCGATGCGCGACGTTCCCCGCGTCCGAACGCCCGTCCCGTCGCCCCGGCCCGGAGTCCGGGTTCTTGCCGGCTGCCTCGCGCTGGCCGGCGCGGGGTGCTTCGGGAGCCACGTCGGACTGGCCGACGACGAGAGCCCGGACGGAACGTCGCGGGAGGACGCCGGGCACGTCGAGGGGGACGGGGACGCGGGGAGCGGGACCGAGGATGGTCCGGCGGATGACGTCGCCGTCGAGAGCGTCGACGCCGAGGATCCGACCGACGAGGCGGCCGACGGGAGGGTGGACGGCGCCGACGCGGAGGACGACGGCGGTGCTCCGGACGACTCGTCGGACGCGTGTCCAGGGGGGTGGTACGACCCTTCGACGGGCCGGTGTTGGGAAGATACCGCGTCGGCCGAGCGCCGGGACTGGCGCGCGGCGACGGAGTACTGCGATGCGCTGTCGGCGGACGGCCTGCCCGCCGGAAGCTGGCGGCTGCCGACGATTTCCGAGCTGCGGTCGCTGATCCGCGGTTGCCCGTCCACGGAAACCGGAGGCTCCTGCCGCGTCACCGACTCGTGCCTCGCGGGCTCCTGCACTTCCGCGGCGTGCTCGGCCTGCGACTATCTCGGCGGTCCGGGGACCGACGGCTGCTACTGGGATGTCGGCGTGGAGGGGGTCTGCACCTGGTACTGGTCGTCCTCGACCTTCGCGGGCTCCTCGTACTACGCCTGGGTGGTCGACTTCTACGACGGCAGCGTCTACAGCGCCAACAAGACGAACAGCCGCAGCGTGCGTTGCGTCCGGGCCGAGCCCTGAGCGCACCGCCCGTCGGTGCACTAGGGCGGCGGGGGGAAGCAGCCGTTGTCCTCGCACCCCGGCAAGAGGGCGCAGCACGGGTTGCGGCAGTAGTTGCACCCGGCCCACGCGCCGCACTCGACGCAGCAGGCGAGCCCCGCCCGGCAGCTCGACCATTCCAGCCCCCAGCCGCTGCACTCCTCGCCCTCGCCGCCGTAGAAACAGTCGGCGTCCGGCGCGCAGCCCCGATCGTGGTGGAAGTTCGCGCCGGGACCGCAGTCGCAGCCGGGGGCGAAGCAGGGTTCCAGCGAGTTGGGTCGTCCGCAGATGTAGTCGCCGCAGGAGCATCCCGGATCGCCGGTCGTGCAGGGGTGCCAGGTGCCGCCGGTCGAGGTGCAGAGGTCGGCGCCCCAGGCCGCCGCGCAGCCGTCGTCGTACCGGCAGCCGAGGCCCTCCACGAAGTTGCGCGCGGGGCCGCAGTCGCACGAGTCGAGGCACGCGTCGCAGCCGCCGGGTCGCCCGCAGTGGAAGCCGCAGTAGCACTCCGAGGACGGGTGCCACGTCCCCCGCGTCGCCAGGCACAGGTCGCGCGCGCTGCACGACGGGTCGGGGGCGCAGCCCCGGTCCGGGTCGAACGTCTGGCCTTCGGGGCACAGGCAGTCGGCATACGGGGCGTAGCAGAGCGCCTCCCGCGGGCCGCCGCAGGCGAACCCGCACCCGCCGGACTCCGCGGGGAACCATGCGCCTCCGGTGGCGCGGCACAACGTCGCGGGGCAGGAGGCCTGGACCGCCTCGCACTCCACGACGGACCGGAAGGGCAGGGCGCAGCCGTCGCCCCGGCAACCGCATCCATGCAGCTCGAAGCACTCGCGACCGTCCCAGAACGCCCCGAGGAACATCGAGGCCGTGCAGTCGAGGCACAGGTCGTCCGCGACGCGCTGCGGCTCGCAGTCGTGGGCGTAGCAGCGCCTGCGGGCGGCGACGCACTCCTCGATCGTGTCGTAGAGGCTCGCGCAATCCGCGCCCGCGCAGCTGCAACCCGACCCGAGCGGCACGCAGTTGGTGCCGTTCCACAGGACGCCCGGCAGCACCATGGCGCACGGTCCCTCGGGGCGGGCGTCCTGCGGCAGGCAGTTTGGGGCGATGCCGCCGTCGTCGGAGGGGACGTCCGTCGGGGAGTCCGCCTCCGCCGGGACGTCGGCGGCCGCGTCGTCGCGGGTACCGTCGGCCTCCGCCGTGTCGGCGGGGGAATCCGCGGCGTCGCCCTCGAGCGTCGTGCTGCCGTAGCAGCCGGCGAGCCACAGGGCGGGGAGCAGCAGGGGGAATCGGGAACCACGCATCGGTCACCTCCGGCGGCATCATCATGCAACGTCCGTTCCCGAACGTCACGCCGCTCGTTCGCCGGGACAACGTCCCGGAATCGCAGGGCTGCGAGCTGCTGGTCGCCGGATCCCGGGCCGACGACGGATGGCACGAAGCGACACGACCGCCGGTCGGTGACCGGCCTTGACGGTTGCACCGCGCCGCGGCCCGGCATAGCGTCGGGGACAGCCGGGGTTGGCGCACGGGCGGCTCCGCAGCGGGAGGCACGAGCGAGATGGGGACCACCGCACGGGGCCGCGACGTTCCGACATCCCAGCGATCCGCCCGGCCGCCCGCGGCCGTCTCGACACCGGCCGGGACCGTCCTGCTTCGCGCGCTCTCGCCCGCGCTGGCGCTCGGCATCGCGGCGTCCGCGGTCCCGGCGGCGGCGGTGGACCTGTGGGTCGACGCCGGCAGCGCGGGCTGCGACGATGCGCGGCCGCGGGCCGAGAACGGGCCCGACGCGCCGTGGTGCTCGTTGAGGCCGGTCGAGTCGGAGCCGGCGGCCGGCGACGTCGTGCACGTGCGGGACGGCACCTACCGGGACGACGACGGCGACGGTTTCGTGCTGCAGCTGCGGCGCAGCGGCGCGGAGGGCTTCCCGCTGGTCGTCCGTGCGGAGCGACGCTGGGGCGCGCGGGTCGTCGGCGATGTCGCGACCACGACCCATTGCATCAACACGGCGACCGGGGTCCATCACGTCGTCTTCGAGGGGCTGGAGGTCACGGGCTGCCAGACTGGCTTCAACGTCAACAACGACAACCACCACGTGGAGCTGCGCCGCAACTGGATCCACGACATCGGCCGGCGGGTGACCGACACCACGGGCGGGCAGAGCGGCATCAGCTACGGCGGCGGCAGCACGCACCTGACGGTCGACGGCAACCTGTTCCACACCATCGGACGCCTGCCCGGCAGCGAGCACGGCGAGAACCACGACCACGGCATCTACATCCGCAGCACGGACGTCGCGATCACGAACAACGTATTCTACGACCACGTCGCGGGGTGGGCGATCCACATCTACGCGCCGACCGTCTGGAAGGAGCGGATCCGGATCGCCTTCAACACCTTCGCCGAGCCGAACCCGTACCGAGCGGGACACATCCTGGTCTACCCGCTCACCCGCGACCTGTGGATCCGCGACAACCTGTTCCTCGACCCCCGCGACGCGCCGGTGAACAACCATTCCTGCGACGACGTCGAGAACGTCCGCATCACCGGCAACCTGACCACGCGCGACCGCATGATCCAAGGCGAGGAATGCGGGTTCGAGGTCGCGGACAACCGGGTCGGCCTCGCGGACCTCGGCTTCCTCGATGCCCCGGGGCACGACTTCCGGCTCGCCGCGGGCTCGGTCGCGGTCGACGCGGCGAGCGACGTCGTCCCCGTACCCGCGCACGACTTCGACGAGACGCCCCGTCCGCAGGGACCCGGGTTCGACACCGGAGCCTTCGAACGCCTCGCGGACGTGGCCGCCGACGCCGATGCCGACGCGGGTGCCGACGCCGGTCCGGACGCCGATGCGGATGCGGACGCCGAGGTCGACGCGGGCCGCGACGTCGCTCCGGGTGCCGACGCGGACGCCGACGGCGGGCCGGAGTCGGACGGCGAGAGTCCCGGGGACGCCGCGGCGGACGTGGCCGCCGACGTGCAGGAGCCGGAGAGCGACGACGGCGGCTGCGGCTGCCGGGCCGCCGGGACCGGCGTGTCGGCCGGCACCTGGGTCGCCGTCCTGTTCGGTGCCGCCGCCCTCGGGCGATGCCGGCGGCGGAGTCCTGGGCGTCCACGGGTCCGGTGACGACCGCGTGGGGAGATGCGATGCGCGTGCTTCCGTCGAACGTCCCGCGCCGCTCCGCGCCGGTCCTGCTGGCCGGCGCGGTATTGTTCTGCGGCTGTCCCGGCGGCGACACGGTCTCCGGGCCGGCGGTCGAGCACCTGCCGGTGCCGCAGCACCCGTTCCTCGCCCCCAACGGCCGCAGCAACATGCACGACGACGCCTACATGACCGACACCTACGAGACGCCCGGGCCTTCCGGCGTTGCTCCGGTCGTCGAGTTGCACCGGTACGCGGACGTGCTCAATACCTGCGCGACGCTCGCCTTCGACGCCGAGGGCCGGATCCTGACGACGAGCGCGGTGCTGCTGCAGTTCTCGATGCTGCTGCTCGACCCCGACACCCTCGAGCCGCTGGCCTCGTACCCGCTGCCGCCGCGCGACCCCTCCGACCCGCTGTTCCCGTACGACGACACCTCCGGCGCCGCGTACTTCGTCGTCGACGAGCGGGACCGGCTGCTGTTGACCGACGGCGAGAACGCGATCCAGATCCTGGCGGTGTCCGCGGCCGGCGACTCGTTCGTCCGGGACGAGCGCCACGACCTCGCGGCTCACGTCGTGGCGATGACGCCGCCGGCGCGGGACCACGTGCAGATGACGATTCCCGACTGGAGCGGCCGGTACCTGTGGTGGACCACGCGCTACGGCGTGGTGGGGACCGTCGAGCGGGTCGGGGGCGCGGTGGCGACGGTCGTCCTGGACGGCGAGGAGATCGAGAATTCGTTCGCCGTGGGGGAGGACGGCGTCTACGTGGTCACGGACCACGCGCTGTACCGTTTTCACGCCGACGCCGCGGGGGTTCCGACGACCGACTGGCGGGCGGCGTACGACC
>JAFGHH010000188.1 GCA_016930215.1 Deltaproteobacteria bacterium
AGGATGATGCCCACGAAGCGGCCGCGCGTGGTGTCCACCTCGGCGTCGCTCCAGACGCGCACGCCGAACTGCCGCAGCACCGACAACGCGGGGTCGCGATAGCCCTTGTAGGTGTCCGCACTCACGGCCGACCTCCCTGCCCGCCCACCAGCTTCCGCACGCGTGCCCCCACCGCGGCGCCGTCCACACGGCCGCGCAGCCGCTCCATCGCCCGACCCATCGTCCCGCGCCAGGCGGCGTCCGGGTCCGGGAACGAGGCGGCCGGCAGCTCGGTCGTCGCGGCCGCCACCGCCCGCTCGATCTCCACCTCCGTCGCCGGCTTCAGCCCCACCCGGCCCGTCAGCTCCGCCGGGTCGGCGTCGTGACCGTGCCGGATCCGGTGTTCGACCAGCGGCCACAGACCGCTGGGATGGAGCCCGCCGACCTCCACCAGCGCCAGCGCGCGCTCGAGAAACGCCTCGTCGACCCGCTCCACCGCCAGCCCCTTGCGCTGCAGGTAACGGAACCGCTCGGTGAGCAGCGTGGCGAGACGCTTCGCGTGCCGCGGCGCGCGGGGCGCCAGCCGATCGAACAGCGGGGCGCGCGGCGAGATGCTGAGACGGTCCGCGACCTGCTCGGGCAGGCCGGCCTCGACGTAGCGGTCGCGCCGGTGCCACGGCAGCTCGGGCAGCCGCACCCGGACCCCCTCCACCCGCTCGTCCGGGATCTTCTTGGGCGGCAGGTCGGTGTCCGGGTACATCCGGTCCGCACCCGGCAACACCCGCTCGAAGCACGTCGTGCCGTCGGGCAGCGACTGCCGCGTCTCGTTCGGCACGCCGTCGCACGCCAGGCGCATCCGCCCGACGATCTCCTCGCAGGCGATCTGGAGGTCGTCCTCCGGGCCCCAGACCACCACCGCCGCGTCGTCGGCGCCGGCGCCGACGGCCCGGCGCACCGCCTGCCACTCGTCGGCCGACAGGTTGCCGTCCATCAGGTCGGTCGACAGCACGTTCGGGTGCAGGTCGATGCAGGCGACGACCCGCACGCGGTCCGAGATCTCCTGCAGGAAGCTGCGGCCGGGCCCGAGCGGGTGGCGCAGCAGGCCGGCGCACCGGCGCAGCGGCACGGCCCGCGCCCGCTGCCCGTCGCGCAGCGCCTGCAGCACCGGCCAGTACCGGGTGCGGCCGAGCCGCTCCGTCACGTCGACCCACTTCAGCTCGAGCTTCTCGGCGGTCACCCCGCGCTGCTGCAGCTCGTCCTTGATCTGCAGCAGGCCGACCTGGCGGAACGCCTCGTTGTGCACGAGCAGCGGGATGCGGCGGATCGAGGACACGCCCTTGATCTCGCAGCGGCGCCCGCCGCGAACCGAGACGTTGACGTCCTCCCGCGCCGCGCCGGCGCCGGTACGGACGTGGCCGGTCGAGCGGGCCAGGCGCCGCAGCACCTGGGCCACGCCGGCGACGTCCCACGGGGTCTTCATCGCCGGCTCGGTCACCGTCTCGACCAGCGGCATGCCCAGCCGGTCGGTGATGTACGTGCGCACGTGCCCGACGTCGCTCACCTCGCGGCACGCGTCCTCCTCGAGGCCGAGCTGGATGATGCCGATCCGTCCGCCCTGGTACGGGACCCAGCCATCGACCCCGAGGATCGTGGTGCGCTGGAAGCCGGTGGGGATCGAGCCGTCGAGGTACTGCTTGCGGGCGATGTGCAGCTCGGAGACCATCTTGAGGTTCAAGAGCAGGGCGACCTCGATCGCGCCGTCGACCGCCTCCTCGTTGATCTCGAACGGCGGCGTGTCGTCGAACTCGTAGGTGCAGACCGTCTCCTTGTTGATGTGGTAGACGATCTGCTTCCGCGTGCGGAACTCCATCAGCGCCGTGCCGTCGTACTCGCCCAGCTCCGACAGCGTCGGCCGCATGTGGCGCAGGATCTCGGCGTCCCAGTCGTGCGAGTAGCGTCCCGCCGGACAACGGCAGAACAGCTTCTTGCGCGTCAACAACTGCTGGTGGATCTCGAGGCCGGACATCAGGCCGACCTCCTCGTACCACTCCCGCGGCGTCTCCTCGAGCGACGTGTACTGGTGCATCCGATCCTCCGGGAGGAACGGCTCCCCTTCGCCCCACGGCCCGTTCCGCCTCCCCGCTGCGCTCGTCCGCCCGGTCCCCGGGCTCCGGGCGGGCTATGATACGCGTCGAACGGTTCCATGCAAGCGCCGGAAACGCTTGACCCGCGGCCCGGGACGGGCATGGATCGCGCCATGCCCGTGCGGACCCTCGCCGCCGCCCTCCCCTGCCTGCTGTCCACGGCCCTCGCCGCCGCCCAGGCACGTCCCGAGACGCCGCCGACGGCCGAGGTCCGCGCGCTCGACGACGAGCTGGCACCCCTGGAAGCCGCACCGCCGGACGGCATCCCGCAGGAATCGGTCGTCACGCTGCGCTACTACCTGCAGCTGGCGACCGAGCTCCCCACGCGCCATCCCGAGGCGGCGCTGCGGTTCTGGCGGTCGGCGAAACGGATGGCCGAGCAGGTCCGCGAAGGGACCGACCCGTTCGCCGACGCGCGGGGCCTGATCGTCCGCGGCTACCGCTCGACGCTGTCCTCGAAGCTCCAGGGCTACTCGATCTTCCTCGGCGCCGAGTTCGACCCGGCCGAGGACCACCCGCTGGCCGTGCTGCTGCACGGCGGCTCCTCGAACCACCACCTGTTCCTCAACGTCGTGCTCGGCAACAACGTCAACTGGAACAGCTACGCGGCCAACCTGTGGACCGAGTACCGGCCCACCTGGGACCCCGGACCGTGGATCCTGGCGGCGGCCCACGGCTTCGGCCAGGCGATGTGGCGCTGGGCCGGCGAGCAGGACGTGTTCGATCTCGTCGCGGACGTCTCGCGAGTGCTCCGGGTCGACCCCGACCGGGTCTTCCTCAACGGCATCTCCAACGGCGGCGTCGGGACCTGGACGATCGGCTTCCGGCACGCCTGGCGCTTCGCCGGCGTGCTGCCGATGGCGGGGGCGCCGAGTTGGAAGCGCTACGAGGGCTCGGCGCTGCGCCCCGACGAGGAGCTGCTGCTGTCGGCCTGGTCCGCCGAGGACCTCGCCGTCAACGGCGCCAACACCTTCCTGCGCTTCTTCCACGGCGACCTGGACCGCGGGCCGATGAAACCCGAGTTCGCGTTCGCGATGGAGCGCCGCCTGAAGGCCGAGGAGGTGCCGTACACCTTCACGCGCTTCGCCGACACGGGACACGACATCATCTACCTCTGCCACCGCCGCGGACGACTGCTCCAGGAGCTCGACGCCGTGCGGCGCGATCGCCGGCCCGCGCGCGTCCGACTCGCCTCCGCCGACTACCGCGCCGCACGGCAGCACTGGGTCGAGGTGGCCGAATTCGCCGACTACCCCGTGATGGCGCGCGTCGAGGCCGCGGTCGCCGACGACCGCGTGACGGTGACGACCGAACAGGTGGCGCGGCTGCGGCTGTACGTCGAGGACATCCCGGTGCCGGAGGGCGGGGCGGAGCTGGTGATCGACGGCGGCACGGTCCTGCGGCTGCCGGCGAGCCCGCC
>JAFGHH010000189.1 GCA_016930215.1 Deltaproteobacteria bacterium
CCGTCGGGCTGCTCCGACAGGACGGTGACCTCGAGGGTCGAGGTCCGCGTCGGGTCGGCGCGATAGGTGATCGTGAGCTCCTCGACGCCGTCCGCGAGCGTCGTGCGCGAGACGATGCGGTCGGCCGGCACCTCGGTCCGGCACACGTCGCCGGTCTTGAAGCGGGACTCGCGGTAGGCCACGGCGATCATCAGGAGGGGGTCGAGGTCCTGGCGCTCCGCCTCGGTCGTGATGTAGCCCGCCAGCTCCGCGGCCCACGCGGCGCCCTCGTCGCGCGCGGCGGTGCACCGGACGAGCGACGCCTCGGCGGCGAACTCGCGTTCGCACGCCTCCGGCTGCCAGTCCGGTCTCAGCGCCAGGATCGCCCAGGTGAGGAACTCGGTCATCGCCGCGGCCCCTTCCCGGCCACGGTCCCAAGGCTGTCGCGGATACCGCCGTTCGTCAAGGTCGAGTTGGTCCGGGTCGAGTCGGTCCGGGTGTCCGGACTGCTCGGCGCCGTCGGCGTCCGCCGCGGGGGTCGGGAGGAGCTCGGCCCAGGGCGGCGACCGGAGGCGCCGGACGGCGTTCCTCCCCGGTCACCCGCAGTCGTTGTCGCCCGCGCAGACCGCGAAGGTGTCGACCAGCGCGGTCCACGTGCCGTCGGGCCGGACCTGCACGCAGACGGCGGGGATCGACCGGTCGCAGGTGCAGCCGTCCTCGAGCACCGTGCCGGCGGCGTCCAGCAACTGGAGGCAGTCCATCGGCTGGCAGCAGCGCCAGCCGAAGCCGAAGCTCGAGTGGTACGCCTGGAAGCTCCGGCCGCCGTGGGAGAACAGCAGGGAGTCGTTGTGGTGGTTGCCGCCGTGGTCGTAGGTCGCTTCCGCCAGGGGGACGACCTCGCCGCCTGCGGCGACCTGGCCCGTCGTGACGTAGATCGGGATCGCGGACTCGTAGGGGTCCTCGCAGGTCACGGGCGTGAACCGCGCGTAGACGACGGCCGGGACGCCCCTCACAGCGGCGGAGTGTAGCATACCGGAACCGGGCGACCATCCTGGTCGACGGGGAACCCGTCGGGTGGGGCGGTCGCGTCGGCCGCGGGTCTGCCGGACGGGCGGTCTCAATCGATCGCGATCATCACGTTGGACGCCTTGATCACGGCGTAGACCGGCTTGCCCGGGGCCAGCCCGAGCTGTTCGGCGGAGGTGCGCGTGATCATCGAGGTGATCACCGTGCCCCCCGGCAGCTCGACGATGACCTCGGTGTTGACGGCACCGGGCGTGACGGCCTTGACCTTGCCCTGCAGCATGTTCCTGGCGCTGATCTTCATGCTCCAGCTCTCCCTCTCAGCGGCGACAGCCTAGAGTCGGCTCGCCTCGCAGGTCAACACCCGGGGCCTCGCATGCCGGGGCCGTGCGGCTTGACGGCGGACGCCGGGTCGGGGGACGCTCGGGGCATGAAGCCGACACGTTCCCTGGCCGGACCGATGCTGCTGGTGCTCGCGGCGCTGACGGCGGCCCCCGGGGCCGCGGCGGACCCGGAGTGGACCTTCCGGGGCCGGATCGCCGACGGCGGCCAGCTCGACGCGACGCGCGGCCCCGGCGACTCGATCCACGTCGTCGCCGGCCGCTACTACGTGCTCGACGGGACCGGGGCCGTCGTGGCGGACGAGGACCGGGGGGACGAGCGGCAGGGTGTGATGGATTTTCCGCCGGCGCTCGCCGTCGGCGACGACGGGAGCGTGCACCTGGTGACCCGCCACGGCGGGAGCTTCGACGCCGGCCACGAGCTGCGCTACCGGCGCCGCAACGCCGCCGGCACCTGGGACCTCGACCACGCGCTCGGCACGCCCGTGCCGCGGAACTACGTGGTCGGCGCGGCCTGGGCCGGAGCGGGTTCGCCGGTGTTGCTGTCGTCGCAGGGCGGCTCGGACGTCTGGGGTACCCTGCACCTGTGGGAGGAGGCCGGCGGCAGCGCCGCGGCGTCGGGCGACCTGGACGGCATCTGGCGCGCGGACACCGACGCCCGCCTGCGCGGCCACGGCGGCACGGTCTACCTCGTCTCCGGCCGGTGCGATCCGGGAGGGACCGCCTACTTCTCGTGGGGCGCCGCCGGAGCGGGGCTGCGGGACCGGCTGGCGGCCAACCTGCAGGAGCACACCGCCGGAACGGGCCGTCGGGGCTTCCCCGACCTCCACGTCGATGCCGCCGGGAGCGTCCACTTCCTCTACGGCGCGCACCAGGAGGTCTACTACAACCGCTACGACGCGGCGGGGACGCGGCAGCTCGCCGCCGACGTCCGCGTGTTCGACGGCCTGGGGGACTGGCACCTCTCGACGGGGCTCGGCGCGGTGGCCGGAGCCGACGACGGCCGGACCGTGGCGGCGGTGGCGTTGCGCTCCGACGGCAGCGACACGGCCGCCGACTCCGACCTGCTGTGGTCCGTCTCGACGGACGGCGGGGCGACCTGGTCGGCCCCGGTCGACAGCGGCCGCAACACCAACGGCGGCGAGGGGCGCCGCCGCCCGCGGCTCGTGGCCCTCGGCGGGACGTTCTTCGTCTTCTTCTGGGATAACGAGGTTTCCGCGCTGAGCCTGGCGACGCTGGCCGTCGCGACCGACGCCGACGGCGACGGCTATCCGTCCGACGTCGATTGCGACGACACCCGGGCCGACGTGAACCCCGGGGCGACCGAGGTCTGCGGCAACGGGATCGATGACGATTGCGACGGCGCCACCGACGAGGGGTGCGGGTCCGACGCGGACGCCGGCGACGTCGCGGATGCGCCGGACGACATCGCCCCGTACGACGACGGCGCGGTTGCGCCCGACGACGGTACCGCCGCGGACGTCGGGCCGGTCCTCCCGGTTCCGCCGGACGAGGGATGCGGCTGCCGGGCGGCGGGGGCGGCACCGAAGGGGGCCTGGTGGTCCGTCGGCTCGTTGCTGGTCTCGTTCCTGCTCGTGGTTCCGCTCCGGCGTCGACGACGCCGCGCGCGGTCGGGAGAAGGAGGCTCGCGATGACGATGATGCGGTGGCTGCCGGCGGTCCTGTCGCTCGCGCTGGCCGGTGCCCGGTGCGGCGGGACGAGCACGCCGTCCGGCGACACGGGCGTCGAGGACGCCGGGCACGACGCGACCGAGGTCGCCCCGGACGTCGAGGAGGTCGTGCCGGACGTCGAGGAGGTCGTGCCGGACGTCGAGGACGCGCCGGCGGAGGCCGACGCGGCCGACGACGCGGCCGACGGCAGCGGACCGCTCGACCCGCACCGGGAGACGCACGAGCCCTGGACGGTGGTCTGGCTCTCCGGCACGCCGCGCGAGATGGGGCGCCAGCACGGCGAGCTGCTGCACGAGGAGCTGGCGCGGGGGCTCGAGGAGTCGACCTACGTCCGGCAGATCGTGGGCCTGGTCGGGATCGCGCGCCTGCTGGGCTTGATCGAGCTGGCGCGCACGCAGTCGTACCCGGAGATCGTCGAGGAGTGCGAGGGGATGGTCGAGACGGCCGGGGACGTCGGCTGGACGATGGACCTGTGCCTGATGGTCAACTTCGGCGACGTGCTGGTGGAAGCGATGCCGGGCAAGCGGTCGGGGCCGACGCCCGAGGCCTGCTCGCAGTTCGTGACGTCCGGCGACGCGACCGTCGACGGCCGCCTGCTCCACGGGCGGCTGCTCGACTGGGGCATGGTCGACTTCCTGCTGTGGTACCCGGTGATCTTCGTGCGGCAGCCCGCCGACGGGATCGCTCACGTGTACGTCGGCTTCCCCGGCAACCTCAGCCCGTACTCCGGGATGAACGCGGCGGGGATCTCGGGCGCCTCGAACGAGAGCGACCCGGGGAGCGCCGCCGAGAGCGACCGGACCGGCCGCAGCCACGTACAGATGCTCGGGCAGGTGCTTCGCACCGCCCACTCCCTCGAGGAGGCGCGGACGTTCATCCTCGGCGAGGATCACATGTCGGTGGAGCAGTTCGGGGTCGCCGACGGTCCGAACGGGACCGCGGCGGCGTTCGAGCTGACCGCGACGCGGGCCGCGGCGCGGGACCTGGCGGACGGCGCGCTGTTCCTCACCAACCACTTCGTCGCGCCCGAGATGATCGACCTCGACGCCGACCCGGCCGGCGCGTCGTC
>JAFGHH010000190.1 GCA_016930215.1 Deltaproteobacteria bacterium
CCCACCGTCCACAACACCCCGAGCCCGACGACGAGCCGGACGACTCCGCTAGCCGTGCGCTTCATCGACCTTCCTCCTTCCCTTCCACCGGCGCAGCAGGCCGTCGAGGCCCACGGCGCCGTCGTCGAGCACCATCACGTAGACCCCGGCCGCGAGGTAACCCACGTCGCGCAAGAGAGTGCCGGTCGCCATCTCCGCGCCCGCCTCCTCCGCCGCCGGCGAGAAGCAGCCGCAGCCGAAGTCGGCCTGGCCGCGCACCCACACGACGTAGCCGATGGCGAAGATGAACATCACGAGCATTCCGTTGATCGCCGCCGCCGAGGCGCGGGTCCATAGTCCCAGGATCACGGTGATCCCGGTGACGAGCTCGATTGCCGGCAGCGTGATCGCCATCAAGTTCACCAGCTCGAGCGGGAGCATGTCGTACATGGCGATCGAAATCGCGAACTCCCTCGGCTCGGCCAGCTTGTATAGACTGGCGTACACGAAAACTATTCCAATCAGCAGTCGCAGCGGCACCGCGATCAGCCGGTGGATCGGCAAGTCCGCGAACCGGCGCCAACGCCCGGTCATGGCGCACCTCCCCCGTCCGCGACGACCGCATCGTCGGCCGCGCCGCCGCCGTCCTGCGCCTCCGTCTCGGCACCTTCCGCCGCCGCCCCCTCGACCGGCCGCCCGGCAGCCTCCCAGGCCTCGAAACCGCCCTCCAGGAAACGTGCCCCGCCCCACCCACTCGCCACCAGCACCTCGGCCAGGTCCTTGCCCTCGCTGCGGGCTTCCGAGCCGTACACGAGGACGCGATCTCCCGGAACATCCCGGATCGGCTGGAGTTTCTCGTCCTCCGGCCCGGAGAGCATGCGGTAGGGAACCGACAACGCTCCCGGGATGTGGCTGCGACGGAAGTTGCGGGAGAACCGGGCATCGACCACCGTCAGGCCGCTCAGGTCGGCCGGCAGTTCGCCGACGGCGACCCCGCTCGCCCCGGTCGCCGAACGCTCGAACGCGTTCCCCTCGGCCTCCCAGGCCGCGCAGCCGCCGATCAGGAACTGCACTCCTTCAAAACCGTTCTCGAGCAGCACGGAGGCGAAATCGCGACCGGACGACGTCTGCTCGTCTCCGCAGACCAGGATCCGGTTGCCGGGAGTACCGCGCAGCGGTGCAAGGTCCTCGGCCAGCAGCCGACGGAACGCCTCGTCCGCGGAGTGGAGCGAGCGGTGGGGAATGGAGAGGGCGCCGGGGATGTGCCCGGCCAGGTACTCGCCGGCGGTCCGGGCATCGATCACCGTCAGGCCGGCCAGGTCCGGCGGCAGTTCGATCAGCGCGACGGCCCGGGCCTCGCGCACGTTCTCGGGACAAGGCACCAGGATCTCGTCATGGTAGTTGGTGTCGGCGATCAGCGGGAGCCCTTCCGGGCGGACGGCGTTGAACAACAGCGCGGCCGCGGCCGGGACGAGCGCCAGCAATCCGGCCTGCCAGGTCCAGCGCCAGAGCCGACGCTCCGCCTCATGCTCCTGCATCGCCACGATCCACCGCATGCGACACGCCTCCCCGGCCCCCGGATCCCTCTATCACGAACACCCCGGGATGCAACCCCATTCCCGGTTCCGACCGGGGTCGGCTTGACAACGTGACCGCCACACCGCGAGGATGCGACGCCGCCGACGACGGCAGGAGGGGCCATCATGAACCCGACCTTCGATTCTCGACAGTCGATCCCCGCACTGTTGGCGTTCACCCTTGCGAGCGCGGCGGGATGCAACGGAGCGACCGGGACCGCCGGCGCCTCTCGTGCTCGCTCGCCCCTCGACGAGGCGCCGGGCCTGCAGCGGGTGGAACTCGCCGGACGGCTGGCCGAGGAAGGGTTGTCGGTGGGCGACCTGCGCACCGCCGTGCTGCCCGACGGCACGACGGTCGCCATCCTGACCCCGCAGCCTTCGGACGGCTTCACCCCGCAGGTCACGGTGATACGCCTGGACGACGGCGTGCCGAACGCCGACACCGAAACGGTCTGCGACCCGTTCCTGTGGACGGTCAACATCGATTCCACCCAGTTCGGCGGCCTCGACCCCGCCCGGATCGTCGCCGTCACCTGGGAGGACTGGGTCGGCAACGGTCAGCCCGACCTGGTGGTCGAGTTCTCGATGTCGGCCTCGGCAAACGACGAATACGCCGGCTCGTTCGACAACAACCTCCTCGCCCGCTGCGCCTTCCGACCCACCGAAGACGGGCGCGCCGGGCGCCTGGCAGCCGCCGTGTTCGGCTGGCTGGCCGAAGCGACCGCGAACACCTCGTACTCGGACACGCGCACCGAGATCACCGAGCGCCACGACCTGCTGCCGGTGCCGAACGAGCCCGAGCAGCTCGACTACCGCATCACCACCGAAGTCACGTCGTGTTATCCGGGACCGCAAGGCACCGGCCTGTGCAGCCCGCGCACCGACATCACGATCCGCCGCTACGCCACCGTCGGCGACGGCTTCGAACTGACCTACGTCCCGCTCGAGGAGGCGGCCTACCACTACCCGACACCCGACTACCGATACGACGACAACGCCGCCGGATACGACGACAACGCCGCCGGATACGACGACAACGCCGCCGGGTACGACGACAACGCCGCCGGGTACGACGACAACGCCGCCGGGTACGACG
>JAFGHH010000191.1 GCA_016930215.1 Deltaproteobacteria bacterium
GGGTGTGCCGACGACGGTTCGACGACGGACGACGGCGGCACGGACGTCGACGGCGACGCCGGGGACCAGGAGCCCGACGACGCGGACGATTCGGAATGGGGTTGGGAATGCGAGGTCGATGAGGACTGCGGTGACGGGATCGATTGCACGGTCGATGTCTGCGACCGCGGGCTGTGCCGCAACACCCCGGACGACTCGCTGTGCCAGGACGACCAGGTCTGCAACGGTCGGGAGATCTGCTACCCGCGGGACGGGTGCGGGCCCGGGGAGCCGTACCGCGACTGCGACGATGGCGACCCGTGTACGATGGACCGTTGCGTCGAGCCGGAGCCCGGTTTCGTCCCGGACTGCCTGCATCTGCCGCTGGACCGCGACATGGACACCTACGTCGACCTCCGATGCGGGGGCGACGACTGCAACGACATCGACCCGCTGTCCAATCCCGACGCGATGGAGCGCTGTTTCGACACCTTCGACAACGACTGCGACGGGTTCACCGATGCGCTGGACCCGACGTGCCAGATGGACTTCGACAACTGCACGTCGCCCCGCGAGCTCGCGATCGGGACGGAGTGGGAGGCGTTCAACGAGGGCGCGACCGCCGACGTCGCCAGCTCCTGCGACGGCTCGTCGTACGTCGACGTCGTGTTCTCGTTCACGCTGACCGAGGCGTCCGACGTGCTGGTCTCGGTCGGCGGCGGGGACAGCTACGTGTACGTGTCGTTGCAGCGCGAGTGCGGGGACACGGCCAGCGAGCTGCGCTGCGGCTCGGACCTCCAGATCTCGTTCTACCAGCGGGCACTGGAGCCCGGGACGTACTACGTCGTCGTCTCGAGCTGGAGCGTCCTGACGTTCCTGATCCGGGTCGACGCGTGGCCGGCGGGCCCGCCCGCCGAGGGGGACACCTGCGACGACCCGATCGAGCTGACCCTGCCGGCTCACGTGGTGCAGGACACGACGCGGATGAGCGACGACTTCTCGATCCGCTGCGCCTCCTGGATGGACGGCGCCGACACGGTGTACACCTTCGAGCTGACCGAGCCGCGGGACGTGACGATCGACGTCGCCTCGGCGCGTATCACGCCGTACGTCGCCCTCCAGACCGCCTGCGACGATTCGTCCACCGCCCTGGTCTGCGACTACGGCTGGCCGTTCCACCGGACGCTCGGAGCGCTCCCGGCCGGCACGTACTACCTGTGGGTCGAGTCGTCCGACGCCGGCAGCTACTCGGTCGACGTCTCGACCGCGCCGCCCTCGCCGCCGCCGGAGAACGACCTGTGCGCGGGCGCGATCGATATCTCGGCGGGCGGACGCTTCACCGGCAACCTGCTGGCCTCCTCGGACGACTACGCGATCAGCTGCAGCTCGACGCCGATGAAGGACGTGACCTACGTCTTCACGCTGGCCGAGCCGCAGGCGGTGACGCTCTCCGTGGTCGGGAACTACGGCCTCACGCCGTACACGGTCGTCACCACCGAGTGCGGCAGCACCGCGGCCGAGGTGGTCTGCCAGTGGTACGAGTACCCGACGATGCTCGAATGGCGGATGCTCGATGCGGGCACCTACTACGTGCTCGTGAAGTCGGACGACGAGGGGACGTTCGACCTGCAGCTGACGCTGTCCGAGCCGTCGGACCCGTGCGCGGGGCTGGAGCGGATCGAGGCCTCCGGGACCTGGAGCGGCACGACGGTCGGGACGTTCGACGACGGGCGCGGCACCTGCGGCGGCAGCGGCGGTCCGGACGTGGCCTACGAGCTGGTGCTGGCGGAGGAGGCCACGGTCGGCGCGGAGATCACCGTGGCGACGTGGGACACGGTGCTCTACCTGCGGACGGCCTGCGCCGACCCGACGACCGAGCTGGCGTGCAACGACGACTACAGCGGCCTCCGTTCGCGGATCGACCCCGGCCTGCTCGCGGCGGGCACGTACTACCTGTTCGTCGATGGGCTGTATTCCGGAGCCTACGGCGACTACACGCTGCAGGTCACGATCACGCCCTAGTACCCGGTTCCGGGCGGCTGGCGTCTCGGGGTCAGCAACTGGTGTTGGGAATGCAGGTGCCGGCGCCGTCGCACTGGTCGCCGGTGCAGCCCGTGCCGTCGTCGCAGGCGGTGCCGGCCGGGGCGAACTCGTCGGCCGGACAGGACGCGGACTCGCCGTCGCAGTGGTCCTCGACGTCGCAGGGGCCCGCCGCCGGGCGGCAGACCACGTCGGTGCCGACCGGGAGGCACGTGTCGGTCGCCTCGTCGCAGCCGCCCACGCAGCCGCCGACGGGGCAGGGCGGCATCGACATCGGCACGCAGCGGCCGGAGCTGTCGCAGACGTCCGGGCTGCCGTTGCAGTACAGCCCGTCGTCGCACAGCGTGTCGGCCGGTGCCGGGTCGCCGATGCACTCGCCGACGTCGTTGCACGTCTCGTCCGTCGTGCAGTCGTTGCCGTCGTCGCACGACTCGCCGACCCGCGTCGGCCCGGACGAGCAGGCGCGGCCTCCCTCGACGGTCAGGCAGAGGTCCTCCGTGCATTCGTTGCCGTCCTCGCAGTCCGCGGCGAGGTGGCACGAGAAGGTGCAGCGCACGGTGCAGCCGTCGGTGTCGTCGGCGTTGCCGTCGTCGCACTCCTCGGTCAGGTCGACCACGCCGTCCCCGCAGGTGCGCGATACCTCGGCGGTGTCGGCCTCGATGTCCTCGACGACGTCGCCCCCCGGGACGCACCAGCGGCCGGAGGGGACCCAGCCCGGGTCGCAGGAGCAGAGCGGCCAGAACCCGTCGCTGTGGCACACCCCGTGGCCGGAGCAGTCGACCCCCTCGCACGGGTTGACGGAGGTCGCGTCGTCGCAGCCGGACGCGAGGAGCGTCGCCGCCAGCAGGAAGCCGGCCGTCGCCGGCGTCCGCCGCGCCATCCACCCCCGCCGGTCCCGTCCGTGGCCGCGCATGGGTGCAGAATACGGCCTGTCGCGCGTCGGGGCAACCTCAAGATGACCGGTCGGGCGGATCCGGGCGGGCGGGTCTCGTCTTGACCGGAAGGGATCCGTGGGTAACTATCAATGCATGACTCAGCCGCATGCGAACTGGGGAAGGACCGTCGAGCGTCTGGTGGCCGTTTCGGTGGTCTGGGCGGCTGCGGCCTGCAGCGCCACGGCGGACGACTATGTCGTCGAGGACATCCGTCGGGAGGCCGCCGACGACGGCGGCGGCGGTGCCGATGCGGACGTCGCCGCGGACGGGGACGAGGACGCGGTCGGTCCGGATGCGGACGGCGGGGACGATGTCGGCGAGACGGGGGACGCCGAGGACGATGCGCCCGTCTGCACGTTGGGCTGGTTCGGCGACCGTTGCACGGTGCACGCCGACTGCTGTCCGGGGCTGGTCTGCTTCTCGCCGCTCGAGGACAGTCGGCCGTCGATCTGCACGACCTGGTGCACGGACGACGAGTGTCCCGAGGGGTTCGCTTGCCGGGTGTTCAGCGACGGCTCGGGCGGCGAGGCCCGGGTGTGCTGGTATCCGGCGGAGACGATGTGCAACGCCTGCGAGGAGAACGCCGAGTGCGGTGAGGGCCGGGATCTGTGCATGGGCATGCCGGGCCCCGGCGATCCGACGTTCTGCTCCATCTTCTGCGACGTGGCCGACCCCGACGGCTGCCCCGCGGGGTTCACCTGCACGGAGATCACGACGATGGAGGTCCCGACGTTCCAGTGCATGCCCGACGACGGCGTGTGCTGCATCGACCGCGACGGGGACGACTACGGCCAGGGGGACGGCTGCCTCGGCACCGACTGCAACGACGGCAATCCGGCGATCAACCCCGGCGCCGAAGAACTGTGCGACGGTCTGGACAACGACTGCGACACCGGCGTCGACAACGGCCCCAACGCCTGCGGGCTCTGCCGCCAGTGCATCGGGGGCTCCTGCGTCGATGTCGCCGCCGGCGCGGATCCGTACGAGGAGTGCGGCGCGGTCGGCTGCGACGCCTACTACTGGGGTTGGGCCGACACGACGAACACCTGCTTCCACATGGGGTCCGTGCCGGCGACGCTCGCCGCCTGCAACGGGTCGGCGGCCTGCCGGACGGTGGAGGAGGAGTGCAATCTCCATCGGCTGATGGGCACCGAGCAGGTGACGTGCACCGGGACGCTCGGCGTGTGTCAGACGCGCGAGGGCTGCGTCGGCACGGAGGCGGGCCGCTGCGTGGACCAGGATCTCGGCACCCTGACCTGCGGCCTCGGCGAGTGCACGCGCTCGGTCGCCCGCTGCGTCGCCGGCGTCGAGCAGTCCTGCGTTCCGGGCCTCGCCCGCGCCGAGACCTGCAACGACCTGGACGACGACTGCGACGGCGTGACCGACGTTTCCTCGACCTTCGCGACGCACGGCCACGAGCCGAACGACAGCTGCGGTGCGCTGACCGACCTCGGCGCGATCCAGGCGCCGGTCACCGGGATGTCGGTGTCCGACGCGCCCACGCTGTACCCCGGCGGCGACCTCGACTACTTCACCCTGCTGGCCCAGGAGCCGACCGATTCGCCGATCGAGTGCATTCCGCTGCTGTGCATCGAGAACTACGAGTTGACCATCACGCTCACCCGTCCCGCGGACGGCACGGCGTTCCAGTTGTGCGCGTCCCGCGACGCGTGCGCGTCCCAGAGCTGCACCACGGGGAACACCCGAACCATCACCTGGACCGGCACCTGCGGCGGGAACGACGACCGCCGGATCTGGTTCAGCGTCCGCAGCCTCGACGCCGCGTCCTTCGACTGCCATCCCTACGAGGTGCGGATCGTCTTCCGCGCCTGGCTGAGCGACGGCAGTTGGCCCGGGTGTCCGGGCGTCTGACGCCGTCGTTCCGGGGCATGTTCGGCGCCCGGTCAGCCGCCGCCGAGGAACGCCAGCGACTCGTCGTAGACGTCTCGCCGCGACTTGCCGGCGTCGAGGCGCCCGCGGGCGTCCTCGAGCGCCGCCTCGACGACCTTGGCGAAGACCTCCTCGGGACGCGCCCCCTCGACGACCCGGCCGCCGATCACGAAGTGCGGCGTGCCGTTGATGCCGTGCGTCCTGGAGAAGGCGGTCATGCCGGTCACGGTGTCCTTCGCCCAGCCGCCGAGGTCGGCCCGGAAGCGGGCGGTGTCGAGGTCGAGGTCGCGGGCGAACCGCAGCACGTCGGCCTCGTCGACCTTGCCGTTCGCCTCGAGCAGCCGTTCGTGCATCTCGCCGAACCGGCCCTGGCGCCGCGCCGCCTCCGCCGCCCGCGCGGCGAGCCGCGCATGGTCGTGGATCGCCAGCGGGTTGTGCACGAACACGACCCGCACGTCGCCGCCGAACCGTCCGAGCAGCCGCGCCAGCGTCCGCTCGACCTTGCGCGTGAACTCGCACTCGTAGTCGCCGAACTCGACGATCGCCACCAGCGGGTCGTCCCCGCCCCGGTACGGCAGCGCATCCGGGTCGAGCTTGGCGTCGGCCTCGGCGGGATTCCCCTCGCCGCCGCCCCACGGCATCCCCCACGGACCGGCGATCGCCTCGCGCTCGGCAGCACCGCGGGCGTCGCCCGGGCCCGGAGCCTCCGTCGTCGTCGCCCCGCCGGAGCCGCTCGAGGGCCCGCCGGCGAACTGCAGCATCACCCAGAGCAAGGCCGCGCACCCGACCAGCAGCGCGGCCACCGCGAAGAGCCATCGGGGGGAGGGCATCGGGGACGAGGGACCGGGCGGGCGGGCCGGGCCCGGAAGGGCGGCGCCGCAGCCCCAACAGACGTCCGGGTCGTCCTCCGACTGCTCCGCACCGCACATCCCGCAGCGGGTCACGACGGGCACCTCGGGGTCGGGAGATCCAGCATCGAGATCCCGAAGAACGGCGACAGAAGTCCCTGGAAGCACGACGGAAACGGCGGCTCGACGCCGTCCGGGCGACGGTCGAGCAGGCTGCGCAGCAGAAGCTCCGGGTCACCGACGGGAATCGCGGTGCGCGGTGTGGAGGTGCTCGTGGGGACGCGCGAGTCGCTCATGGCGGAAGCTACCTACGCACGGGCGGGCCGCCGGGATCCCCTCCCTCGCCGCTCCGGGTTGGACCCGGAGTCCGAGCCGTGATATGTGCCCGGATCCCTCCACCGCGACGGGGAGGGGGGAGCGCCGGCCGTGTCGGCCGGCCCGGCAGACAGGGAGTGGGACAGATGGCGGAACAGAGCCTGGGCGAGCGTGCGTGGTACGGTGACTGGCCGGTCGGCGTGCCGAAGATGATCGATTTCCCGAAGATCGGGCTGGGCGAGCTGCTGCGTCAGACGGCGAAGCGCCACCCGGACGACAAGGCGATCGTGTTCCTCGACTCGGTGATGACCTACCGGCGGCTGGACGACCTGGTGGACCGGCTGGCGACCTCCCTGCACCGGCTGGGGTTGGCCAAGGGCGACGTCGTGGCGCTGATGCTGCCGAACTCGCACCAGTTCGTCGTGGCGTTCTACGCCTGCCAGCGCCTCGGGCTGACCGTCACGGCGATCAACCCGACCTACAAGCCGATGGAGATCAAGCACCAGCTCAACGACTCGGGGGCCAAGGCGTTCGTCGTGCTGGACGCGGTCTACGAGGCGGCGGGGAAGGTCCTCGGGGAGACGAAGGTCAAGCACCTGATCGGCACGAACATCGTGGACCTGTGCGGCTTCTCGGGGCTCAAGGTGCTGCTGGGCAAGCTGCTGAAGAAGATCCCGACCGGCACGCTGCCTCCGAACGCGCTCAAGCTGACCGACCTGCTGAAGGTCGAGCCGAAGGTGCCGACCGTCGAGATCAATCCGTCGGAGGATCTGGCGGTGCTGCAGTACACCGGCGGGACGACGGGAACGCCGAAGGGCGCGATGCTCACCGCGCTCAACCTCGTCAGCAACTCGGTGTCGGGCAAGGCCTGGATCGGGGCCGACTTCCCGCGTGAGGGCGGGTGGGTCGGCGTGCTGCCGCTGTTCCACGTGTTCGCGATGACCACCGTGATGAACATTGCCGTCACGACCGGCGGCTTCATGCTGTTGTTCCCCCGGCCGCCCGAGAGCATGCACGACTGGGCCAAGACGCTCGAGAAGTGGGGCCGCGGCACCCAGCTCTGCATGGCCGGCGTGGCGGTGCTGTTCAACAAGATCAACAACACCCCGGGCCTCGAGCAGTACGACCTCAGGCCGCTGACCCGCTGCCTGTCCGGCGCCGGCCCGCTGCCCCGCGAGGTGCAGCTGACGTTCGAGAAGAAGTTCGGCGCGCTGGTCGTCGAGGGCTACGGCCTGTCCGAGTCGTCCCCGGTGGCGAGTGCGAATCCGTTCAAGCTGCCCGAGGGCAAGGAGCGGGTGCTCGGCTCGATCGGCCTGCCGTTCCCCAATACCGACTTCCGCATCGTCGACCTCGAGACCGGCACCAAGGTGCTCGGCTTCGGCGACGACCAGATCGGCGAGATCTGCGTCAAGGGTCCGCAGGTGATGAAGGGCTACTTCAACCGGCCCGAGGAGTCGGCGCGGGCGCTGCGCGACGGCTGGCTGTACACGGGCGACGTGGGGTGCATGAACGAGCGGGGCTGGACGTTCATCAAGGACCGCGCGCGCGACCTGGTCAAGCACAAGGGCTACAGCGTGTTTCCGAAGGAGGTCGAGGACTACCTGTACTCGCACCCCGACGTGCTCGAGGCCGCCGTGATCGGCGTGCCCTCGGCCGGCGCCGGCGAGGACCTCAAGGCCTTCGTCGTGCTCAA
>JAFGHH010000192.1 GCA_016930215.1 Deltaproteobacteria bacterium
ATCGGCGGTGCGCCCGGTGCTGTCGAGCGGAGCGGCTGGGACGCGGGCGCTCCGACAGGTTCATGCGTGCCAACGCCGGCGGCGCCCGCTCCGTTCACCGCGCTCGGTCGCACGGAACACGGGCGGGCTCGGCGGCGGCCGACGTGATGCACGCTCGAAACGGGCGCGGCTCTGCGGCGGAGCACGGTCGGTCACCGAAGAACGCGGCCAACACGAGGGCGGGCGAGATTCCGTTTCGCAGGAATCGACCCGGACACCGGCGCGGCACGCAGTTCATCGGTTTTCGCGCCCGGCCGGCGGCACCGTGCCACCGTGGGAGTGCTTGTTGGGCGCATCGGCTCTCGGCTACCATCATTGCCGAATGCAGCCCGTAGCCTCCTGGCTCGACCTGGAACGGTGGCGACGGCTGGCGAGGAACCCGCGAAGGGTCCCCGTCGCCGTGCTGGAACGCCTCACACGCTGGTCGGCCCGTGTCCCTCGAATCCGGCGGCTGCGTTCCCGCGCCGTCGAGCCGCTCCTTCGCACCCATTCGGCATCATTCGACGCGCCGGAGCTGCATGCCTGGGAGGCCCGCGGATGGCTCGACATCGGCGAGGCCGAGCGGCTGAACGCCGTCGCCGAACCGATCGGCGTGCCGAAGATGGTCTTCGTCGTGACGCTCGGGCGGTGGAGGGTCGGGCGCGCCGCGCTCTCGTCGATGTGGCACCGCCTCGGGATTCCCGGAGCCTGGGTCGGCGGGCTTGTGGTCGAGCCCGTCGTTCGGGGATGCGGCGTCGGCCGCCGGCTGCTCGACGACATCGTCCTGACCGCCGGGCATCTTCCCGGGGTGACCGAGCTGTGGGCGAACGTCCGCGAGGACAACCAGGTATCGCTGAGGCTGTTCCGGTCCGCCGGCTTCGGGGTCGTACCGCATCCCGATTGGGAACGGCGGATCGCAGAGCACTACGCAAGATACAGCCGGTGGCCTGGAAGGCGCGACGTGATCTTGAGGAGATCGGTCGGGACAGGTCGGAAGACGTAGTCGTTCGGTCGCACCCGCCCCTCGCTTCGCCCGAGGCTGCCGGCGGGGACCGGTCGGAGTCGTCGACGACTACTACGAGGACGGTGAGGGCGACGGCGATGTTGGAGGGTGGGCGGTCGATCTTCGACTCCCCGACGACGACGACGACGACGACGACGACTACGACGGTGAGGGCGACGTTGGGGGGCCGGGGCTATTGGATGTGGCCGACGGGGAGGACGTCGATGGTGGGGGTGAGGGGGATCCGCTCGGGAGCGAGGCAGACGACGGCGCCGTGCCCGAGCTTCGCCTTCGTCCGGGACAGCGCCGCAATCCCCCGGGCGTCAGCCTGCGTCGGCGACGCCGTCAGCTTGACCTCGACCGGATAGAGCACGCCGTCCTCGGCGATCACCACGTCCACCTCCCGCCGCTCCTTGTCCCGGTAGAACCAGATCGGCTCGGTCTCCCCACGGTGCAGCCGACTCCGCAGGATTTCCGCCACGACGTAGTTCTCCAGAAGCGCGCCGGCCATCGCCCCGGACCCCGCCGCCTGCGCCGACGTCCACCCCGTCAGATGACACACCAGCCCGGTGTCCGCGAAATACAACTTCGGCGTCCGGATCTGCCGCTTTGCGATCTTCTCGAAATACGGCCGCAACAGGTAGACCTGGTGCGTCGCCTCGAGCACCCCCATCCACTCCTTCGCCGTCGAGACCGCGATGCCGGTGTTGCGCGCCAGGTCGGACAGGTCGAGCAGCCCGCCGACCCGCGCCGCCGCAATCCGAAGGAATCGCCGGAACGCCGCCAGGTCCGATACGCGCAACACGGACCGCACGTCCCGCTCCAGATAGGTCTGCACGTAGGAACCGTAGAACGTCGGCGCGTCCGGAGCGTCGTCGTGCCGCAACCGCGGAAACGCACCCCGTACGACCCGCTCGAAGACCGGCCCGAACTCCGACGAGACCCCCGAGGCAACCCCCGTCGCCCGGTCCGGCCGGAACGATGCCTCCGCCGCCGGTACTCCCGCCGCCTCCGCCTGCGACAGCCCGAGCAAATTCAACACGGCCACCCGACCCGCCAGCGACTCGCTCACCGCACCCATCAGCGGAAACGACTGCGAACCGGTCAGCCAGTACCCTCCCGGTCGTGCCTCGCGATCGACCGCCGCCTTGATCGCCCGCAACAACCCCGGCGCTCGCTGCACCTCGTCCACCGTCACCGGCGCGGCATACCGCTGAAGAAACAACTCCGGGTCGCTCTGGCTCAGCTCCAGCGGCCCGAACTCGTCCAACGAAACGTATCCCCTCGCCGGAACCTCCGCCTCCCCCATCGCCCGCACCATCGTCGTCTTGCCCACCTGCCGCGGCCCCGTCACCAGCACCACCGGAAACGACCGCGAAACCCGCCGCACAACCCGCTCCAGATGGCGTCCGATGTACATGCGACTATCCTACGATTGGATCGTAAGATGGTCAATGCCACCGCACCGGTTCGATGCCGCCGCGCCGCTACCTCCACGGGCGGCGCCATCCGGTTCACCGCGTCGATGATCCCTGGTGGCAGTACCGACGGCGGTCTACGTCCCGCCAAGAACCAGCAGCAACGACCCGACCGACCACGGCAGACAACAACGACCCGATCGTCGCTTGCGGGC
>JAFGHH010000193.1 GCA_016930215.1 Deltaproteobacteria bacterium
GACATCGCGGCGATGGCGGAGCCGCCCGACGTCTCGCTGGAGAACGTCCAGGTCGGCGCCCGGGTCTCGTGGCGCACCGACGAGAGCGACTGGTCGTTGTCGTACTACCGCGGCTTCGACGACTTCCCGGTCCCGGTCAACTCCTACCCGACGGTCGTTCCGGGCACCTACTGCGACGGCAGCGAGGTGACCGGGCTCGGCGGGTGCGTCAACACGAAGGTCGGGCTGCGTTATCCGGCGGTGCACGTCTTCGGCTTCGACTTGGCGGGCCAGATCGGGTTTCTCGACGACGCCGGCTTCCGGCTCGAGGGCGCGATCGTCTGGCCGGAGGAACTGGCCTACACCGCCGACATCCCCGACGAGTTCGGTCCGGACATCGTCGGCCACTCCGTCGACGGCCGTCCGTTCTTCAAGGCCACGCTGGGGTTCGACTACACCTTCACCCGCGACATCTTCGGGCTCTTGATGTTCGTGCACGGGATGGTCGACGAGCTCGGGCCGCAGCTCGTGGGCGACTACCTCGTGGCCGGCATGGACTTCAAGTTCTTCAACTCCAAGCTGCTGCTGCGGTTGTTCGGGATCGTCGCGCTGACGGCCGAGGAGGACGATCCGTCCACGCCGGAAGACGAGGATCGCCGGGGCGGCGTGATCTACCCGCTGCTCAACTGGAACCCGTGGAGCTCGATGGAGCTCGAGGTCGGCGCGCTGATCCTGCTCGGCGGCGAGAAATCGAAATTCGGGCAGCCCGCCGCGGGCGATTCCATGGCATTCTTGCGCTCGCGCGTCCGGTTCTAGGGAAGTCGAGGAGTCGGGTGCTGGAACGGGTGGGGTGAGGGAAGGGGCTCGCGATGGCAGTCGGGGAGGCCGGCAAGGACGGCACGGGGAACGCCGCACCCCTGCGGCGGCGCGAACGCGTCGGCTACTGGCTGGCGAGCTTCCTGCACCGCCGCCGCTGGTGGGTGCTCGCCGCCGCGCTCGCGGTTACCGCGCTGGCGGCCCTGCGCGTCCCCGACCTGTTGACGCACATCCGCGTCAACCGCGCCGCGCTGCAGGACCCCGAGGTGCCGGAGCGCAAGCGCTTCGACGAGGTGGTCGGCAAGTTCGGCACGCCGTTCCTCGCCACGGTGGTGCTCGAGGGCGAGGACCGGGAGGCGCTGCGGGCCACCGCCGACGCCATCGCCGCGAAGCTCAGGGCCGAGCCGCCCGCCGAGCCGAAGCCCGGCGAGGACGTCTGTGCCGACCCGCGGTTCGCCAGACTCCAGGTCCGCGGCGTGTTCCACAAGGTCGACCTCGCGCAGTTCGAGGAGAAGGGGATCTACTACCTCGGGCTGGACAGCCTGCGGCAGATCGGCGACGGGCTGGCGGCCGCCGACCGGGCCGGCCAGTCGGCCCTCCCGCCGCTGACCTCGCTCCAGGACGCCCTGGACGGGATCATCGACGGCTTCTCCAAGGGGGCGATGGCCGCCGGCCAGGACCCGGCCAAGGACGCGGCGTCGGTCACGCAGCTCACCGACGCCCTCGGCCGCCTCCAACGCTGGCTCGACCAGCCGTATCCGCAGGAGCGGCTCGGCGAGTCGGCGGCGCCGCAGCTCACCGAGGAGGATCGGCGGGGGGTCGACGAGCTGGGCTACCTGTCGCAGGGCGAGCATCCGATCCGGATGCTGCTGTTCGTCCAGCCGATCAGCGACTCGGAGGACGAGTCGGTCAGCCGGTGCTTCGTCACCGCGGTGCGCACGGTGGCGCACGGGGAGGCCGAGCGGGTCGGCCGGGAGACGGGCCATCCGGTGCGGGCGCTGGTCACCGGCACCCCGGCGGTCGTCGCCGACGAGATGTCGCTGATCGGCCGCGACGCGCTGCGCGTGACGATGTTCGCCGGCGCGGCGATCTTCCTGCTGCTCCTCCTGTACTACCGCTCCTTCCGCACCCCGATCCTGCTGCTCGTCCCGCTGCTGTTCTCGATCTTCTGGACCCTCGGGCTGGTCTCGATCACCATCGGCCGCCTGACGCTCATCTCCGCCTACTTCGGCGGCGTGCTGCTCGGGTTGGGGGTCGACTACGCCGTCCAGCTCTACCAGCGGTACAACGACGAGCGGCTGGCGGGGAAGGGCGAGGTCGAGGCGGCGGCGCTGATGCTCGGGCAGACCGGCGGCGCGGTGCTCACCGCCGCCGTGATGGCCACGCTGGCGTTCGTCGGCGTCGGGCTCACCGAGTTCCTCGGCTTCGCCGAGCTGGGTCAGATCGTCGCGATGGCGATCTGGATGATCTTCCTCGGCACGATGGTGCTGATGCCGGTGCTGCTGTTCCTGTTCCACAAGCCGCGCCGCTACGGCATGCAGATGCAGAAGGGACTCCAGGGGCTCTCGCGCGGCCGCCTGGCGCGCACGACCATCCTCTCGCTCACCGTGGTCGTCATCGCCTTCGGCGGCTTCGCCCTCAAGGACGCCCGCCTCGACTGGGACGCCAACAACCTGCTCCAGCGCAACGCCGAGTCGGTGCTCGGGATGAAGGCGCTGGCCCACACGGACTACTCGGCCGACACCGTGATCGTCACCGGCTCCACGGCCGCCGAGCTGCGCGAACGCGTGGGGCGGCTCGAGGCGCTGGCCCACGGGGACGGGAAGCAGGACGACGACGAGTGCGCGGAGCAGCGACCGGTGCTGGCCCGGGTCGAGTGGTCCGGGCGCTACGAGCGCCTGTTGCCGGAGATGTCGCCGGAGAAGGTCGAGGCGGTGGCGGCGCTCAAGCGCCACCGCGGGTTCCTCGAGAGGATCCGCGGCGAGGCCCGGGCGGCGGCGGCGAATCCGCCCGCCGTCGAGCCGGGCCGGATCGTCGAGGCGCTCGAGACGATCGCCGACGAGGCGGGGAACATCGCCTTCGACTTCAAGGCCAGCGACCCCGACTCGCCGCTCACCGCCGCGATCTCCGGCCTGGCCGAGGCGGCGGAGCGGCTGGCGGGACGGATCCGCGGCGGGGACGCCGCCGCGATGGGCGCCGCGCTCCAGGGCTTCCAGGGCTGGCTGCTCGGCCAGCTCGACGACGGGCTGGCCCTCGTCCTCGCCGGCCTCGACCTCGATCCGCTCGAGGTCCGCGCCCTGCCCGCCGACATCGGCGCCCGCTTCGTCTCGCGCGACGGCAAGACCTTCGCCGCCTACGCCTACCCGTCGGGGAACATCGGCGACCGCGCCTTCCTTCCCTGCCTCGTGTCCGACGTGCAGCGGATCGACCCCGGCGCCACCGGGTTCCCGATGACCCACCTCGCCAACGCCACCGAGATCGAGAACAGCTTCCGCTCGGCCACGATCTACGCCTTCCTTGCCGTGCTGCTCTCGCTGATCGTCTACCTGCGCAACGTCTGGCACGTCCTGGTGACCCTCGTCCCGCTGCTCTTCGGCGGGATGCTCGTCGTCGGCGTCCAGTGGCTGCTCGGCTGGCCGTTCAACTTCGTCAACGTCATGGCCCTGCCGGTGCTGATCTGCACCGGGGTCGACTACGGCGTGTACCTCGTGCACCGCTACCGCGAGGACCCGACCGGCGTGGAGGGCTTCGCCAGCACCTCGGCCGGCGTGATGCTCTGCGCGCTGACCACGATGATCGGCTTCGGCATCCTGATGATCTCCGACCACGTCGGCATGTGGAGCCTCGGCTTCTCGATTTCCCTCGGCATCCTCGCCTGCTACCTCGCCGCCCAGCTCGCCGTGCCCGCGCTGCTCTTCGCACGCGGCGCCCGAACCGGCGGGACGGTCCCGCCCGCGGTCCCGGCCGCGACGACGGGGAAGGGCGAGTGATGGACGACGAGCGCGACCGGCGCGAGCGGCGCAGCAGCCGCGACCGCGACGTCTCCTGGAGCGAGATCGACAAGAAGCGCGACAAGAGCGCCCACGTCGATGGCGACCTGCGCCGGACGCCCCGCCGCGGCAAGGCCGGCTCCGTCACCGGCCTCGGTCGCTACAAGGCCGACCTGTCGCGGCTGTTCGAACGGGGCGAGGCGGGGAAGCTGGTCAAGGGCGTCGCCAAGGGCGCGGGACTCGAGGTCTCCGGCGGGCTGCCGGCGCGCCAGCAGGCCCTGCGGAAGATCCTCGATGCGGCCAACCCCGAGGCGGTCGTCGCGGCGGTCGACGCCTTCCGCGCCGAGCACGGCGAGCTGCCCGACGACCCCGAGGTGCTCGGCCAGGCGCTGGTCCATCCCGACGAGACCGTACTCCTCGACGTCCTCTTCCGGCTGCACCGGTACCTCGCCGGGCACCTCGTCCAGCGCAAGGCACTCCTCCTGCTGCGGGTCAAGGAGCTCGAGGTTCGCGCGGAGGACGACGAACTGCGCGAGTGGGCCGCCAAGGTCCGCGATCGGCTCGGCGGCTGACGGCCGCCGATGGACGGCCGCGGCACCTCGTCCGAGACCTCGGCAGCGCCCGGTCCGGGAGCGCCGTCGGCTCTGCCGCGCGAATCGAAGGGCAAAAAAAAGGCCGGGCGACGACAAGTGGGGGGAACCTTGCCGCCGCCCGGGCCATCGTCGGAAGGCTCGCACAAGGCTGGGGGGGGAGACCAATCGAAGCGCGAGCCTTCCGAATCCTATTTACGACGGGAACTCATTGCGACCAGCGTGCCAAGCGTTAGCGGTGGTGCCTTCCACCCTCGACACGTCGGGGTCGGTTCGTTAAATGCTTGGAATAATGGAACTCGATAGCTTCCTGGCGGCGAGGTCTGCGTCGGGTCGCTGTTCGTGTGTCCAGGAGGGTGGGGCATCTTGGTGCAAGGCTGCAATCCAGGATCTTGCAGGCCCGTGAGGCGTGGACCTCGAGGGGCGTCTTGCGGAAGTGGAAGTCGGGGTTCGGCTCAGAGGATTCCGGGCAGAGGGGTCGGCTCGGGGCGCGTCCGGCGAACCACGAACGTCGGAATTCGCTCGATGCGCTCGAACTTCCGCCGGTACCGTTCGGCCGCGGGCTGCGAGTCGAACGGTCCGACGCGCACGCGGTACAACAGGCCGCGTTCGCCGCAGTCGGCGCGCACGATGAACGACTCGTGGCCGCGCTGCCGCAGCATGTTCATGTAGGCGATCGCCTCGTCCTGGAGCGCGAACGAGGCGACCTGCAGGGTGAACACGCCGTGCTCGCCGGCCTGGGCGAGCGCCGGATTGGGCTCCTCGTCGAAGCGCGGCTGCGGGTCGCCCGGGGGGAGGGCGGGGGCGAGCGGCTCGCGCACCGACTGGACCGGGGGCGGCGCGACGGGGACGCCGGGCGGGGGTGCGGCCGGAACGACGTCGGCGGCCGCCGCCGCCGGCGCGAGTTCGACGGCCGGGGACCGCGGCGGGGCCGAGACCGGGGCGCCGGGGAGCGGCGGCGGCGGCTGGTGGGCCGCCGGAGAGTCGATCGGCAGCGGCGCGTCCTCCGGTCCGGGCGGCGCCGGCGGGTCAGCGGGCACAGTGGGGACGGCGACGAGGGGCATCGGCGGCGCGTCCGACGGGCGCGACAGCCGCTCGTGGAACGTCAGCGCCAGTGGAGGGAGCGCCTCGGGATCGGGCACGGCCGCCGCGGCCAGCGCCGGCGGCTTGCGGGCGGGCGCCGGAGCGGGCTTCTCGGGCGCCGCCTGCTGCAGGCCCGCGAAGGGGTCGGCGGCGGCCGGGGGCTCGCCGAGGTCGTCGTCGGTGCCGGCCATCGCGTTGCCGACGACGAACAGCAGTCCGACGGCCACGGCGGTCGCCAGCACGATCAGCGCGAGATGTCCGGTGCGCAACCGGAACTCCGACTTGGTCCGAAGCTTGTCGAGATCCCTCACCATCGCTCTACCTCCTCGAGGCCGGGGGCTCAGCCCCCTTCCTCCCGGTCTCCGTCCTCCGACCATTCCATCCGGTCGGGTGCTTCCACGCCGGCGATGCCGAGCGCCGCGCGGACGGCGGTGCGGATCGCGCGGATCCAACGCAGCCGGGCCGCGGTGCGCTCCCAGTCCCAGCCGGCCAGCGCCTCGCGCGCCAGCCGGGTCGGCGGCAGAACCGGATCGTCGTGCTGCTTCCAGCGGGCCGTGTAGTAGCTCTGGAACGCCTGCGACAGCTCCTGCACGAAGTAGACGATGCGGTGCGGCTCGCGCGCCTCGGCCGCCTCGAGCACCGCGTCGGGCAGCGTGAGGACGCGGCGGGCCAGGCGGTGTTCCTCGGGGAGCGCCAGCGCCGATTCCGGGATCGGCGCGGCGCCCGGGCGTCCGAGGCCGGCGGCGAGCCGATCGCGCGCGCCCTCGGGCACCAGACCCGCCAGCTCCTCGGCGCGGCGCAGGATCGCCGAGAGCCGGGCGTGGCCGTACTGCGCGTAGAACACGGGGTTGTCGAGCGTCCTGCGCTTGGCCAGCGCGATGTCGAAGTCGAGCTGACTGTCGTGGCGGCGGGTGAGGAAGATGTACCGTGTCGCATCGACGCCGACCTCATCGATCAGCTCGTCGAGCGTGACGAAGTCTCCCGAGCGCTTGGACATCTTCACCGGCTGGCCGTCCGACAGCAGGTTGACCATCTGGACCAGCAGCACTTCGAGCGTCCGGGGCGGGTGGCCGAGGACGCCGAGGCCGGCGCGCATGCGCGGGATGTAGCCGTGGTGGTCGGCCCCCCAGATGTTGATCATCCGGCCGAAGCCGCGCCGCAGCTTGTCCGCGTGGTACAGGAGGTCCGTGGCGAAGTACGTCCACTCGCCGTCCGACTTCCGCACCACCCGGTCCTTGTCCTCGCCCTCTTTCCCCTCCGTCGCCAGGAACAGCGCCCCGTCCCGGACCCGCGCCAGGCCGCGCCGCTCCAGCTCCGCGTAGAACCCGGCGATCGACTCCGCGATGCGCCGCTCGGATTCCTGGTACTCGAAGCCCACGCGCAGCTTCGCCAGCGTCGCCAGGATCGCCGACTGCATCCGCTCGCGCCCGTGCGCCGTGAACCGCTCGTCGTCCTCGGGCAGGGCGGCCAGCGCTCGCAGCCGTGCCGCCTCGTCGGTCTCGTCGGCCGCCAGCCCCGCGAACTGCGCGCTCGCCGGCGCCTCCCGCGCCAGATCGCACACGTAGTCGCCCCGGTACCAGTTCTCGTCGGTCGGCAGGGGAGTCGAGGGGTCCACGAGCTGGCGCACCCGCACCGCCACGGAGCGACCGAGCTCCCGGACCTGCCGACCGCGGTCGTTCCAGTAGTACTCGGCCGTCACCCGCTGCCCCGCCGCGCGCAGCAGCCGCACCAACGCGTCGCCCACCACCGCCCCCCGGCCGTGCCCCACGTGCAGCGGGCCGGTCGGATTCGCGCTCACGAACTCCACGACGATCGGCGCTTCCTCTCGCGGCGCATGCGAGCCGAAACGCTCCCCCTGTGCGAGCGGGAGGTCGAGGGCCCGCACCCAGTTCTCGGGGCGCAGGCGGAGGTTCACGAAGCCGGGACCGGCGACTTGCACGTCTGCAATGTCGGGATGCCGGGCCAACTCCTTCGCCAACGCCTCGGCCAATTCGCGTGGCTTACGCTGCTCGGCTTTCGCCGCGACCATGGCGAAGTTCGTCGTGAAATCACCGTGTTCTTCGGACTTTGCGCGGGTGACCTGCGGCGTCGTCCGGCTGGTCAACTCGCCGCGTTCCCGAAGCCGGTCGACCGCCTCTTGTACCAGCTTGCCGAGATCTTGGGAGGTGAAGTTCGCCACAGGTACCTACCTGTAGGTATAAGTATTCCAAGGTGGACAGCAAGTCAAATTCCGCGATCGTCGGTCCGGCTTCTTTCTGGGAGTGGGTGCTACCAGGACCCTTGGGCGATTCCGAGCCAGAGGCCGAGGCGACCGGTGGGGTTGGCGGGGGAGGGTCGGGGGTCGAACCAGGGTCGAGGGATCGGGACGTGGAGGGAGACTTCGCCGGACGGTTCGACCTCGAGCAGAGCGGCGGCGGCGGCGGCGGCGTTGTCGTCGTCGTCCATGTCGGCGGTGAGGAGGGCGCCGACGGTGAGGCCCGCTCCGGCGGAGAGGAGCATGATGGCGCTGTACCAGCGCTTGTCGTCTTCGTCGGGGGACTCGAAGATCAGGGGTGTTCCGAGGGAGGCGCCGAGGAGGACGCCGAGGACGCCGGAGAGGTCGATCAGGGCCATGCGACCGCGGGAGACGTCGACGAACAGGGAGGCGACGATCCCGGAGACGAGGCCGACGTTGAGGCCGGCGAAGGGGATGGCGTAGTCGTAGTCGGTGTCGGTGGTGAAGATGTCGCGACCGAGGATGGTGCCGGCGATGACGGCGCCGGCGAAGGTGCCCCAGGCGGCGGCGGAGTTGGTGAGGGCGACGTCGCCGGTGGTGAGGTCGAGGGTGGCGGCGAGGGTGATGCCGGTGCCGAGGCCGAGGCCCCAGCCGAGGAGGCCCCAGGGAGCGAGGCCGGTCATGTCGCCGGCGCCGAGGGTTCTGGCGAGGAGGCCGCCTTCGAGGATGCCCCACCAGCCGCCGCCGGCGACGAGTTCCGCGTCGGCCATGCCGATCGGCAGGTAGTAGTCCGCGAGGAGGGCGGCGGCGAGGCCGGTACCGGCGCCCATCAGGAGCGTCGGGCCGACGATCCGCCAGTCCTGGATGTCGAAGGACCTGCAGGCGAGGTAGGCGACGGCGATTCCCTGGAGGGTTTCGCTGATCGTGAGGTCGATCACGCCGTCGTCGGCGGGTGGCGCGGTGGTTCCGAGGCCGGAGCCGTGGGCTCCGGGGGTGGCGGCGCCGCTGCCGAAGCCGTGGGCGGCGGCGTCGCGGAGCAGTTCCTCGGCGGTGTCGGCGGCGGTGTCGGCGATGTCGTCGGCGTCGTCGGTCGCTCCGCGGTAGATGCCGGTGGCGCGGCCGCGGACCTGGAGGAACACGTCCGCATCGATCAGGTCCTCGGCCGTGCCCGGGTAGAGCACGACGGCGACGGCGTAGGGCAGGGCGAGCTGCTCGGCGACGTGGGAGAGCACGTCGGGGCCGGGGCGTTCGGCGGTGCCCATCGCCGTCTCGACGTCCTCGCGCGGGGCGCAGGCGAAGCCGCTGGCGGGGAGCACCGAGCACAACTCCTCGCGGATCGCCTCGCGCAGGGACGGATCGAGGGCGGGGTCGGCGGAGACGACGACGGCGACGCCCAGCGGGCCGGTGTCGGTCGTCGCGGGCTCGGTCGGTTCCTCCGGTCGCGGCCGGGCGCGGGCGGGGGCGGCGAGAGCGAGGGTCGTCGCGGCGGCGATCAGCAGTTCCGCGCGCATCGGGCACCGGTGTAGCACGTCGTCCGACGTGCCGTCCAGCGCGGGCGTCGGCGTGCGGATTGACACCCGCCGAGACCCGCTGATATTCTCTCCAACGCCGGAGACCCTCGGCGACTCCAATCTTCCAGGAGGCGCCGCGGATCATGCCGGGCGTTTCCGTATTGCGAGGGTCGAGGGGCGTTCTTCGGGGAACGGACGAGAGGGACGACAGGAAATGCCGCAGGACAAGGACGACAACGTCAGGTCAGCGCTGGACGACATCCTCAACATCGAGGCCGATCGCGTCAAGGCCGAGGACGAGGCGCGGCGCAAGCACGAGGAGGCGACGCGGCGCGCGAAGGAGGAGGCCGAGCGGAAGGCCCGCGAGGACGAGGAGCGGCGCGTCCGCGAGGAGCAGCAGCGCATCGAGGAGGAGGAGCGGCGCCGCCGCGAGGAGGAATCGAAGAAGCTCCACATGCGGCAGCTCGAAGAGATGCGCGTCCAGCAGGAAACCCACCACAAGGCCCGCCTCGTGGAGGAGGAGATGCGCCTGCGCCACGAGAAGGACCTCGCGGTCCTCGACGCGCAGAAGAAGAAGATCCCGATCTGGGTCTGGGCCGCCATCGCCGCGATCGTCATCGGCGCGGGCGTCACCGGCACGATCCTCTACATGAACTACCAGGAGGCCGAGGAGGAGAAGGCGGCGGCGGCGGTGAAGGCCGAGCGGGAGCGCCAGGACCGCGAGAAGCAGCTGGCCGCCGAACGCGAGAAGCTCCGCCGGCTCGAGCAGGAGTTGGAGGCCAACCGCCGTGCCCAGGCCGAGGCGGACCAGAAGATCACGGCCCTGATGGAACAGATCACCTCCGCCCAGGGCAACGCCGACCAGATGGCGGCGTTGCAGGCCCAGCTCGCCAAGGCCCAGGAAGAGAAGCAGTCCCTGATCGACGCCGGCTCGGCGATCAAGAAGGGCCGACCGGGGCGGCCGGGAGGCTCCGGAACCTCCGAACCGGTCAACAAGACCCGCAAGTGCATCAACCAGGGCACCCCGCTCGAGGAGTGCTTCATGTGTCCCGGGGATCCGCGCTGCTGACCCTGCGTCCGTTCCTGCTCGCCGCCCTCGCCGCCGTCCCGCTCGCGTGCCGCAGCGCCGTCGCTCCGCCGAGCCCTCCGCCCGACCGGACGGCCGGCCTGCCGAGCGGCATGGTCGAAACCACACCGGGCGCCCGGCTCGAATCGGACTGCCCGCGGCGCGAGTGTCCGCTGCCGGCGAACCTGATTGCCGACCTCGAGGAGAAGATGGTCGAGCGGCTGGGGAAGGAGCGCACGGGCTTCCTCGACGGATTCGTGCTGCTCGAGGCGCAGCGCAGCGCCTTCGTCGCGGAGTTGCGCGCCGTGACGGTCCGTCGCGGGGCCGCCCCGCCGTCGGCCGCCGGGCAGGAGTTCGCAGTCGAGATTGCAGCCGCCCGCGCCGCCGTCGCGGGGCCGCTCGACGCCGTCCTGGCGGAGACCTTGGCCTGGCTCGAGCCCGACGTCTCCTTCGGCGCCCCGTCGGGCGCCGAAGAGCCGGAGAGCCCGGGAGCCTCCCCGTCGCACGGCGGCAGCAGACCCGCTCCCGCCGGCGCGGTCGCCCACGCCCAGGACGCCGCGCCCCGCGAGGGACACTGGATCTTGCCGCTCGTCCGGATGATGGCCCGCCTGCGGGGCCGGTTCGCCGGCGTCTCCTCCGCGCAGGGTGCGGCCGAGGCCCTGTTCCGCGCCCTGCGCGCCGCCGAGCGCCGCCTGCACCGTGCACTCGAGGCCCTGCCCCCGACCGCCGCGGACGCCGCGGAGAGTCCGACCGCGGTGGCGCCCCGCGGCGCCTCGCGTCCGAATCCCGTTTCCGAGGAACAGCGTCGGGTGGCAGCGCTCGTCGAGGCGCGCAACGCGGTGCGGGACGAGGCCGAGGCCGACCTGCGCCGCCTGCTCGACGCCCTCGAGCGGAGTCGGCCCGCGACCTGTCGCCCCGACGTCGGGAGCGTCGTCTGCCGCCCCGCGCCGGTCGACGTCTGGACCGGCTCGGAGTTCACCTTGCTCCAGCCCGACGCCCCGCCACTCGAGGGTGAGCCGCTGCTCGAGGTTCTCGACCGCTTCCTCGGCGACTCTCCCTAGCGCCGCACCGACGACCGGGCGCCCGGAGACGCCCGGCACAGCCTGTGCCACCGGGTGTCTGTTCGGGTCGGAAACGACGTGCCGGAAGGCCGGGTCGTGTTGCCGAACGATCGGTGTCCTGTCGGCAATAGTTCATGATTGCGAAGAGATCTGAACCATCTCGCCCCCTGTCGGCACTCCGGGGCCCGTCCGGCACGCCCCTTGCGAAACCCGGCGCGCCCGGACGTGTGTCCTTTGTCCGGCGGGGAGGTTGCGATGCGAGGTGGGATGCAGAGGTTCTGGTGGTGGATCTTCGCGGCGCTGTCGGCGGCCGCGTGCGGATCGGGGTGTATCGGCGAGGGAGCGCCGTTCACGGTGGGTGAGGCGGATCGGACGTCCTCCGCGCTGTCGGTGAGCGAGGACGCGATTGCCGCCACGGTGGGGGAAGGGATGGTCGAGGTCACGTTGCCGGTGATGCGTCCGAGCGGTGCGGGGTCGCTCGACGGCATCGCCGAGGTCCGCCTCACGACCCTCGACGGCGAGGAGGTGGGGAGCCTTTCGCGTTCGTTCACGCTGCGCGAGGGCGAGCTTGCGGCGTCGTTGGTGCTGCGGGTGCCGGACTTCCCGGAGGGGGTCGCGGCGGGCGACCTGGCGCGCTACCTGGTGCGCTACCGGGTCTCGGCCGGGGACGCGGTGGTCTCGGGCGGCCGGTCGCTGTACCGGGTGGCCCGGCGCATCGCGAGCGGCGTCTTGGGGCCGGACCGGTTGTTCGCCGACGAAACCGCGCATTTCCGTCTCGCGGCGCTCGACGCCGCCGATGGCCGGCCGCTCGAGGGGGCCGAGGGGGAGGTCTTCCTGGAGACGACGGACGCGGAGGGTGAGGTTGCGCGGACGCAGGTCTGGGCGGGGGCGACCGACGCCTTCGGCCTGGCGAATGTCGAGTTCCTGACGCCGCCGGTGGCGGGCAGCGCGGCGCTGTTGTTCCGGTTGCACCACGCCTCCGGCGCGACCGAGAGCCGTCATTCGGTGACGGTCCAGCGGTCGCACCGCATCCTGCTGACGACGGACAAGCCGTTGTACCAGCCCGGCCAGACGATGCACCTGCGTGCGCTGGCGACGCGTCTACCGCACGGCCTGCCGAGCGCCGGGGAGGACGTGACGCTGGAGGTGCAGGACGGCAAGGGGAACAAGGTGTTCCGGGAGGAGACCCGCACCGACGAGTTCGGGATCGCCTCCGCGCAGTTCACGCTCGCGCGCCTCGTGAACATGGGCAGCTACACGCTGCGCGCGATCGTCGGCGAGGCGGTGCAGGAGCGGGCGGTGACGGTCGACCGCTACGCGCTGCCGAAGTTCGCCGTCGACTTCGCGGCCGACCGGGCCTTCTACCTGCCGGGCGAGCGGGTGGCCGGGCAGGTCGACGCGCGCTACTTCTTCGGCCAACCCGTCGCGGGCGGCGCGGTGACGGTGCGAGCGAGCCAGTACGACGTCGACTGGGTGCGGTTCGCCGAGCTGCACGGCACGACGAACGACGCGGGGCACTGGGACTTCGCGCTCGACCTGCCGACCTACTTCGTCGGCCTCCCGATCGATCAGGGCGGCTCGTTCGTCAAGCTCGAGATCGAGGTGACCGACACGGCGGGCCAGGTCTTCACGGTCGATCGGCCGCTGACGGTCGCCTACGGCTCGGTGCAGCCGGTGCTGATCCCGGAGCGCGCGGAACTGGCTCCCGGGGTGGCGAACGTGGTCTACCTGCTCACGGCCGACCCGACCGGGACGCCGGTCTCGACGCTGTGCCGGATCGCGGTCGGCGCCGAGTCCGCGGTGCCGGTGCAGACGGACGACCGCGGCTTCGCCTCCTTCGAGGTGACGCCGACGGTCGGGTCGTTCCTCCAGATCCGGGTCGAGTTGGACGACGAGCGGGGCGGGGTCGTTTCCCGGTACTTCAACCTGGCCACCGGGGGGTCGGCGACGGAGACGGTGCTGCTGCGCACCGACAAGTCGCTGTACGCGGTGGGCGAGACCGCGGTGCTCTCGATCTTCACGCCGCGCGCCCGCGACCGCGTGTACCTCGACGCGGTGCGCGAGGGCCAGACGATGCTGTCGAAGATCGTGGAGGTCGGCGAGGGTTGGACGCACGAGTTCCTCGACATCGACCCCAACCTCGCCGGCTCGGTCACCTTCTCGGTCTACTTCCTCGCCGACCGGGGCGAGATCGTCCGCGACCAGCGGGTGGTGTTCATCGACGGGGCCGACGACCTGGACCTCGAGCTGACGCTGGACCGCGACACCTACCGCCCGGCCGAGACCGCGCGGCTCGAACTGGCCGTGCGCAACGCCGCGGACGGCACCCCCGTGCGCGCGGCGGTGGGGCTGCAGGTTGTCGACGAGGCGGTGTTCGCATTGTCGGAAAGCCGTCCGGGGCTGGAGAAGATCTACTTCGAGCTGGAGCAGGACATCGCGCAGCCGAGCTACGAGGTCCACGGCTACGACGCCTCCACCGTGCTGGGCGTGGGCGGGGAGGCCACGCCCGAGGAGCGCGAGGACGCGGCCCGCGTGTTGTTCGCAGCGGCGGCCGGCCGGTCGATCTACGGCATCGAGTACGCCAGCGAACGCAACCTGTGGGCGACGGTGCTGGGCCACGCCCAGGGCGCCGTTCAGGCCGACGCGCGCCGCATCGGCGAGGTGCTCGAGGCGTATCTCATCGCGCGCGCCGACTCGTCGCAGGAGGCCGCGGAGCGCTGGGTCGAACGGATGCGGGACGGCTGGTACGACCCGTGGGGCCAGCGCTACCAGGCCGACTACGAAGGATACCAACTCACCCTGCGCTCGGCCGGCATCGATGAGCGGTGGGGCACCGACGACGACCTGGAGGCCCGGACCTGGGGCGGCGGCGACGTCTTCGCCGGGGTCGAGGACGACCGCAACGGCGGTTGGGCCGACCCGACGGCTGCGGCCGACGCGGGCGCGGAGCCGCCTCCGGGCACTAGCGGCGGCGGGGCGAGCCCCGAGGTCCGCATCCGGCAGTGGTTTCCCGAGACGCTGTACGTCAACCCGGCGATCGTGACCGACGAAGCCGGACGGGCCACCGTCGAGATTCCGCTCGCGGACTCGATCACCGCCTGGCGCATGACCGGCCTGGCCAACAGCCTCGCCGGCGGGCTCGGCTCGCGTCTCGGCTCGATCACGGTATTCCAGGAGTTCTTCGTCGACCTCTCGCTCCCCGCCACGCTGACCCTGGGCGACGAGCTCACCGTCCCGGTGGTCGTCTACAACTACCTCGACGAGCCGCAGGACGTCGAGCTCGTCGTGACCGAAGGCGCCTGGTTCACTCTGCTCTCGCCGGCCGTCCAGACCCTGTCGCTCGAGCCCCGCGAGGTCTCCTCCGTGCCGCTGCGCATCCGCGCCGAGCAGGTCGGCTGGCACGACCTGGAGGCGGTCGGTCGCGCGGGGGAGGTCGGTGACGGGCTGCGCCGCCGGATCGAGGTGCTGCCGAGCGGCAAGCAGACCGACGAGGCGCGGAGCGATCTGCTCGAGGCGACTCCCGAGGGGACGCGCGTGCGGTTCGAGTTCCACCCGCCGGCGGACGTCGTGCCGGGGGCCACCGAGCTGCTGGTCAAGCTGTACCCCGGCGTGTTCGCCCAGGCGATCGAGGGGCTGGACTCGATCCTGAAGATGCCGAGCGGCTGCTTCGAGCAGACCTCGTCGGCGACCTACCCGAACGTGATGGCGTTGGACTACCTGCAGACGACCGGCACCTCGACCCCCGAGATCGAGCTGAAGGCCCGGGAGTACATCTCGCTGGGCTACCAGCGGCTGCTGACCTACGAGGTTCCGGGCGGGGGGTTCGAGTGGTTCGGCAGCCCGCCGGCGCACAAGATCCTCACCGCCTACGGTCTGATGGAGTTCACCGACATGGCGCAGGTGCACGCGGTGGACCCGGACATCCTGACCCGCACCGCCCAGTGGCTCGCGGCGCAGCAGGACGCCGACGGTGCCTGGACCCCGGACCCGAGCGGCATCCGGGAGGGGGCGATCAACAACTACGAGAACGACAAGTTCCGCACGACGGCGTACATCCTGTGGTCGCTCCTCGAGTCGGAGTACAACGGCCCCGCCGTGGCCCGGGCCGTCGGCTGGCTTCACGGCCACCTGGCCGAGGCGGCCGATCCGTACAGCCGTGTCATCGCGGCCCAGGCTCTGGTCACCAACGATCCGGCCGACCCGGTCGCGGCCGACCTGCTCGAGACGCTCGCCGACGAGGCGCACCTCGAGGGCGGGGCGGCCTCGTGGGGCGACGAGGGCGGCGACGGCGGCCTGACCTACTCCTCCGGCTCCTCGCACGTCCTGGAAACCACCGCCCTGGTGGTCGACGCGTTCTTCCGGGCCCGCGTCTACCTGCCGCTGGCCCAGCAGGGGTTGACCTTCCTGGTGCGCAACAAGGACTCGTTCGGCAACTGGCAGACCACGCAGGCCACGGTCTACGCGTTGCGCGCCATGCTCCGCTCGGCAGAAAGCGCCGGGGACGCCGCCGACGCGACGATCGACGTGCTCCACAACGGCAACCCGGTGGAGTCGCTGCGCGTGACGCCGGCCGACTACGACCTGTTCCGGCAGATCGACCTCAAGGAGCTGGTCGTCGAGGGTGGGGCGAACGTCGTCGAGTTGGTGATGACGGGTTCGGGCTCGCTGATGTACCAGACCGTCGGCACCTACTGGATGCCGTGGGACGGCGTGCCGACCGAGGCGACGGGCCCGTTGTCGATTGCGGTGGCCTACGACCGGGCGCACCTCGCCGTCGATGATCGCGTCACGGCGACGGTGACGCTGACCAACAACACGACCGGCGACCTGATGATGGTGATCGCGGACCTCGGTGTGCCGCCCGGCTTCGACCTCGACACCGAGGACCTCGACGCGCTCGTGGCCGCCGGCACGTTCCGGCGCTACGAGCCGACCGGGCGGCAGGTCATCCTCTACTTCGACCAGCTCGTCCCCGGGCCGCCGGTCGTCCTCTCCTACGACCTGATCGCGCGCAACCCGATGCGCGGCGAGGCGCCCGCCTCGACGGCGTACCTGTACTACGACCCGGCGGTGCGCAACGTCGCGCGGCCGGTGCAACTGGAGGTCGATTGAGGCGAGACGGAACGTGCGGCCGGGCGCCCCGGCGGGGGGCGGCCCGGCCGTGGCGGCCCGGCGTCGCTGCGCGACGAGGCCCGCGCTAGTAGACCACGGTGGGCGGCGGCGGCCCGGCCGGCTGCGCGACCGGCGCGACGTAGACGGGCTGCGGCCGGGCCGGCTGGGCCACGACGACCGTGCGTGCCGGCTGCGGTCGGGCGACGACGACGGCGCGCGGCGGCGGCGCCGTGTGCGCGCGCACGTAGCAACCGCCGAGCACCATCAGGGCGGCCACCAGGGCGACCAGGACGGCCAGAATCCTCTTCATCTCCCTCTCCCTTTCTCTGCCCCAAGCAGGGTTCTCCAAAGCTACCCCAGATCCGAACCTGCCGCAACCTCGCCCCCGGCGGACGAGGTGTCCCCGGGCGGTGCTCCAGGCGCGAGACAGACGCTCAGGTGCCGGGCCGTATTCTAGGCCCGCGCGTCCCCCGGGCCCCGGTCGGCACCGGGCGTCCAACGGGCGACCGCGCCATCGACCGGAGGCCCGGCGCCTCGGCGCCCCGCGGGTCGCCCTGCCTCCGGGTCCGAGACCTCCGGGCGCGATCCGTGCTATCGTTCCGAGCGGTCGCCGGCCGCAGGTGGTGCGGCGACCTGTCGGGGGGTGTTCCCATGACGACTCGCGACCGCGGTACCGTGTCCCGCCCGCCGGGTTCTCCGGTCGGCGAGCCTGCGACCGCCGCTCCGGCCCCGCGGCCGTCGGTGCCGCCTTCCCGACCGAGCCTGGATCGCGCCTTGCTGGAGATCACGCACCAGCTGCTGGTGGGGCTGGACGTCGATGGGCGGATCGTGCTCGTGAACCGGCGGGCCTGCGAGACCCTGGGCCGGTCGGAGGCCGAGCTCCTGGGTCGGGACTGGTTCGAGACCTGCGTGCCGGCGGCGTGGCGGCGCACCGTGCGTGGCGTCTTCCAGCGCACCGTCGCCGGCGAGTTGGAGCCGGCGCGGCGTCACGAGAACCCGGTGCTGACGGCGGTGGGCGAGGAGCGGCTCGTGCTGTGGCGCAACACGATCCTGCGCGACGACGACGGCGCGATCCGCGGGACGCTCGCTTCGGGGGACGACATCACGGACCGGCGGAGGGACGAGGACGCGCTGCGGCTGAGCGAGGAGCGGCTGACGGCGCTGCTGGCGCTGGCGCGTCGCCAGGAGGAGCCCGAGCCGCAGCTGATCGACTTCGCGCTGGAGGAGGCGGTCCGGCTCACGCGCAGCCGGGTGGGCTACCTGCACTTCGTGCGGGACGACCAGGTGCACCTCGACCTGTTCACCTGGTCGAAGGACGTCCACGCGGCCTGCACGGCGGAGAAGCGGCCGCAGTACCCGCTGACCGAGGCCGGTGTGTGGGCCGACTGCGTGCGCCGGCGCGGACCGGTGGTGCACAACGACTACCCGGGGCTGCCCGGGAAGCGCGGGTTGCCGGAAGGGCACTTCCCGATCCTTCGGCACCTCAGCGTGCCGGTGATGGACGGGGAGCGGGTCGTCGCGGTGGCCGGGGTCGGCAACAAGGACGCGCCGTACGACGACTCGGACGTGCGGCAGATGCAGCTGTTCATGCAGGGGATGTGGAGCGTCCTGGCCCAGCAACGGGCCCGCCGCAGCCGCGCCGAGTCGCTCGAGCGGCTTCGGCAGACGCTGCGCGGCGCGGTCGACGCCATCTCCCACGCCGTCGAGCTGCGCGATCCCTACACGGCCGGCCACCAGCGCCGGTCGGCGGATCTGGCCCGCGCCATCGCCGTCGAGTTGGGGCTCGATGCCGAGCGCGTGGAGGCGGTGCGCACCGCGGGCTCGATCCACGACATCGGCAAGCTGAAGGTGCCGACGGAGATCCTGGTCAAGCCGGGAAAGCTCACGGCCATCGAGTACGGCCTGGTGCAGTTGCACCCGCGGACGGGGTTCGAGGTGCTGCGCCCGGTGGATTTCCCGTGGCCGCTCGCCGAGATCGTGCTGCAGCACCACGAACGTCTGGACGGCAGCGGCTACCCGTCCGGCCTGAGCGGCGACCGGATCCTGCTCGAGGCCCGGGTCCTTGCCGTTGCCGACATCGTGGAGGCGATGGCGTCGCACCGCCCGTACCGGCCCGCGCTGGGCATCCCGGCGGCGCTCGAGGAGCTGCAGCGGCAGCGGGGCCGGCAGCTCGACGCCGACGTGGTCGATGCCTGCCGCCGCGTGGTGATCGAGC
>JAFGHH010000194.1 GCA_016930215.1 Deltaproteobacteria bacterium
CACGTTCGCCACGCAGGTGGTGCCCTCGGCGTGGTAGCCGGCGTCGCAGAGGCAGACCGCGGTATCCCCGCCCGTCACGGCGCAGGTGCCGTGGCCGGAGCAGTCGATCCCCTCGCACGGGTCGACGGTGGTCTCGCCGTCCGGCGGTTCGGCCACGACCTGCTCGCCGCCGCACGCCGCGGTGAGCAGCGCACACGCGCCCAGGAACGCCCACCGCCGCCGACTGCAACCGATGTTCAACTCGCTCATGTTGTACCTCCCGAGGTCTGTGCCTCGACAAGATCGTCGTTCGCCGAGGACGAAACGGGTGGATGCTCCGGCGCGTCCTCCGGGCCGTCACGGAGGCGGTCCGGCGATTTCCAGCAGCCGGGCGTGGGCTTCGCCGGCGTGAGGACTCACGGCGTGATCGGCCAGAAAGGACCGCAGCGCCGTCACCTCATCGGCCGTGCGCCCCAGGCGGTGCAAGGCACGGATGCGACCCCACGACGCCTCCTCGGCGAGCGGTCCGCCGGAGAAGCCGTCGGCGAAGTAGGCCTCGAAGTTGCGCAAGGCCCCCGCCGGATCCCCCAGTCGGTCGAGCAGGAGCTGGGCATACGGTACGAGCGCGGCCCGCGCCTCGCTCGTGGCAGGGAAGGTCTCCATCAACCGGCGGTAGGCGTCCCCCGCTGCTGCCCAATCGCCGACCGTCCGTGCACGGCGCGCGGCCGACAGCAACTCGGCGGCGGATGGCGACTCGACCGGCACGACCGCCGGCGGAGGGGAAGACACCTGCGTCGGAGGTCCGGGGGCCTGCGGGATCGTTGCCTCGGCCGGCACCGCAACCACGAGCACGGACGCGGCATCCGGCGGCGGCGGCAGCGCTCCCGCGTCGGCCGATCCCGCAGAGATCGGAGTCGTGAGCGCCGTCGGCACAGACGGCATGGGCGCCAGCACGTAGCTCCGCAACAACGGCACGTTCGGCGCCACCTGCAGGAACTCGCGCACCGGCAGCCGTCCTTCCGCACGCAGGTCCAGGCGGTACTCGCCGGGCGGGAGCAGGACGCTCACCGGACTCCGCCCCAGGACCCGGTTGTCCAGCAGCACCTTGGCACCGTCGGGCACGCTGGTCACCTCGACCCGCGTCGCGCCCGACTGGTCGCCGCTGCCGAGCCACCAGCCGAGCTCCCGATCCCGCTCGGCTTCCTCGATCGTCACGGGCCGGACCGTTTGTTCGGCGAGCGCCGCCGCCTCGCTCGCCAGAACCCTGCGCGGCGGTCCGCCGCGGCCCCGGACCTTGACCTCGCCGCGCATCACCCGCACCTCGCCGCCGTCCCCCGCGACCTCCACGGCGAACAACGTGCCCACGACCTCTACCGTGCCGTCCGGGGTCGAAACGACGAACGACCGGCCGACCGGGAGGTGATCCACGCTGGCAACCACGCGCCCCGAGTCGAGCGCCACGGAGCAGCGGCCCCCGTCTTCTTCGACCAGGCGCACCCGCGTGCCGGCGTCGAGGAACAGGCGGACGGCGGCGCACAGCCGAAGGTCGGCGCGACCGTCGCCAACCGCCACGAAGTCGCCCGCTGCCAAGACGTCGCCGGCGCGCAGCGAGCCCGACGCACCGGAGACGGTGCCGGCGGCGAGGAAGACCCGGACGGGCTCCGGCAGGGGCCGCGACGGAACCTCGTCCGGCGGGACGGAGAGCAGGATCGCGAGGAGGGCCGCGGCGGCAAGGCCCGCGCCCGCGGCCGCCGCCCACCACACGCGGCGCCGGGGGGCCGGCTTCGCGGTGCGGGCACGCAGCCGGATCGCGGACGCCGCTCGCGGTTCGCGCGGTTCCCGTTCCGGGCCGGACCTCGCGTCGCGGAGCCGGAGCACCTCGTCGGCCAGCCGCTCCAGCGCCGCGGCGTCGAGCGGCAGCGCGGGCCCGCCGTGCTCGAGGTCGGCGGCGAGCCCGCCCAGCGCCTCCTCGGTGACGCAGGCCGCACACGTGGTGCGGTGCTCCCGCAGGAAGACGGCATCCTCGTCGCCAAGCCCGTCGGGCGGGCGTGCGGCATCCTTGAGCCGCCAGTAACGCTCGCACGAAGGATCCATCGGATCGCCCGTGTCGTCCTTCATGGCACAAACTCCCGGACCAGCTCGCGCAGGACGGGATCGCGACCGATCGCCTGACGCAGCTCGTTCCTGCCCACGCGCAGCCGGTCCTTGGCGGTGTTCAGCGACACGCCGGTCTCCTCGGCGATCTCCTCCAGCGAGCAGTCGTAGACCAGGCGCAGGACGACCGTCAGGCGCCGCTCCGCGTTCATCGTGTCCAGGCATTGCGCCAGCCGGCGACGCACCACGAAAGCCGGGGACTCCCCAGGCGTCGACGGCTCCTCGGTCATCGTTTCCTGCTCGAGCCGCGCGACCAGCGACCGCCGGCGGCGGCGCCGGCGCAGGTAGTCGACCGCCTTGTACGTGGCGATGCGCGCGGCCCAGCCGGCCAGCGCTCCCTCGCCGCGGTAGCTGGGCAGCGCATCGAGGATGGCGATCAGCGCCACCTGGGAGACGTCGGCCACGTCGGCGTCGCCGCGGACGACGTAGCGAACGGCGTTGCGCACGCAGCCGGCCAGGCGGACGACGAGCGCCCGTTGCGCCGCGCGGTCGCCCGCGGCGGCGGCGCGGGCCAGCCCCGCGTCATCCTCCGCGGCGCCCGCCGTCACGTCCTGGTCGCTCACGATCATCATTCCTCGACCACCCGCTAGAACAAGTCCGCCGCAAGGCCCAGCAGCAGGCGAGGACGCGCCACCCAGGTGGTGAGCATCGTCCAACGGCCTCCGGTTGTTTCGACCACGTAGTCCACGGTATCCACGTAGACGTCGACGCCGGCGTCGATGAACGCATGCACCGTGCCGGCGATGCGAAAGCTGGTGTGGAAAGCCGCACCGACGCCCGCCAGCCAACGCGTCTCGGGCGGCCGCACGACGAGCGTCGCCGTGGTGGTTGTCGCCTCGCCGTGCAGCCGGTCGAGCAGCGCGGAGACGCTCCCCCCGAACGCCCAGTCCCCGAGCTGATAGGCGTACTGGACGCCGAGCTCCATCGGGTTGCGCGCCACGTCCAGGGCGACGCCCCGCGAGGAGGTCTCGGCGTCGGTGACGACCCGGTAGCCCGCGAACAGCGACAGTCCCGAGTAGACGTGGACGAGGATGCCGAGATCGAGGCCATGGATCGCCAGGGCGTCGGTGGAGAAGAACTCGAGCGCATAGGCGAGCCGAACGCCCAGGAGGTCCGGCGCGGGGGGCGGGGGCGGCGGCGGGGAGGGCGGCGGCGGCGGCGGCGGGGGAGTCGGAGTTTCGACACCCAGCCGTCCACCCGCCAGCATCGCCTCGATGGTGCCGCGAACGATGAGCGCGACTGCTTCGACCCGTTCGGCGTCGCCGCCCGATTCGACCGTCCGGACGAGGATCCGGCCGCCGCCGGGCTCCGACAGGTAGAGGAACATCTGGTCGGCGAGGCTGGCATCGAGCCAGAAGACGAGCACCGCGTCGTTGCGGATTGCGGCGGCGCGCGCCACCTCCACCTGCTGCGGCAGGACAGCCGGGAACTCCTCCACCCGATCGACCTCCAGCCGCACCGGCATGTCGGCGAGTTGCGCCGCTACTGCCTCGAGCAACGTGTCGATGACCTCCTGCGCCGCGGGCGGCACGACCACCACGACCGCAGGCGGCGGGTCCGCCTTCGCGAAGGCCGAAGTTGCGGCCGCCGTCACGAGCAGCGCTACGAGGAAGACGTGTCGCATCATCATCGCTGCTCCTTCGCTCCGTCCCCCGGCGCCTGCTCCCCTTCGAGCTCCGTCAGCCGGGCCCGGGCCGCCGGGGCCCGCGCGCTGTCCGCGTGACGCTCCAGGTAGTCGCGCCAAGCCGCCGCCTCCTCGGCCGTGCGCCCGAGCCGGCCCAGGGCCTGGGCCCGACCATACCGCGCCTGTTCGGCCAACGCACCGCCTCCAGCGTCCGCAAGATACCGCACATACAGGCCCAACGCCTGCGCCGGATCGCCGAGCTGTCCCTGGCAGAGGTCGGCGAGACCGACGAGCGCCGTGCGCGCTTCAGACGTGCCGGGATGATTCGCCAGCAGCTCGCGGAAGGCATCGGCCGCGCCGGTCCAATCCCGGGTCGCGCGACGTCGGCGGGCGAGCGCAAGAAGTTCCGTGGACGGGTTTCCGCCGGCCGACGGATCCGCAGCGGATGCGTCGGGACCCGCAGGGTCCGGGTCGGGAGGCGCCGAAGGCCGATCGGTCAAGGCGGGCGAGGATGACGTGCTCGCCTCCCTCCCATCCGCCGCGCGCGCGCCGCCGACCGGGTGCGGTCGAGACGGACGATGCAGGTCGGGCTGCGGCGCCGGACGCTCCGCGACGGTGGGCGGCGGCTCCGGGACGGGCACAGCGATGGTGGGGACCCCGCGCTCGTTTCCTGCGGCGGGTCCCAGGTTCGCCGCAGGCACCGGGGCCCGCGCCTCGCGCGCCGGCTCGGCCACGGGAGCGGACGGCACGACGCTCGGCGACATGACGAGCGCCTGCGTCTCCGCCCGCCCGGACGGCTGCTCCGGCGAGGGAATCCGGCCGGCGGCGGGGTGCTCGACGCTCGCCCCCTCGCGGGAGAGGGAGAAGACGGCGACGGCCGCGAGCGCCACCAGGGTGGCGGCGACGGCGGCCGCAAGCACGATCTTGCGCCGGACATGCCGCGACGCCGGAAGCCCGTTCACGGTCAGGCCCACCACCGTGTCCGAACCGGGCTGCACGTCGCGGGAACGCGGTTGCGGAGGTTCGAGCGACCCGAGCGGCGAGAGCCAACTTCCGGTGTCGAGGTCCAGCAGGTCCACCTGCATCTCCTCGGTCGTGGAGTATCGGTCTTCGGGATGCTTGCGGGTTGCCTTGATGATGACCGCCTCGAGGCGCGGATCGAGATCCGGCGCGAAGGACCGCGGCGGCGGGTACTCCGCGTCGGACCTCCGTTCGGCGAAGCGTTCGGCCCACAACAGCGCCCCGCCCGGAGACTCGTAGGGCAGGCGGCCGCACAGCATCCGGTACAGCATCATGCCGCAACCGAACAGGTCGAATCGTTGATCCGCCCGTGCCCCGCGGAAGATCTCGGGAGCGACGTAGGCCGGCTTGCCGAGCACGGTGCCGACCTGGGTCAAGTTGGAGTCGGCCTCGTCGAGAACGAGGGGGCGGGCGAGGCCGAAGTCGATCAGTTTCGCCTGGTAGCGGCCTTCCGGCCGCCGCACCAGGATGACGTTGGAGGGGCCGATGTCGCGGTGCAGCAGGCCGGTGGCGTGCGCGGCGCCGAGGCCGTCGAGCACCTGCAACATGATGTGGACCGCTGTCGTGGGCGGCACTTGCCTGGAACGGCGAAGGAAGACGTCCAGCCCTTCGCCGTCGAGCAGCTCCATCACCAGGCAGGCCGGCAGATCGGACTCCCGACCGGGGAGCGTCCAGTCGAAGACCGTCACGACGTTCGGGTGATGGATGCCGGTCAGGGCGCGAATCTCGCGTTTGAAACGCGCGAGCAGACTGGGATCCTCGAGGTGTTCCGCACGAAGGAACTTGATCGCGAGCGTCTCGCCGGTGGCGAGCTTCTGGGCGACCCAGACCACGCCCATGCCGCCTTGACCGAGCGGTCGCAGCAGGCGGTATCCGGGAGGCGGGCGAAACGTCGCCACGATGATCCTGTCGCTTGGCGACCGGGAAACGGGTGGAAGGTGACGGCGCGACTGCGCCCCGAAGGCTGTGGCTCGGTAGAAAGCCGTCCGCTTGGTGGTCGTTGATCTTCCCGTCGCACCCGGGCACCGTCCGCAGACCATGCTCCGCAGCCGCTGGATCGTCTTCCGGCCATCGTCTGCGCGTTCCGGTACCGCCGCGAAGCGGTCCTGGAGCCCAGCCCCCAGGAGCCGATCAACAGGCGACAGGCAACGGGCAACAGGAAACGGGAAACAGGAAGCGGGAAACGGAGGGCGATCAGCGGCGG
>JAFGHH010000195.1 GCA_016930215.1 Deltaproteobacteria bacterium
CGGTCAATCCGAGCGACTTGCTCTCATCAAGCGCGGGCGCTAACACCCGGTACTCCCGCGCGAGCCGATGGGCTTCCTTGGCGTCCGGGGAGTGCGCTACAACGACGCCGTCGTGCACCATCACGGAGTCGTCGGCGGTGTAGTCGCCAACGACCACCCACTCGTTCGGGTAGGTGCTTTCGATCTCGGCGAGGGTCATGCGCTTCGCCATGCCGAGACCATAGGCCCCGCCGTCTCCCTCGGCAACTTCGCGACCCGTCCGACTTGTCCGGCGTCCCCAACGGGACGCGACCATTACCGCAGTCGTGGAACGAGTGCCGATCCTCCCGATCTCCTTGGTGGCGTGAGCCACCGGCCGCTCAGGCCGCGGCGGAGGTTCCGCTTGATTCCGGAAGCTCGACCTCCACATTGCCCCATCCGACACGGAATGCTGCCGTCTTGCTCGTGCCTTCTTCTTCGGCGAGCGCTTCGCGGGGGAGCCGGCTGCGGCCCCGCTTGAGGCCGGGGGGTGTTTCGGGGTCGCGCCTGCCCGGCGCTTTCCGCTCACACCCTGCCGTGGCGTTTGCGATCGTCGCTGGCCTGGCGTTGGTGGCCTGCACGGGCGATGCCCCGGTACGTGAGAACCGCCCCGGGACGCGAGTCGTGCAGATCCGCGCGCCGCAGTCACCGGCACGGGACTGCGCGGCCGGCATCGCAGGACCAGAGGCACCGCCCTCGTCCGCAGCCAACCGCAACGCGACGTTCGCTGAGACCGGGGAGCAGCAGTCCGGGCAGGTGCGCGGATCCGACGCCAACCCCGAGGGACCGGACTCGCTGGTCGCCGTGACGCACGACCAGCAGCTGAGATATGCCATCGGAACCACCGGCATTACCGTGACGCCGATCCACGAGCCGGAGGGCGCGTGGCACGTGGGCCTTGCGCTGGTTGCCAGCGGCAGGCCCGGCCGCATGGATTCCCCCGTCGCGGCCCGACCCGAAGCGTCCGGCGGCCGGGTGACGCTCGACCGCGGGGCGGTCCGCGAATGGTACATCCACCGTCGGACCGGCCTGGAACAGGGATTCACGTTCCAGAGGAGGCCGACCGGCTCGGGACCCGTCGTGGTGGAGCTCCGCCTGACGGGCACGCTCGCCCCGATGGCGGCCGGGGACGGGTCCGCACTGCAGTTCCGCGACGCGGAGGGTCGGACGCGGGTCGCGTATGACGGGCTCCGCGCCTGGGACGCCGGCGGCAGGCCACTGCCGGCGACGATGGAGTTGGACCGGCAGTCGGTGCGTCTCCTGGTCGCCGACGCTCGCGCGAGCTACCCGGTGACCATCGACCCGCTGATCGCGGTGCCGGAGGCAAAGCTCACGGCCGCCGACGCGAGGCGGCACGATGCCCTCGGCACGTCCGTTTCCCTCGACGGCGACACCGCCGTGGTCGGCGGCCAACTCGAGACCAACCCCGCCATGGCCTACGTCTTCGTTCGCTCGGGCTCGACGTGGACGCAGCAGGCGAAGCTCGCTGCCGCCGACGCAGAAGGCAACGCCTACTTCGGCTCGTCCGTGTCTCTTGATCGCGACTTGGCGCTGGTCGGGGCGTGGGGGAGTTCGCCGTACGGCGCGGCCTACGTGTTCGCCCGGTCCGGAGAAACCTGGAGCCAGCAAGCGAAAGTCGTTCCGGTCGACACGTCGACGTATCCGCCCCATTTCGGCGATGCGGTTTCCCTTTCCGGAGACACGGCGTTGATCGGAGCGCCCTCGGACGACGACCTGGGCTACAATTCTGGTTCGGCCTACGTTTTTGCCCGGTCCGGCGGTGTCTGGCTGGAGGAAGCCAAGCTGACGGCGGCGGACGGTGCCATGTGGGACGAGTTTGGCGACTCGGTTTCTCTGTCGGGTGATACGGCGCTGGTCGGGAGCCCCGGCCACGACGTCGGGGGCTCGGTCTATGTCTTCGTCCGTTCCGGCGGGGCGTGGATGCAGGAGGCCAAGCTGACGCCGAGCGACGTCCGGCCGTACGACGAATTCGGGATGTCGGTATCTCTCGCGCACGAAACAGCTCTGATTGGAGCCTACCGGCACGATGACCCCGGTTCCGATTCTGGCGCGGCGTACATTTTCGTCCGGTCAGCCGGTGCGTGGGTCCAGCAGGCCGAGTCCGCCGGCGGTGCCGGCGACGGCTTGGGCCGGGCGGTAGCCCTCGGCGTGGATGGTACCGCGCTAGTAGGTGCGCCTGGTGACGACGAGATCGCCGACAACTCCGGTGCGGTCTACGTCTTTCGTTTCGAACTGGACGATGGGTCCGTCTGCCCCGGCGAATACCCGTGCAGGAGCGGGAATTGCGTCGATGGGCACTGCTGCGACCGAGCCTGCAGCGGGCAGTGCGAGGCGTGCGACGTTGCCGGCAGCCTGGGCGTGTGCGTTCCCGTCGTGGGTTCGCCTCACGGCACCCGCCCGGCATGCGGGGGAACCGGCGCCTGCGCCGCAGCCTGCGACGGCATCGGTTCCACGGACTGCGTGTATCCAGGCGCCGAGATGCCGTGCGCTGCAGGGGTCTGCACGGACGGCATGGCAACACCCGCCGCAACGTGCGACGGGACGGGCGAATGCGGCGAACCAGCTGGAGCCGTACCGTGTGCTCCGTACGTCTGCGGGACCACGGCATGTCTCGATTCGTGCGCGACCGGCGGCGACTGTGCCTCGGAGTACGTCTGCGTGGGCGGCGCGTGCGTTCGCGACGGCGGCGGCGATGCGGACGCGGACGCGGGCGCCGATGGGGCTGAGGACGCCGACGGTGGTACGGACGCCGACGAGGATGCGAATGACGATGGCGTTGGCGATGGCGACGCGGACGTATCCGGCGACGCCGGCGCCACCGCCGATGCACCGCAGGATCAGGAGGCCGGACTCGACGTGGTCGACTCGCGCGACGGCGATGTGGTTTCTGCCGACGACGCGTTGTCCGGTGGCGGCTGCGGGTGCCGGAGCGCGAGCCCTCACGGGTCGAAGGACATCGGCTTGGCCGTTCTCGTCGCGCTGGGCCTGGCCGTCGTCGCCCGCAGACGGAGCAGTCGTCGGCTCCGATGACCCGCCAAGCTCTTGCGCCACGCGCCCGTCCGCTCGCATCGAAGTCCCGCCTGGCCGGGCCCGGGTCGAGCCCGCGGCGATCGCGTGGTCGGGACGCCGCGCGCGTGTTAGGCTAGCCGTGGTGGTCCCGTTGTCCGGGACCGGAGGTGGTGCGATGAGCACCGAACAGATGGCGGAGCTGATCGAGAAGCTGTCCCCGGAGAAGCGCATGCTGGTCCAGCGACTGATCGAGGCGCTGGGCGAACCGACACCGGCGGCGCCTGCGTCCGACGCCGGGGACGTCGGCATCCTGAAGCACATCGGCAAGTATCACCTCGGCGGAATCGTCGGCAGCCTGACGGCCGAGGAGCTGCATGGCGATGGCTGAGTCGGTCTACGTAGACGCCAACGTCATCGTCTACGCCCTCGACCCCGCCACGTCGTTCCACGCGGTCTCGGCAGGCTTCTGGCGTTCGGTCGCGGCCGGTCGGGTTCCAGCGGCGGTCTCACCGCAGGTCCTGCACGAGGCGTTCGTCGCGTTGACGAGGCGCGTCGGGAAGCCGTTCGATGCTGCGGCCGCGGCGGGACTGCTCGCGGACGTTCTCGCAACGCCGGGGCTCCGGATTCTCGCTGCCGGCACCGTGGCCGCGGCGGACGCGTTGCGTCTCGCCGCAGCGCGCGGCGTGGGTGGGGCGGGCATCTACGACGTCGCGCACGTCGCGGTCATGCGGGAACACGGCCTCCACCGCATCGTCACCTTCAACCGGCGGCACTTCGAAGGCTACGAGGGCATCGAGCCGGTGGCGCCTCCGGCCGAGCAGCCCTGATTGTAGGCCCATCTTCCTTCACCAGTATGGCACCAGCGCGGAGGACGACTCCGCAACCAGCGGAAGGACTTGACGTTCAGAGCGTCCCCAACGGGACGCGACCATTACCGCACTTCTGGAACGGGTGCCGATCCTACCGATATCGTTGGTGGCGTGACGTGTCCGACGGCGGGTGACCTTGCCGGCCACTCCAGGGGCGTGGGAGCGGTGCCGAACGTGC
>JAFGHH010000196.1 GCA_016930215.1 Deltaproteobacteria bacterium
GATGCCCGGCATCGATGGGATGGAGGTGGTGCGGCGCATGCGGGCCGAGCAGCCCGAGGTCGAGGTGATCGTGCTGACGGCGCACGGCACGGTCGATTCCGCGGTGGAGGCGATGAAGCTCGGGGCGTTCGACTACCTGCAGAAGCCGGTGGGCAGTCCGGCCGAGCTGCGCCTCTTGGTCGGTCGTGCCCTGGAGCGCAGGTCGCTGCTCGCCGCGCGCGACCGCGAGGCGCGCGAGGCCCCCGGCGAGACGCCGCTCAGCTGGGGCGACCCGGCGATGGTCCCGGTGGTCGAGGCGCTGCGCAAGGTGGCCCCGACCAACGCCACCGTCCTGCTGCTCGGCGAGAGCGGCACCGGCAAGGAGGTCGCGGCCCGGGCGATCCATCGCTGGAGCACGCGCGCCGCCGGCCCGTTCGTCGCCGTCAACGGCGCGGCGATCGCGGAGAACCTGTTGGAGAGCGAGCTGTTCGGGCACGAGAAGGGGGCGTTCACCGGCGCGCACGAGCGGCGGCGGGGGCGGCTCGAGCTGGCCGCGGGCGGCACGTTCTTCCTCGACGAGGTCGGCGAGCTGCGGCCCGAGCTGCAGGTCAAGCTGCTGCGCGTGCTGCAGGAGCGGCGCTTCGAGCGCGTCGGCGGCTCGCAGACGCTCGAGGCCGACGTGCGCTGGATCGCCGCCACCAACCGCGACCTGCGCGCCGAACGGGACGCGGGACGCTTCCGCGAGGACCTGTACCATCGCCTGGCGGTGTTCCCGATCCGGCTGCCGCCGTTGCGCGAGCGGCGCGAGGACCTCCTGCCGCTGGCCCGCGAGCTGCTCGCCGCCGTCGGCGCGCAGCTCGGCCGTCCCGGCTTGTCGCTGACCCGCGCCGCCGGTCGGCGGCTCGTCGCGGCCGACTGGCGCGGCAACGTGCGCGAGCTGCGCAACGCGCTCGAGCGGGCCGCGATCCTGGCCGACGGCGACGAGATCGACGAGCCGCAGCTGTGGCTCGAGCCCCCCGCCGCCCCCGGCCCCGCGGCGGTCCCCGGAGCGCCGTCGCCCGTCAAGCCGCTGGCCGACCTGGAGCGCGAGGCGATCGACCGCGCCCTGGCCGAGACCGGCGGGAACCGCCGCGAGGCCGCCCTGCGCCTCGGCATCGGCGTGCGCACCCTCTACGAGAAGCTCAAGCGCTACGGCCTCGGTTGAGCCGCGGGCCGGGACGACGTCAGAAGCCCATTTCCGCGGCGAAGGCGGGGAACCAGGCGAACGTGAACTCGGCCTCGTCCTCCAGGACGTTCAACCAGAACTGGTTCTCCAGGCGCAGCCGGGCGCCGCCGAACAGCGGGATGCTCACGCCGATCGTGCCGATCGCGCCGACCAGCGGCGGGTAGCCGACCGCCGCCTCGACCTGCAGGTAGACCCAGTCGGGCCACAGGTAGACCCGCGGCCCGATCGATAGCGCGAGCCCCGTCAGGAAGTAGGCGTCCGTCGACGCCGGAAACAGCAGCGACCCGCCGATGCCGAACCAGTCGCCGAACATCCGATGGTAGTCGCACTGCATCGCCAGCAGCGCCTCGCCGTTCCCGTCCCACAGGTACCGCGTCCCGTCCGACCACTCCCGGTTCCACAGCGCCGTCCCGACCGCCATGCCGAAGCCGAACCGGTTCGGTCCCCAGAACACCTCGGCCTCTCCGTCCCCCGCCGCGCCGAGATCGACCTCGCCCGCCGCCGGGTCCGTCGCGGCCCCCGTCGGTTCGACCGCCGCGGCCGGCGCGCCCCACGCGACGAGCGTCGCGACCGTCCACCACACCGCTGCGTGCCGGCGACGCGTCTCCCCCTCCGACGTTCCGACTCCCATGCTGCCTACCGCCTCCGTCTTCCTCGTCCGGTGCGACATCCGGCTGCGCCTCGCGGCGGCCCGGCGCGACTGAGACTCCGAGCTTCGGACGATGCTTCAATCCGCGGCCACAAGGCGCCGCATTCACTATGACATTCTTGTCAGTCGACGCCGGCGATCGATGGGATGTTCCGTCGCGGTCCGACCCGTCACCGTGCGCGGCGGCGTCGGGTCTACGGTTTGCGGAGCGTGCGGCGGCGGGCGCCGCGGGCGCAGCACACCTTGTCCCGCCCGCCGCGCTTGGCGGCGTAGGACGCCGCGTCGGCGCGCGCCTCGAACGCCTCGGCGCTCTCCCGGCCGTCCCACGCGGCGACGCCGATCGACAGGGTCTGGGTCACGCTCTGGCCGGGCCCGAGGGCGAACGGCGTCCCGCGCACGGCCCGTCGGATCCGCTCGGCCGCGGCCCGCGCCTCCCGCAGTGCGGTCATCGGCAGCAGCACGACGAACTCGTCGCCCCCGCGGCGGAACAGCAGGTCGCAGGAGCGGATGGTCCGTCGCACCCGCTCGACGACGCCCGAGAGCAGCCGGTCGCCGGCCGCGTGGCCCCAGCGGTCGTTGACGCGCTTGAAGCGGTCGAGGTCGAGGAGCTGCAGAGCGAGCGGCTTGTGGTAGCGCTGCGCCGCCGCCAGTTCCTCGCGCAGCCGCGGCAGCAGGTAGCGCCGGTTGTAGGCCATCGTGTGCGGGTCGGTGATCGTGAGTCGCTCCAGTCGCGCCTTCTCGATCGGCGGCACCGCGCAGTTCGCCAGCAGCACCGTCAGCGCCTCGTCCCGCCGTCCGAAGGCCCCCGGTGCGGCGGCGGTCGCCGCCAGCACGCCGATCACCTGTCCTCCCGACCACAGCGGGGCCGCGACGATCGACCGCACGGCGAATCCCTGGCCCGTGCGCGTCACGAACCGCGAGTCCAGCGTCGTATCGCGCACGCAGGTCGGCCGTCCTTCCGCGACGACCCAGCCGGCGATCCCCTCGCCGGGCCGGAAGTCCACCGGCTTGTGCCCCGACCCGCGCCCGGAGCGCGCCCCGGACAGCAGCAGCGTCCGCGAGTCGTCCAGGATGCGCACCGAGGTGTGTTCGGCCGGCAGCAGCGCCAGCGCCGCGTCGGTCACGTGTTGCAGCGCCTCCTCCAGCGGCCGCTGTTCGGTGAGCCGCCGGGTCAGTTCCAGCAGCACGTCGATCGGCGAGCGTCCCGGTCCGTGCTTCCTCATCGTCCGGCTCCTTCCTCCCCCGGTCCCGGCGGCTGCTCCGCCGGCGGCGCCGGCGGCTCTTCCGGCAGCATCCCGCAGGCGACCTCGTCGCCCAGCTCGCACGCCCGCCGGAACGCCTCCCGCACCTCGCTCCGGTCGGTCTCCAGCACGTCGGTCCAGCGCAGCAGGCCGAAGGCCCGGCAGGCCGCGGCGCGTCCCGCCTCGCACCCCGCCTGGCACGCGGTCTCGTCGCAGCACTGCGCCTCCCGCGGCAGCGTCACATGGAACGGCACGCCGTCGCAGCCGAGCCAGCTGGCCGTGCCCAGCCGGCACGAGGGGAACCCGTCGTCGGGCGGCGGGCCCAGCTCGTCGGCCATTTCCCAGCCGCCTTCGACCGGACGTCGGATCGCGGCGCCGTTCGCCCGCACCAGCAGGAAGTGCACCGCGCCCCCGCGGTCCGGTTCCGTGGGAGCCGGGGCGATTTCCGACCAGGCCACCAGCCGCTCCGGTTCCACCCCGCGCGCCACCAGCGCGTCGAGCACCGCCTGCGCCCGATTCCGCGCCAGCCGCTCGGGCCCGGGTTCCTCGAGGCGGGCGGTTCCGAGGCACGCCACCTGCTCGACGGCCGCGTTGGCCTCGAGCGCCTCGACCACGGCGTCCAGCGCCTGCACGTTGTCCGGCCGCAGCGCGTCCACGCCGCGGTCGAACCAGACCGCCGGCTGCGCCCAGTCCACCAGCAGCATCAGCGGCTCGCAGTCGGGGCAGCCGTCCTCGTCGTCGATGCCGTTGAAGACCTCGGCCTCGAGCGGGCAGGCGTCCGCTTCGTCCGGGATTTCGTCGCCGTCCGAGTCGGCCCGCGCGGCGTCGCCGGGCGGCGGCGCCGGCTCGGCCGCTCCCGGGCCGTTGCCCGGGCACCCCGCGGCCGTCGCCGCGAGCATCGTCGCCGCGAGCATCCTCCAGCGGACCAGCATCATTCCTCCTCCGTCGCGAACCGGTGCTCGGCCCGCACCAGCGTCGTGTCCGCCAGCCACGAGCGGGCCGTGGCGACGTGGGACGGCCGCACGGTCGTCGCGCCGCCGGGCGCCTCGGGCACTCCCGGCGACTGGTCGACCGCCGTCACCGTCACCGGTCCGGTCGCCGTCGTCTCGAACGTCCACTCGAACCCCTCCGCGGGGGCGCCCAGGAACGAGAAGCCCCACTGGAACCCCGCGGGCAGCTCGCGCGGCAGCAGCGCCGGCGGCAGGGCGCGTCCGGCCACCGTGCCGCCGACGACCGGGACGCCGGGCGGCACGATCAGGTGGACGAACGGGGCGCCGCGGGGCGAGCGGACGTGGAGCCGCAGCGTCCGCCGTCCGTCCGTCGTCGAGTCCTCGAGCAGGCGGACGGTCGGCGCGGCCAGCTCGACCGGCGGTGCGGTGCCGCGCCGCACGCTCGCGGGCTCGGCCAGGAACTCGGGCAGGGGCCCCGGCTCGCCTCCGCCGACGAAGTGTGCGGCCCAGGGGTCGAGCTCCGGGCCGTCGCTGAGCCACCACGCCTGGCCGCTCGTCGTGTCGAGCGCGTAGGCCAGGTTGACCGGCATCGGCCGTCGGTCGTCGAAGCGGTTGGTGATGCCGGCGGCGAGCAGCACGCCGGTGGCGCCGAACACCAGCAGCAGGCGCAGCCAGCGTCCCTCGCGGGAGATCGGGAAGGCCAGCGCCGGGAGCAGCAGGCCCAGGCCCGCGACGATCACCGCCGTCGGAGCCGCCACTCCCGGCAGCCGCAGGGCCGGGAACGCCAGGGTCACGACCGGGGCCAAGAGGACGACCGCGGGCACCGCGCAGGCGGCGGCGGTTCCCACCTCGAGCGGCGAGGTCGGCTCGGGGCGGGCGCGCCAGACCAGCAGCCCCAGGGCGACGAGCTGGAACAGCAGCGGCCAGGTGAGCAGATGGCTGCCGCCCGGGGCCAGGACCAGCGAGGCGCCGAGCAGCAGCAGCCAGCCGAGGGCGCTGCCCAGCGCCAGGTCGAGCAGCTCCAGCCGGCTGCGCCACAGCGCGAAGACGCTCGACCCGAGCGCCAGGCCGAACAGGACGAAGCCGAGCCGGTACAGGCCGGGGTCGTAGGGGTCCCCGGCCCGCATCAGGTACAGGCCGGAGTGTCCCGCGCGCAGCGCCAGCCACAGCAGCCAGGCGAGCGCCGAAACGCCGACCGTCGCCGTGAGGAACGCGGCCAGGCCGAGCAGGGTGTTGCGCGTCGTCACGACCCGCTTGCGCAGGCCGAGGAAGCCGACGGCGACGAACGCGGCGAGGGCCAGCAGTGCCAGCGGGACGACCCAGCCCGTGCCGTACGAGACGACGGCCCCGCCGGGAACGTCGAAGAACACCGCGTCCCCGGTCCGCAGGTCGCGGAGGTCGAGGCCGCCGAAGTGGCGGGCCAGCGCCAGCGCCTGATCGCCGAGGTGCTGGAGGCTGGCCGGGTCGAGGTGGGCGACATCGTCGCACGGCGTGTGGTAGCACTCGACCCCGTCGCCGAAGGCGAGGTTCAGCCCCGGCACGCCGGCCTCCTTGAACACCGCGAAGTCGGTCCCGTGCCCGAGCCGCCGGGCGACGTCGTAGAACACCGACGAGGCGATCGGGTCCGAGACCGCCGCGCCGTACGCCTCGACCAGCCGGGCGTTGCCCGGGCTGGTCTCGAACAGCATGACGGGGCCGCGCACGCCGCGCGCCTCGAGGTTCACCACCAGGCCCAGCTCCGCCGCCGCGGGGTGCTCGGCGACGAACGCCTCGGCGCCCACCAGCCCCGGCTCCTCGGCGTCGGTGGCCACCAGCAGGACGTCGTTGCGCAGGGGCGGGCCGACCCGCAGGGCGCGCGCGGTCTCGAGCAGGGCGGCGAGGCCGGCGCCGTCGTCCGCGGCGCCCGGGGCCTGCGGGACGCTGTCGTAGTGCGCGACCAGCGCCAGCGCCCGCGTGGAATCGCGGCCCGGGAGCCGGGCCACGACGTTGTGCACCTCGACCACCGGGAACGGCACGCCGTAGCGCGTGCCGGCCCACGGCGTGCACTGGACCTCCGGCTCCAACCCGAGCTTCCGCAGCTCGCCGAGCAGGTACTCGCGGGTCCGGGCGTGGGCGGCGGAGCCGACCGGGCGCGGTTCGGCCGCGACGGCGCGGACGTGGACCAGTGCCCGGCCGGCGGAGAACTCCGCGGCAGGCGCGTCGGCGGGTCGCGGGTCCGGCGGCGCCACGGCGAGCGACCGCCAAACGGCGAGGCCGGCGAGGGCGGCGAGCGAGACGGGACCGAGCCAGCGGGTCAGCATCGACGTTCCTCCCCCGGGTCGAGCTCGTCCGGGCGGCTCAACGCGGCGGCGCGGGCGTCGGTACCCACGTCTCGCGGACCGAGCCCTGGCGCTCCTGGATCGAGTCGAGGAAGCCCACGGCGCCGGTGCTGATCTCCGCCGCGTTCGCCTCGTCGGTATCGATGTGCATCGCGAGCCGGTAGTCGGGCGAGATGCGCACCAGCACGTCGCCGAAGATCAGCGTCCGCTCGCCGCGGGTGCGGATGCGCACCACGTCGCGGTCCCGGAGGCCGTAGGTCAGCGCGTCCTCGGGGCTCATGTGGATGTGGCGCATCGCGCAGATCGCCCCGTGCGTGAGCGCCACGCTGCCGTGGGAGCCGACCAGGGTCAGGCCCGGAGAGCCCTTGAGGTCGCCGGAGGCGCGGATCGGGGCATCGATCCCGAGCCGGAACTCCTCGGTGCGGGAGATCTCGATCTGCGTCTCCTTGCGCTCCGGCCCCAGCACGCGGACGCGGTCGACCCGACCCTTCGGCCCCACCAGGTCCACCGTCTCGGCGCAGGAGAACTGGCCGGGCTGGGAGAGGTCCGAGCGCGGCGTGAGCGCATGGCCGGGGCCGAACAGCGCCTCGACGTGGGCCGCCGACAGGTGCACGTGGTGCGCCGAGACCTCGATCGGGATCGGCCGCTCCGTGCGGGCCTGGATGATCGCGGTGACCTGGTCGTGCCCCAGCGCGCGCACCGCCTCGCGGGCGATCATCAGCTCCTCGTCGGTCGGCACCACCAGCACCCGGACGGGCGAGCCCTCGGCCGAGACGTCCCGGACGTCGGACCCGGCGGCGCGGTTGCGGGCCTCGTCGAGGACGATGCCGAGGCGGTCGAGGCCCTGGCAGACGCGCGCGCGCACGCCGGCGGAGTTCTCGCCGATGCCGGCGGTGAACACCAGGGCATCGACCCCGCCGAGCGCCGCGGCGTAGGCGCCGACGTACTTGCGGATGCGGTAGGTGTACATCTGGACCGCCAGCAGGGCCTGCGGGTCGCCGCGATCCGCCGCCGCCTCGATCTCGCGCATGTCGCCCGTGAGGCCCGAGACCCCCCTGAGTCCCGATTCGTGGTTGAGGATCCGCTCCAGCTCCGCCGCCGTCATCCCCTGCGCGGTGAGCAGGTGCAGGACGAGTCCGGGATCGATGTCGCCGCAGCGGGTGCCCATGATCAGCCCCTCGAGCGGCGTGAAGCCGGTGGAGATGTCGATCGAGCGGCCGTGGTCGATCGCGCAGGCGCTGTTGCCGGAGCCGAGGTGGCAGGTGACGAGCTTGAGCTCGGTCACCGGCCGGCGGAGCCAGGTCGCGGTCCGCAGGGCGACGTACTGGTGCGACGGGCCGTGGAAGCCGTAGCGGCGCAGCCGCAGCCGGCGCGCGAGCGCGTGCGGCAGGGCGTACTCGTGGGCGAACGACGGGACCGTGCGGTGGAACGCGGTGTCGAACACCGCCACGTGCGCCGCGCCGGGCAGCCGCCGCACGGCCGCCTCGATGCCCGCCAGGTTGTGCGGGTTGTGCAGGGGGGCGAGCGCCGCCAGCTCGCGGATCGTCCCCCGCACCTCGTCGTCGACCCGCGCCGCGGCCGCGTACCGATCGCCGCCGTGGGCCACGCGGTGGCCGACGACATCGACCTTCCGGTCGGTGCCCAGCGTGGCGAACACCAGCTCCAGCGCCGCGGCGTGGTCGGGGGCGGCCGCCGGCTCGGCGTGCTCGCCGTCGGGCCCGCGGCGGCGGTGCCGCGACCCCTCCAGGCCGATGCGCTCGACCAGCCCGCGGAGCTGCCGCTCCGGGTCGGGGCCGTCGAACAGGCAGTACTTGACCGACGACGAGCCGCAGTTGAGCACCAGCACGCGGCGGTCCCCGAGGGCCGCGCCGGGGTCGAGACGGTACGGGTCGCGGGCGCGGTCCCAGGCGTCCGCGGCCACGTGGCGCTGTGCCGGGTCCAGCCAGCGCTGCCGCAGCCGGGCGGCCATCGATTTCGCCAGCTCCGCCACCGCCGTCGGGTTCGCCGCGAGCGTGCGGCCGTAGACCGCTTCCGGGATGCGCAGGTAGCGGCACGGTCCGCGCGCCGCCACCTCGGCCGTCGTCACTTCGCCCGTCAGCAGCGCCATCTCGCCGAAGTAGTCGCCCGGCCCGAGCGTGCCGAGTTCCACGGACGGGCCGCCCGGCTCCGCGGACGGCCGGCGCACGGCGGCCCGACCCTCCAGCAGCACGCCGAGGTACTCGCCGGCATGGCCGTACTCGATCAGCAGCGCTCCGTCGGCGGCCTCGGCCACCGTCGAGCAATCGACCAGCTCGCGCAGCGAAGGCTCGTCGAAGCTGCGGAACAGCGACATCTGCCTGAGTTGCCGGACGACGTCCATCGCGGGCCCTCCCGGTCCCGCCGCGCGCCGCCCGCCGGCCGGACCTCGCGGCGGAAGGTACCACGGGTCCGGGACGCTCGACAGGGGCGTAACGCGGGCGCAACGCGGCCCCGGCGGGCGAGGCTAGGGCAGGACCGCCGGGACCGGCGCGGCGGCGCCGAGCGCGGGACAATCCAGCAGCTCGGCCAGGGCGAAGCCGTACAGGGGCTGCTCCGGGACCGGCAGCGTGCCGGCTGCGACCCAGAGCACGAGGTCCTCGGGCGAGAAGACGATTGCGTACATCGCCCCGTTGGTCGCCAGGCTGCCGTCGTTGTCGAACGTCCCGACCGGCGCCTCGAGGCCGGTGTAGGGGTCGACCCGGTCCCGCAGCACGCGCGCCAGCTCCGGCGGGTCGAAGGCGCCGAAGCGCGTGGCGCTGCCGTCGCGCGGCAGCAGCTGCGCCAGGCGGTCGTAGCGCAGGAGCGACGACGCCCCCGCGGGGTCGGCGTCGGCATCGACCGTCTCGGGCGCCGTGAAGTGGTTGGTCAGCCACACGACGCCGTCCGAGAGGCGACGCACGCCGAGTCGGCGTGCGGTCATCTCGAAGGCCGCCCCGTCGCGGTTCGGGCCGTCCGCGAACCCGAACGCTTCGACCGTCATGTGGTCCTCGCCCCGCACGATCGCCTCGGCTTCGGCCAGCGAGTGCGCCCGCTTGAGGATCTGACCGAGCATCTGCACGTGGCTGTGCCCCAGCAGGTCGTGTTCCGAGCCGTCCACCGGATCGGCCTCGTTCGAGGCTCCCGACAGCCCCGCGGCGTTCATTCCGGAGTAGGGGCTGAGGTTGCCCGGGAAGCCGACGTACACGTGCGGGATGCCGTCCATCGGTTGGCGCACGAAGATCACGGGGTACCACAGCAGGTAGTCGACCTCGCCCCAGTCGAGCAGTCGCCCGTGGTAGACCCGGCCGTCGGCCGTCGCCTCGCCGCTCGCCACGAGCTGCGAGCAGCCCGGGGTCGGTGAAGGCTTGGGCAGCACGCCCGCCAGGAACTCGACCAGCACGTCGCCGAAGTTGGCCAGCAGGCACAGCTCCATCGTCCAGCCGACGTCGCCCGCCGCGTCGACCATCCCCTCGCACTCCTCGAGGATGTCCGGGTACGACTGGCTGCGGGCGTAGTCGTCCAGTCCGAGCCACCGGGCGATCGGCAGGATGTCCAGGATCTGCGAGACGTACTCCGACTCGGCGATGCCCCGGGCCAGCTCGTCGTGCAGCAGCGTCCCGTGCTGATAGCCCATCGCGTACGCCGAGCCCTCGAGCCAGACCACGATGAACGGCGGGCGGTCCTCGCGGTGCGAAGCCACCGGAGTGCACGCGCCGCCGTCCGCGTCGTCCGCGTCGTGCGCGTCGCCGTCGGCGACTTCCGGGGAGGCCTCGTCGCCCGTCTCGTCCGCCGGCCCGGTCGCGTCGTCCTCGGTCGTGTCCGGGGCGTCGCCCGTCTCGGGGGTGTCGGTCGGTTCGAGGTCGGCCGCGGCGTCGTCGGACGGCCCGTTCGGGGTCGAGTCGCAGGCGAGGGCCGTGAGGAGCAGCGCCGCCAGTCCGCCGAGCCGATGATCCCGCCGGGTCCGCATCCGTACCGCCTCCCGCGCGCCGGAACGCGCGGACGACATTGTAGCACGGGAGGGTCCCACGTCCGGACGGGAGTCGTCCGTCCGGTTGATCGCTCGGCGTTCGCGGGCTAGGCTCCCCGCACCATGACTGCGAACCTTACCCGCTGTTTCTTCCTGCTCCCGTGGCTCGTCGCCTGTGCCCAGCCGCCCGACGAGGAGCCCGACGCCGACGTCGGCATCGATGTTCCGGAGGACCTCTTCGATCTGCCGCCGGACCTGCCGCCGGACCTGCCGCCCGACCGTCCGGACGTCGTCGACGACGGCCCGGACATCTCGGACGTCCTGATCTACGCGCACTCGGCCGACACGCTGTTCAGCTTCTCGCCGCACACGCTCACCGTGACCGAGATCGGCCGGTTCCGGCTGCCCGACGGGTCGGAGGCGCCGTTCATGTACGACCTGGCGGTCAACGAGGCGGGCGACGTCTACACCTCGAGCGACACGGCGCTGTACCGCTGCGATCCCGAGACCGCCGCGGTCACCTGGATCGGCGACTTCGGCCTGGCGGAAGGCGAGGAGCTGTACGCCCTGACGTTCCTTCCGGTGGGCGTGCTGCGGTCCGACCGCGAGACGATGGTCGGCGCGACCAACGCCGGCGCCTACTACGAGGTGAACGTCGTCACGGCCCGCGCGACCCATCTGGGCCAGTACCCCGACGGCTGGCTCTCCAGCGGCGACATCGTCTCGGTCGTCGGCCTCGGCACCTTCGCGACGCTCAAGCGCTACGACTACCCGAGCAGCGACATGCTGGCGGAGATGACGTTCCGCGGCGACGGTTCGGTCACGGCCCGCGTCGTCGGGCCGATCGTCGATGGCGCGACCGGATTCCAGCAGCTGTTCGGCATCGGCTACTGGGGCCGCTCGCTGTACGGGTTCTCCAACTCGGGACAGCTCGTCGAGATCGACCCCGGCACCGGCGCGGGTACCCTGGTGACGACCGCGACCGGCACCGACCAGTTCTGGGGCGCCGGCGTCACCACCATCGCCCCCGTCATCTTCTGACCCCGCGCGCGCCGAACGCGGCACCTTCACGGCATGCTGGACCGCACGGGGCGTCCCGGGTCCTCCCCGGGGCGGGGCGGCTCGCGGCGCGGGCGTCGTAAGACCACGGTTTCCGATCGACCCCGCGCCGCCGGCTCTCCGCGGGCCGTGCTTTCGACTTCGTCATCGGCGGCGTCGACGCGCCCGGCGCGCTGCAGCGGCCAGACCGACGACCAGCGCGAGCAGCGCCGAACCGGCGAGGGGGGCACGGTGCCGTCCCGGCACGGCGCAGTCGCATCCCGGCTCGGTCCCCGGCTCGATCGCCAGGTCGAACTCCCGTTCGTCGGCGGCGGACGCCTCGTCGGTCACCCGCGTGGTGACGTGGAACAGGCCGTCTTCGGTGGGCCGACCGGCGAGCCAGCCGGTGTCCGCGGCCAGCGACAGGCCGGCGGGGAGGGTGCCCGCGGCGAGCGACCAGCGGAGCGGCGGGACGCCGCCGGTGGCCCGCAGCTGCGCGGAGTACGGCGCGTGCGCGGCGCCCGGGGGCAGTCCGAGGGTCGCGATCCGCAGCGGCGCCGTCGCCGTGTGCTCGTAGGCGCCGACGTCCCAGCCCGCACCCGCCGGGCGGGTCGTGCCGTCGCGGTCGTCGGCGAAGTCGGTACGTGTCTCCGCCGCATCGATGGCCGGCGAGCCTTCGCGAAGGTGGAAGTCGTCGTTGGCGTCGTCGAGGAACAGCGGGTCCGAGTCGAGGAGGTCGTGGGCGCCCGGCTCGCCCGGGGCGTTCGACGCGGAGACCAGGTTGAAGTCCCCGGTCAGCGTGGCCCCGTCGTCGTACCAGTAGCTGGTGCCGGTATCATGGAAGATGTTGTTGAACACGAGGTGTCCGGTCGAGCCGGCGCCGCGGGCGCCGATGCCGTGGTAGGCGATGTGGGCGAAGGTGTTATTATAGGCGAAGATCTCGGCGATGTCGCCGATGCACAGGCCCCAGGCGTGGCCGTGGGCGAAGACGTTGTTGCGGAAGGTGATGCGCGAGATGTCGTGGTGGAACGACGCCTCGCCCATGAACCCCTGGTGGAAGTCCATGCACGTGTTGCGCTCGACGAGGATGTCGTGGCCGGTCTCGCCGTTGTTGTCGAAGGTCTGGAAGCAATCGACGTGCGCGGCGCCGATCTCGTCGAAGTCCGTACCATGCATCCGGTTCTCGCGGATCACGTGGCGGTCGCCGAAGAACCGCATGTAGTCGCAGTCGCCTCCGCCGTACTGGTACAGCCGTTCGATCTCGTTGCGCTCGACGACCCAGTCGGCGCCCGTGATCGTGATCCCCATCTGGCAGCGGTAGATCGTGTTGTCGGCGATGCGGGCCCGCTGCGGGAACGGCTCGTGCCAGTAGCCGACCACCGCCGCCGACGGGAGGCTCTCGAACGAGCAATCGAGCACCTCGACGTCGTCGGCCCCGAGGAACACGCCCTGCGTCTCGTCCCAACCCTCGAACGCCTCCGAGTGCGTGACGCGGAAGCCGCGGACGGTGACGAAGTCGGCGCCGTCGAGCTTGAAGCCGTGCAGTACCACCGAGCGCGACGGCTCCGCCCGGAAGGTGATCCGGGCTTCCGCGGTCCCCGGCGTGGTCAGCTCGACCCGTTCCGGGTAATTGCCGGGCAGTACGCGGACGGTGTCGCCGGCGACAGCGACGTCGGCCGCGCGACCGATCGTGCGCCACGGCGCCTCGGGCGTTCCCGGGTTGGCATCGTCGGCGGCCGGGTGTGCGGCGTCGACCGTGTAGTCCGCGGCGCGGGCCGGGGCGGACGACCCGAGCACGAGGGCGACGGAGCAGGCGAAGGTGCGCGTCATCATGGGAAGCCACCTCCTGCCGGGCGCCTCGGCCGCGCGGGCCTGCGTCGCGGCGCGCCGGCCGTGTCCGCAGTCTACGCCGTCCGCGTGTCGCTCCGGTAGGGGGCCGAGCTTGACGGGGGGAGGGCGGGCGTCGTACGACGCGCTCATGGAGAGGAGCCGTGCCATGCGCAGCGTGTTGACGTGTGCCGTCGTGTGCGGTTGGGCCGGGTTCGTCTGCGGGTGTCCGCCGCCGGCCGTCGGTCCGGCGCCCGGGGATCCGACGCAGCCGCCGCCCCCTCCGCCGCCGGCGGCGCGCAACTGCACCGTCACGCCGTCGGACTGGGCGGCGTGCCAGAACGGGTATCTGGGCTACTGCCGGGTGGTCGGCGACTCGCTGCGCGAGCGGCAGTGCTGGCCCGAGGCGGAGGAGCCGTACCGCAAGTCGTGCGACGCGGGCGACCTGCCGTCCTGCTCGAGCCTGGGACACGTCCTCGAGCAGCTCGACCGCGATGCGGAGGCCGAGCCGCTGTACGCGCGCGCGTGCGAGGGCAACGAGCTGATCGCCTGCCGGAACCTCGGGCTGATGCTGTTCGGGGCGGGGCGGGTGGCCGACTCCGAGGCGCCGTTCCGCCGCGGGTGCGATGCGGGCGACCTCGGCGCCTGCCGGGCCCTCGGCGGGGCCCTGGTGCAGCTCGCCCGCAACGAGGACGCGCTGGCGCCGTACGAGAAGGCCTGCGAGGGCGAGGACGCCCCGTCCTGCACCGGCCGCGGGATCGCGCTCGAGCGCCTGCAGCGGCTGGACGAGGCGGCGGCGGCGTACCGCCGCGGCTGCGAGGGGGGCGACCCGGGCGGCTGCGCCGGGGCCGGCACGCTGCTGCAAACGCTGGGGCGCAAGGAAGAGGCGGTCGAGGTGCTGCGGCCCGCGTGCGAGGCGGGCCAGACGCCGGCCTGCGACGCGCTCGGGGTGCTGTTCATCGAGCTGGGGCGTCAGGACGAGGGGCTGGCGCTGCTGGTGCGGGCCTGCGAGGGCGGTCGCCCCGCGATGTGCACGGTGCTCGCCGGCGTGTACAAGAACGCGGGCAAGGAGTCCGAGGCGGCGGCGGCGTACCGGCGCGGGTGCGACGGCGGCGACGCCACCGCCTGCACGGTGCTCGGGATCGAGCTGCAGACCCAGGGCCTCGGGGCGCAGGCCGCCGAGCAGTTCCGGCCGGCGTGCGACCAGGGGAGCGCGGGCGCCTGCTACGGCATGGGCGCCGCGCTGCTCCAGGCCGGGATGACCGACCAGGCCGAGGAGCCGTTCCGCAAGGCGTGCGAGGGCGGCGAGCCCGGCGGCTGCTGGGGCCTGGGGGCCGTGGCCCAGGCGCGCGGCGCGACCGACGACGCGCTCGCCAACTACCGCCGCGCCTGTGAGGGGGCCAACGTCAACGGCTGCTACGGGCTCGGCGCGCTGCTGGTCGAGCAGGGGAAGGGGCAGGAGGCGGTGGCCCCGCTGCGCGGCGCCTGCAGCTCCGCCAACGCCTCGATGTGCGCGGGCGTCGGCTACGCCTTCCAGCAGCTCGGGATGATCGACGACGCCGTCGCCGCCTACGAGCTGGCCTGCAACGCCAACGACGCGGGTGCCTGCACGCGGCTCGGCGCCGCCCTGCAGGGCCTGCTGCGCTACGACGAGGCGCAGGCGGCGTACCTCAAGGCCTGCGACGGGAACGATGCCATCGGCTGCACCAACCTGGCGATGCTGCACCGGGCCGCGGGGCGCAACGCCGAGGCGGAGACGACCTACGGGAAGGCGTGCGACGCCCGCGAGCTCAACGCCTGCAACCAGCTCGGCGCGATGCTGCGCGAGCTGGGGCGCAACGCGGAGGCCGAGGCTCCGCTGCGGCGGGCCTGCGAGGCGGGGGACGTGGCCGGCTGCGGCAACCTGGCCCAGGTGCTGCGCACCATCGGTCGCGGCACCGAGGCGGACCGGCTGTTCCGCGAGTCGTGCGACGGCGGCCACGGCGCCTCGTGCACGGAGCTCGGGATCGCGGCGCGCACCGCGAACGACAACGCCGTCGCCGAGACGCTGCTGCGCAAGGCCTGCGACGCGAGCGACGGCGCCGGCTGCCGGTCGCTCGGCGCCCTGCTGGTCGACCTCGGTCGCGGCGGCGAATCCCAGCAGTACTACGTCCGCGCCTGCCAGCTCGGCGACGCCTCCGCCTGCACCGTCGCCGGGCCGTAGCCGCCGGCGCGACGGGCGTCCGTCAGAGCAGAAAGTAGCCGACGAGGCCGGCGCCGAGGCCGGTGGCCATCAGGATCCAGGCGAGGTTGTCGTCCGCCTTGCCGATCAGCGGAAACCAGTCGGGGATCACGTCCCAGCGCCCGAGCAGCTTGAGCAGCAGGCCGACGACGAGGGCCGAGGCGCCGCCGCCCACGAGGTAGAACCTGAGCGACGCGTGGATCCCGAACAGGTCGAGGTTCAGCCAGAAGAAGACCAGCGCCGCGATCAGCGCCAGGACGACCAACAGGCGCACCAGCTTCTTCATCGTCCGCTCCTCCCGCCGCGGACCGGCTTTCCGGCCGCGGCGACCCGCATCATGCCATCGGGAGGCCTCGCGAAGCCACCCCGGACCCAAATGTGCCCGGTCGTGGTA